>JAJZPI010000022.1 GCA_021811275.1 Deltaproteobacteria bacterium
GAGGGCTTGGTGCCCGGAGCGGCGGGTTATATCCGCCGTCTGGACGAGCTCGTAACTCTGCTGGGTTGATCCCTGGCCGGGGGCGCCCGTTTTCGTGGGGCGGGTTTTGTCCCCGCCTTTTTTTTTTGCCGGAAAAGCGGGAGGGCGAAGATAGCCCCCGCCCCTAAGAAAACAAGATAAAGTCAATTGCCTTCGGCAGAGCCGGGGGTTACCTAATGGTTAATTACATATTTGACTTGAATTTAGTATTAGATCTCGTTTTTCATAAGGCGGAAGGCCTCCAGCACCTTGCGAGCGGTGTCGGCGAGCTTTTGGTTGTGGGCCCGGCTGTAGCGTTGCAACATGCGCATGGCCTCGGGCTCGCTCATCCCGCTCACCTCCATGATGACCCGCTTGGCCTCCTCCACCAGGGGCCGGTTCTCCATCTCCTTGCGCAGGCTGAAAAGCTGGTCCTGCAGGTCCCAGACCCTGAGCTGGCAGGCCAGGGCCACCTCCATGGTGGCGCGCACCTGGGCCGCGGAAAATGGCTCCACCAACAGTCCCAGGGCTCCGGTCAGACGGCAGGCCTGTATCACCTCGTCGTCCAGGGAGCCGGCCGCCAGGACCACGCCAAAGCGCTCGGGGGGCAGCGATGGAGACAAGTCATTTATTTCATGGGCGGTAAAGAGACTGATATCCCAAAAGAGCATAGCGCGGGAGGGCAAGGCCTCCTCTTCGGAGAGGTCCTCGGCCTGGCGGACCACCGGCATTTCGCCGAAAGAGGCCAGGCAAGGCATCAGCGCGGCCCGCAGGGACGAACCGGGCTTTTGGAGCAAGCAGATTTCTACGTGGTCCATAACTGGGGCCGGCATTGGGAAAATAATAAAAAAGCCCCTCGAGCGGCTCAAAGCCACCGAGGGGCGGTCATGACCCCTGGCGCCCGTCACTCGGGACCGGCACCGCAGGCATAATATCCATTTTGCAACGGTCAGGTCAACCTTCAACTGGACGGGCCGAATCCATCGAGGCCGCACGGGAGCGGCGCGGCGGGCGTATAGTAGCATTAGAAAGTTAGGCGTTCATCCACGCACACCAATTAACGTTCAACGAGTAGTTTGGGCGCTAATTGGCATGCGGGCCAAGAATCCACCCCAGCCAACAAGCTGGCTGGGGACCATGGGGGATGGCCCGCCGAGCGCGCCCGCGCTCGCGAGGCAGGGCAAAACCGGGGGTCCCTACAAAGCTCGCTTTGTGGGGTCAAACCACGCTTTGGCCCTACCGACCGGCGATCAAAGCCATGAATGGCTTTGATCACATATTGGCATCAGGGGAGGCTGAAGCCATGCGCAGGCCCAGACGCTACGAGGAGCAGCCCGCCGGCGGGCATACGCCCGGCGCCACGGGCAAGCCGTTGGAGGAACTGGTGCGAGGTTGGCGGGCCCGGCCTCCGGAGAGGCAGGCCTACCGCGAGCAGTCGCTGGCCATCCACGGGCTCATCTGCGCCAAATGCGCGCGGGAATTCGATTACAAGGACCGCCACCTGCTCACCGTCCACCACAAGGACGGCAATTGGAAGAACAACCCGCCCGACGGCTCCAACTGGGAGAACCTCTGTGTCTATTGCCACGACGACGAGCACTCGCGGGGGTCGTCAACTTGAGGGCGCATGACAAGGGGAGAATTGTTTTTATATGACTTTTGTAGTCCAATGGAGTTGGATTGCCAATAAAGACGGCCCCCCAGAGGGAAAGGCATGTCTTTCAATTCCATCCGCTTCCTGGTTTTTTTCTGCATTGTCGCCCTGGTTCACCAAATTGCTCCCCCGCGCTGGCGCTGGGTGGTATTGCTGGTGGCCAGCTACGTGTTCTACGCCTCCTTCGACCCCATCTATTGTTTGCTGCTCCTGACGGTTTCCCTGGCAACCTACGCTGGGGCCATCTTGGCCGCGAGGCCCGGGAGTCAAGCCTCCCGCCGGGCATGGCTAGCGGTCTGCCTGTTTATCGGTCTAGGCCTGCTGGGGCTGTTCAAGTATTACAATTTCCTGGCCGGGAGCATCAATGGCATTTGGGCGGCCCTGGCCCAGAAGCCCGCGCGGGCCGTGCCCATGCTGGATCTCGTGCTACCGGTGGGGATCTCCTTTTATACCTTCCAGTCGCTATCCTACGTGATCGACGTTTATCGAGGGCAGCGCGAGCCCGAGCGACACGCCGGGCGCTACCTAAGCTACGCGGGGTTCTTCCCCGTGTTGCTTTCCGGACCCATCACCCGGGCCGGGGTGCTCTTGCCTCAACTGGCCTCGCCGGAGCCTTGGAGCCATGAGCGGGCGGCGGAGGGTCTGCGCCAGATTTTGCTGGGCCTGTTCAAGAAGGTGGTCATAGCCGACCGCCTGGCGGTGGTGGTGGCCGTGGTCTTCGGCGAGCCGATGGAGTACGAGGGCCTTTTGCTGCTCATTCCAGCCGCGTGCTTTTCCCTGCAAATATATTACGATTTCTCCGGCTATACCGACATGGCCATGGGCATGGCCAAGGTGCTGGGATACCGGCTGCCGGACAACTTCAACCGTCCCTACGCGGCCCGCTCCTTCGGGGAGTTCTGGCACCGTTGGCACATCTCCCTCAGCACTTGGTTCCGTGACTACCTGTACATCCCCTTGGGGGGGAGCCGCGAGGGGAAGCCGCGCTGGTACGCCAATCTCATGGCGACTTTCCTGGTAAGCGGCCTGTGGCACGGCGCCGATTGGACCTTCGTGGCCTGGGGCGGGATCCATGGCGCCCTGCTAGTGACGGAGGTCGCCACGCGGAGGCTGCGCGAACGACTGCTGGGATGGCTGGCGCGGGGATGGCCGCGCTGTCACGGCTTTATGTGCCTGACGGTGACCTTCTCCTGCGTGACTCTGGCCTGGGTGTTTTTCCGGGCCAGGAATTTAGGCGACGCCATATTCATACTTTCCAACATGTTCGTCGAATGGGAATTTTTCACCTTCGATGATCTGCTAAGGCTGGGAGTGGGGAAGCACGAATGGCTGGCCACGCTTCTTTGCATGGCCCTATATGAGGCCCTGTCCTACGCCGAGGCCCACGGCAAGGCCTGGGCCCTGGCGCGGCTGCCTATGGCCGCGCGCTGGGCAGCCTACTACCTCGTGCTGGCCTGCATAGTGTTTCTGGGGGTGACGGATCGTTCGGATTTCATCTACATGCGGTTTTGACGAGCCTGCTTTCTGTCTCGAGCCAAGGCGGGGGCGATGAAAAGCTTATGGAAAGGAGCGTTGTTTTCAATCCTGGGCGCGGCGTTGTTGTTGGCCTTGAACCACTTCATACTTTGGCGCATGCTAAATCAGTCCGAGGCGGGTTATATTCAGCCCATCCACCAGTACCGCGAACTGGTTTATCCCAAGCTAAAGGCCAACGTGGTTATTATTGGCACCTCCCACACTGCCCACGGCATCAATCCGGCCTTTCTTGAATCAGAGGGGGTGCGGGTTTTCAACTTCAGCCTCAGCGGGGCGGGGGCCAGCTATTATTATGATTGGTACGTTCATCTGTTTCGACGTTATTATCCCAAGCCGGAGATATTTATCATTGGAGTGGACTGGTTCATATTCAATAACAAGTACTTAACCAGACGCCTCGCCGATGACATCGTCTATCTGCCCTGGAAGGCGGTTATGCTCGGCTTGCTTGACCCGTCCTTCAAATTGGCGGCGGACGAATTGCTGAAATCCAAGCTATCCATTATGAGCGGCAAGCAACATCTTCTCGACAGCGTATTTTCCTCGATTCCGGGCAACAATCCGGCCCAAAAGTATTACCGCGGCTACATTCCCTTCAACATGAAGTACGACGGCTGCGGCGGCGTTATCCACGAGCATGACACTGGGATCCACTTGTCGCCGGAGGAGGAGAATCTCTTCGACCTGTTGCTGGACCAGCTGACCGCCGACGGCATCAAGATGATTTTCGTGCAAACGCCCGAGTTGATCCCCTGCCGGATGTCGGATGACGATTCGATGTTGCTGCTCATGGAGATAGCCCGGCGGCGCGGCATACCGTTTTTCGATTACAACGCCGAATTAGCCTCGAGGCTGAACTTCAGGACCGATTACTTCTCGACCTGGGGGCACCTAAACGAAAAGGGCAGCAGCGCCTTTTCGGCCCGCCTGGCCCGCGACCTCGCGAGGTTCCTGCCAGCGAAGCCCGTTAAGTGACGGGCCCCGATGCGGAGCGCCGGGCGAGGGCCTTGAGGTCCTGGTATGCCTCGGCCTTGCGGACGGGCTCGCGCAGCAAAAAGGCGGGGTGGAAGGTGGGCATCAGGGGTATGCCCTCGAAGCTGGCCCAGCGCCCGCGCAGGGCGCTGATGGGAGCGTCGGTGGCCAGCAGGGCCTGGGCGGCGGGCCGGCCCAGGGCGCAGATGACGCGGGGATTGAGGGCGCGGATCTGGGCCTCAAGGTAGGGGCGGCAGGCGGCGACCTCCTCGGGCCGGGGGTCGCGGTTTTCGGGGGGGCGGCACTTGACGATGTTGGTGATGTAGACCTGGTCGCGGGCCAGGCCCACGGCGGCCAGCATGCGGTCCAAAAGCTGGCCGGCCGGACCCACGAAGGGCAAGCCCTGTTTGTCCTCCTGGGCGCCCGGGGCCTCGCCGATTATCATCACGCTGGCCGGCTCCGGGCCTTGGCCCAGGACGATATGGTGGCGGCCGGCGGCCAGGGAGCAGCGGGAGCAGCCTTCGATGCCCCGGGTGATGGCGGCCAGGCCGCTGGCCAGGGGCTGGCCCAGGACCAGGCTCAGGAGGTCATCCAGCTGGGACCTTCGGCCCTCGACCAGGGGAAGCCCCAGGCGGCGGCGGGCGGCCAGGTTGTCGGCCAGGTTGGCGGCCAGTGCCGTTGGTTCGGGATGGGGGCGCATGGGAGCGGGCCGGCGGGCCGGTCTAGCCGCGGCCCAAAAGCCGCGCCACCCGGTCCAGCAGCCGGCCGGCCACCTCGGTCTTGCTCATCAGCGGCAGTTCCTCTGCGGCCCCGCCGGGGTCCAGTATGGCCACCCGGTTGGTGGGGGCCACGAAGCCGGCATCGGGGGCGGAGACGTCGTTGGCCACGATGAGGTCCAGGTTCTTGGCCTTGAGCTTGGCGGCGGCGTTGGTCATGAGGTCGTGGGTCTCGGCGGCGAAGCCGACCAGGATGCGCGAGCCCTTGTCGCGGCCGAGGGCGGCCAGGATGTCCGGGGTGGGCATCAGCTCGCAGGACTGGCCCTGGCCGGAGGACTTCTTGACCTTGTGGGAATGGACCTCGGTGGGCTTGAAGTCGCTGACCGCCGCGGCCTTGACCACTACCTGGGCGTCCCGGGCGGCGGCGGTCACGGCCTCGTACATTTCCTGGGCGCTGGTGACGCGGATGAGGCGCGCCCCCACGGGCGGGGCAAGCAGGGTGGGGCCCAGGACCAGGGTGACCATGGCCCCCCGGCGCAGGGCCACCCGGGCCACCTCGATGCCCATGCGGCCGCTGCTGGGGTTGCTCAAAAAGCGCACGGGATCCAGGTGTTCGCGGGTGGGGCCGGCGGTGACCAGCACCCGCACCCCGGCCAGGTCCTGGGGCGAGATCAGCCCCCAGACGGCCTCGATGATCTCGGCGGGCTCGGCCATGCGCCCGGGGCCCTCCTCGCCGCAGGCGGTGCGGCCGGCGGCCGGGCCCACCACCCGCGCGCCCCGTGCCTTCAAGCGAGCGAGGTTTTCGGCCACCGCCGGGTGGGCGAACATCTGGGGGTTCATGGCCGGCGCCACCAACAGCGGCGCGGCGGCGGCCAGCAGGATGGTGGAGAGCAGGTCGTCGGCCAGGCCGCCGGCGGCCTTGGCGATCAGGTTGGCGGTGGCCGGGGCCAGCACCACGGCCTGCGCCCAGCGGGCCAGCTCGATGTGGCTGATGGCGGCCTCGCGGGCCGGGTCGAACATGTCCAGGGCCACGTCTTGGCCGGTGAGCGCGGCCAGGCTCAGGGGGCCCACGAAGCGGGCGGCATTGGCGGTCATGACCGCGCGCAGGCTCACGCCCTGCTGGGTGAGCTGGCTGGCCAGTTCGCAGGCCTTGTAGGCGGCGATGCCGCCGCTCACCCCCAGGAGCACCCGGGGCCGGTTGTCGGTTTCGCTCATGGCCACGCGCGTTCCTTACATGGTGGGAGCCACCCAAACCTCCACGTCGGTGGAGAAGGTGTGCTCGGTGATCTGAATAACGCAGGTCTTGGACTGCTTGGCGAAGAAAAGCATGACCTTGGGGTACTTGAAGGAGCTCTTGAGGGTCCAGTTGTCGCGGGCCATGGAGTCGATGAAGAAGTTGACCAGGCTCTCCACCTCCAGGTTGTCGGTGAAGAAGAGCATGCCGGCCTTAAGGGTGCCGGCCCGGAAGAGCACGGACTTGTCCTTGTTGAGCTTGAGGCTCACCGGGACCTGGATGTCGTCGAAGTCGTAGTAGCGGCCCACGGCCCCCTGCCGGGAGGGTTCGTTGGCGGCGGCCTCCTGGTTGCCGGATTCGAAGAGGGAGCAACCGGCCAGGAGCCAGGCGGCCAGAATCAGGACGGCGGCGATCCGGAGCTTGTTCGGTTTCATTTGGGCTTACCTCCCAGCAGAGCGGTTCGTTAGCGCCTGTTCAGCACCAGTTCGTCCAGGGGCTTGCGCTGGCTGCGTTCGTTGCCGGCCGCCGGCCAGCCCAGGGCCACGACGGCCATGAGGGCCAGGTCGGGGGCCAGCCCCAAGACCTCGCGCACGCCCTCGGCCTGGTTGAGTATCTCGCCCAGCCAGACCGCGCCCAGGCCCTGGGCCTCGGCCATGAGCAGCATGTTCTGCAAACACGCCCCCATGGCTTGGTGGTCCTTCGTTTGGTTATACATGGAAGGCCGGTGGATGAACACCGCGATGACCACCGGCGCGCCCTCGATGATCGCGCCGTAGCGGGTGAAGCCGGCCAGGCGGGCCTTGAGAGCCGCATCCCGCACCACCAGGAAGCGCCAGGGCTGGTTGTTCATGCCGCTGGGGGCCCAGCGCCCGGCCTCCATGATGCTATCGACCAGGGCCTCGTCCACCGCTTTCGCGGCGAACTTGCGCCGGCTGCGGCGGGTTTTTATGAACTCGAGCACCGCTTGGGGTTCCAAGGGCCTTCCTCCCCATCATGTTGCGCATACTAACAGCGGGCGACCAGGTTGGTCAAGGCTGGTTGGTCAAGGCGTGACGGACACTTGCGCCGGGCGAGGCGGGAAGCTAACATGGCCTGTACCAATGGCAAGGAGCGCGGACATGCCACAGGGTGGCGCTTGGGCGGGCCGCCGGCCTTCGCCGGCCGTAACGGCGATCATGGCCGCCCTGGCCTTGTGGCTGGTGCTGCTCCGCCCCGCCCCCGCCGCCGAAAACCCCGCCGCCCCCGCGACCGGGGACTCCATCGTCATCGGCTCCATCGGAGACGCTACCAGCATGATCCCCATGCTCACCGCCGACAGCGCCTCCCACGAGATGAGCGGCTGGTGCTACAACGGGCTCATCAAGTATGACAAGGACCTGAACCTTACCGGCGACTTGGCCGAGTCCTGGGAGGTGAGCGCCGACGGCCTGACCATCACCTTCCATTTGCGGCGCGGCGTGCGCTTTCACGACGGCCATCCCTACACGTCCGCCGACGCCTTGTTCAACTGGCGCTTCATGGTCGATCCCAAAACGCCCACCCCTTACGCCGGCGACTATCTGAAGGTGAAAAGCGCCGAGGCCCCCGACCCCTACACCTTCCGGGTGACCTATAGCGAGCCCTTCGCGCCGGGCCTGGCCTCCTGGTCCCTCAACCAACTGCCGGCGCACCTGCTGGAGGGCCAGGACCCGCGCCAGAGCCCCTTGAACCGCCACCCCATCGGCACCGGGCCCTTCCTGTTCCGCGAGTGGCTGCCGGGCAGCCGGGTGGAGCTCGCCGTGTTCCCTGACTACTGGGAGGGCCGAGCCTTTCTGGACGGCCTGGTCTACCGGGTCATCCCGGACATGGCCACGCTCTTCCTGGAGCTGCGTTCCGGCGGTGTGGACTGGATGGGGCTCACCCCGCTGCAATACCGGCGGCAGACCGAGACGGATTTCTTCCGGGCCAATTTCAGAAAGTACCGCTACCTGGCGGCGGCCTACACCTACATCGGATGGAACCTGCGCGACGAGCGCTTTGCCGACAAGCGCGTGCGCCAGGCCCTCTCCTACGCCATCAACAAGGAGGAGCTGATCAAGGGGGTGCTGCTGGGCCTGGGCCAGGTGGCCACCGGGCCCCTGAAGCCCGGCACCTACTACTACAACCCCAAGGTCAAGACCTACCCTTACGACCCGGCCAAGGCCAAGGCGCTGCTGGCCGAGGCCGGCTGGCTGCCTGGCGAGGACGGCCGCCTGATGAAGGACGGCCGGCCCTTCGAGTTCGTGCTTTTGACCAACCAGGGCAACCAGGCCCGCCAGAACGCCGGGGTCATCATCCAGCGCCGCCTGGCCGAGATCGGCGTCAAGGTGGAGCTGCGCACCATCGAGTGGGCGGCCTTCATCCGCGAGTTCGTGGACAAGGGCCGTTTCGAGGCGGTGCTGTTGGGCTGGACCATCAGCCAGGACCCGGACCAGTACGACATCTGGCATTCCAGCAACATCGGTCCGGGCAAGCTGAACCTGAACGCCTACAGGAACCCCGAAGTGGACCGGCTCCTGACCGAGGGCCGGCGCATCTTCGACCCCGTTCGCCGCAAGGTCATCTATGACCGGGTGCAGGAGATACTGGCCGAGGACGCGGCCTACACCTTCCTCTATGTGCCCGACGCCCTGCCCATCGTGCATGCCCGTTTCCAGGGCATTGATCCCGCCCCGGCCGGCATCGGCTACAACTTCATCAGGTGGTACGTCCCCAGGGCCCTCCAGAAACCGGCGTTGACCCAATGAGAGGGGTGCGGTCTGGCATGGGGGCGGCGGGCGGCGGTCCCGCCCCGAAGCTTCAAGCCAGACCACGGCCCCGCCCCCGCCCGGCCCGGGGGGGGTGGCGCCTGGTCCTGCTGGCTGCGCTCTGCCTGGCGTCCTGGGCCCTTTTGGGCCGGGCCCAAGCCAGCGCGGCCCGGCAAGCCGAGGCCTGGCAGCCGCCCGCGGCCATCACCGTGGTTTGCGATGAGAGCTACCCTCCCTATGTCTTTCTGGATGAGGAGGGCCGGCCCCAGGGAATCGTGGCGGACCAGTGGAAGCTCTGGGAGAGGCGGACCGGAGTCAAGGTCATGCTGGTGGCCATGGATTGGGGCGATGCTCAGCGCTTCATGCTCCAGGGCAAGGCCGACGTGATCGACACCATCTTCATGACCGAGGAGCGCAGGAAGAACTACGATTTCACCAAGCCCTACGCCACCCTGGAAGTACCGATCTTCTTCTTCAAAAACATCAGCGGAATCACCGAGCTGTCCTCGCTGAAATGGTTCACGGTGGGGGTCAAGGAGGGCGACGCCTGCATCGAGGTCCTGCACGCCAACGGCATATACAACCTCAAGGTCTATCCGAGCTATGAGAAGGTGATCCAGGCCGCCGCGCAAAGGGAGATCAAGGTCTTCTGCGTGGACAAGCCGCCGGCCCTCTACTACCTGTACAAGTACAACCTCGAAAAGGAATTCAAACATTCCAAGTCGCTTTACAGCGGCCAGTTCCACCGCGCCGTGACCAAGGGATCGGCCGCCCTGCTCACACTGGTGGAGGAAGGCTTCGCCAGGATCACGCCGGAGGAATACGAGGCCATAGACCGGAAGTGGATGGGCTCGGCCCTGGGCGCGGACCCGAAATATTATCTCTACAGCATCTACGCCTTGGCGGCGGTGATCGCGATCGGCCTGGGCCTGGCGGCCTGGAACCACGCCCTGCGGCGGAAGGTGGCTCAGAAGACCGCCGAACTACGCTCCACCCTGGAGCTGAAGGAAGCCAGCGAGGAGAAATACCGCGAGCTGGTCGAGAGCGCGGGCAGCATCATCCTCAAGCTGAACGGGCGGGGGGAGATAATCTTCCTGAACGAGTTCGGCCGCGGCTTCCTGGGTCTGGCCGCCGGGGATGCCGGCGGCCGGAGCGCGCGGGGTCTGAAGGACTTGACCGACGGTCTGCTGGCGGGCGCCGGGGACAGGCAGAACCTGGCCAGCGAGATAGTCAGGGCCGACGGCGAGCGGGTTTGGGTCTCCTGGACCGTCCGGGCCCGGCGCGACCCCGAGGGAGGCCTGCTGGAGCTGTTTTGCGTGGGCCTGGACATCACCCAGCGGAAGAGGGCCGAGGATGCGCTAAGGGAGAGCGAGGCCAAGCGGCGGGTGGTGCTCGACGAATCCACCGACCCTATCTTCAGCTTCGAGCGCGACGGCGCCTACCGCTTCGTGAACAAGGCCTTCGCCGCCCCCTTCGGCAAGGAGCCCGAGGAGATCATCGGCCGCAAGATATGGGATATCTTCCCGCCCGAGGAGGCCGAAAAAAGATTTTCGGTGGTCAAGGAGGTTTTCGCCAGCGGCCAGACCAGGGTCATCGAGGTCCGGGTGCCCCAACCGGTCAACGATCTTTTCTTCGTAACCTCGGTCAAGCCGGTCAAGGACGAGCAGGGCAGGGTGACCTCGGTCATCTGCATCGCCAAGGACATCACCGAGCGCAAGCGCGGCGAGGAGGCCCTCAAGGAATCGGAGGAGCGCTTCCGGGTGCTCAGCGAGGAATCCCCGCTGGGCATAAGCCTCATCAGCCAGGACGGCCGCTACGAGTACCTGAACCCCGCCTTCATCAAGATGTTCGGCTACACACTGGAGGACATCCCCACCGGCGCGGACTGGTTCCGACGAGCCTATCCCGACCCCGCCAACCGCGCTCAGGTGCTCGGGGCCTGGCGCGACGACCTCGCCAAGGCCCCCCTGGGCCAGTCCCGGCCCCGCACCTTCGAGGTGCGCTGCGCCGACGGCGGGAGCAAGACCGTTCTCTTCATGCCCGTGACCATCTCCTCGGGCCGCCAGTTCGTGCTCTACGCCGACATGACCGAGCGCCTCCTGGCCGAGCAGGCCCAGCGCGAGAGCGAGCGCCGCTATCGCGAACTCTTCGACTCGATCGACGACTTCATCTACACCCACGACCTGCAGGGCAAGGTGCTGACCATAAACCAGGCCGCCTGCCGCAGCATCGGCTACGACAGCCAGGAGCTGCGGGGCAAGATGCTCAACGAGCTGATGGCCCCCGCCCTCCGGCAGGGATTTTTCGACTATTACCTGCCAGAGGTGATCGCCAAGGGGCAGATCGCCGGCGTCACCAAGTACCTGGCCCGGGACGGCCAAATCCACTACATCGAATACCGCAGCCGGCTTATCCGCGAGAAGGGCCAGGAGCCCTTCGTCAGCGGCGCGGGCCGGGACGTCACCGAGCGCATCATCGCCGAACGCGAGCTGCGCCGCCTGGAGGAGCAGCTTTTCCGCTCGCAAAAGATCGAGGCGCTGGGGGTGCTGGCCGGGGGTATCGCCCACGACTTCAACAACGTGCTCCAGGCCATCTCCGGCTATACCCAGCTGCTCCTGGCCGAGGGGGACCTGCGCCCCGCCAGCCGGGAGCGGTTGGAGAGCATCGGGCGCTCCATAGAGCGCGCCGCCCGCATGATCAAGCAGCTGATGACCCTGGCCCGCAAGGTGGAGACCAGGCGGGAGAGGGTCGACCTGAACCAGGAGATTCGTCAGACGGTGAGCATCCTGGAGCACGCACTACCCAGAATGATCGGCATCCGCGCCGAGCTGGACCCCGGCCTCAAGCCCATCGCCGGCGACCCCGGCCAGGTCGAGCAGGTCATGCTCAACCTGGCCACCAACGCCGGCCACGCCATGCCCCAGGGCGGTGAACTTCTCTTCCGCACCCGCAACGCGGCGCCGACAGCCGAGGAATTGAAGGGCCTGCCGGGCCTGCCGCCAGGGGACCAGGTGGTCCTGGAGGTGGCCGACACCGGCCTGGGCATGGACGAGGAGACCATGTCGCACATTTTCGAGCCCTTCTTCACCACCAAGCCTCCGGGCGAGGGTACGGGCCTGGGCCTGTCGACGGTCTACGGCATCGTCTCCAACCACGGCGGCCAGATCTATTGCCGCAGCCAACCCGGCCGGGGAACCACCTTCATCATCTATTTCCCGGTGGCCGCCGACCATGTGGAGCGGCCCGCCGAGGTGGCCGGCGGCCCGACCCCGAACCTGGCCGGGAGCGAGACCATTCTGCTGGTGGACGACGAGCAGGCCATCCTGGAATCGTGCCAGGAGGCCCTGGAGGGATTCGGCTACCGGGTCCTGACCGCCCCCGGCGGGGCGGCGGCCCTCAATATCTTTCTGCAAGACCCCGAGGCCTTGGACTTGGTGATCATGGATTTGAACATGCCCGGCATGGGCGGGCTGGACGCCATGCGGGCCATGCTGGAGGCCAGGCCCGCGGCCAGGATCATGGTGGCCACCGGCAACGCCGCGCTGGGCATCGAGGAAACCGTTTCCCGAATGGGCGGGGCGGGGCTGCTTCCCAAGCCCTACGCCTTCAGCGACCTCCTGGCCAAGATACGCGAGGCGCTGGAGCGGGACTGAACCAGGACGCGCGCCGGCCGGGCGAGCTCTCCCATGCACCCGAGTATGGTAAAAGCCGGCCGGCAATAGTACAAAATTAAGAAGGCCCCAGGGCCGCGAAGCACCCGAAACCGCCCGCGGCGGGCTCAGCCCGGTCCGGGCCAGCCGCCTGGAGAGAAACGACATGGACAATCTCAGCTTCGGCTTGGCGATGACCCTGGTGGGCATGGGGGGCACCCTGCTCTCGCTTTGGGTGCTGACCCTGTTCATGCGCGCGCTCAAGAAACTCTTTCCCCTGAAGGCCGGGGAGGGGACCGGAGAAGGGCGGGCCAACCCATGAGCGAGCTGCTGCTGAACTCCTTCTCCTTTTTGCTTTCGGGTTTCGTCGCGCTCACCTGGCAACAGGTGGTCATGATGGCGGTGGGCTGCCTGCTGCTTTGGCTGGGCATCGCCAAGGGCTACGAACCGCTGCTTCTGCTGCCCATCGGCTTCGGGGCGGTGCTGGTAAATCTGCCCCTGACCGGCCTGATGGAGCAGGAAGGCCTGCTAAGGTTTTTCTACGACTGGGGCGTGCTCACCGAGGTCTTCCCTTGCCTGATCTTCGTGGGCATAGGGGCCATGACCGACTTCGGCCCCCTGCTGCAACGGCCCAGCATCCTGCTCCTGGGCGCGGCCGGCCAGTTCGGCATATTCCTCACCCTGGCCCTGGCCCTGGCCCTGGGCTTCACCCAGTTGGAGGCGGTGGCGGTGGGGGTGATCGGGGCCTGCGACGGCCCCACGGCCATCTACGTCACCTCCAAATACGCGCCGCAGCTTTTGGGGCCGGTATCGGTGGCGGCCTACTCCTACATGTCGTTGGTGCCGCTGTTGCAGCCGCCGGTCATGCGCGCCCTCACCACCAAGCGCGAGCGCGAGATCGCCATGCGCGGCTCCAAGGAGTCGGTCAGTCGCCCGGTGCGGGTGGTCTTTCCGGTGCTGGTCACCATCATCACCTGCCTGATCGCGCCCAAGGGGGCGCCCTTGATGGGCATGATCATGCTGGGCAACCTCATGCGCGAATCCGGGGTGGTGGGCCGCTTGCTGGGGGCGGCGGAGAACGAGATACCCAACGTGATAACCCTGCTCTTGGGCATCTCCATCGGAGCCACCATGCAGGCCGAGCAGTTCCTGCGCTGGGCCACCCTGCTGGTGCTAATGCTGGGCCTGGTGGCTATCGTCCTGGACACCGCCGCCGGGGTGCTCTTCGGCAAGCTCATGTGCCTGCTCACCAAGGGCGCGGTCAACCCCCTGATCGGGGCGGCGGGCATCAGCGCCTACCCCATGGCCGCCCGGGTTGCCCAGACCGAGGGACGCAAATACAACAAGCGCAACTACCTGCTCATGCACGCCATGGGCGCCAACACCGGCGGCCAGATCGGTTCGGTCATGGCCGCGGGCATCATGCTCTCCATCCTGCAGGGCCTGGGCCTGGGCTAGGCCGCCGGCCACCACGAAGGAACAAAACTCAAGATGAGCGAAGGAAACGATCCCCAGGGCAAGTTCATGAGCGCTGAGGAGGCCGTGCGGCGCTTCGTCAAGGACGGGGACCTGGTGACCATCGGCGGCTTCACGGTCAGCCGCAACCCCATGGCCCTGGCCCGGGAGATAATCCGTCAGGGCAGGAGGGACCTGCACTTGGCCGTGCACTCCCACGGCCAGGCCATGGACCTGTTGGTGGGGGCGGGCTGCGTCAGGCGCATCGAGGTGGCCTACGGCGGCACCGGCCGCTTCGCCCCCACCTGCATCCGCTTTCGCCGGGCGGCCCAGAGCGGGGAGCTGGAGGTGGAGGACTACTCCAACTTCCAGATGGGCTTGCGCTTCCTGGCCGGGGCCCTTAACCTGCCCTTCATGCCCTGCCGCTCGGGCCTGGAAAGCGACCTCTTGGCCAAGTGGGGCTTCTCCCCGGAGCTGCGCCAAAGGGAGGGCAAGCTGGCCAGGCACAAGGCGGTGGTCACGGAAAACCCCTTTGGCGACACAGGCGAGCGGGTGGTGCTTCTGCCCGCGCTCACCCCGGACGTGGCCTTGATCCACGCCCAGTACGTGGGCGACGACGGCACCGTGCGCATCAAGGGCCTGACCTTTCTGGACCTGGAGCAGGCCCGCGCCGCCAGCCGGGTCATCGTCAGCTGCGAGGAGATCGTGCCGGCGGCCTACCTGCGCCAGGACCCGGACCAGAACTCGCTGCCGCACTTTCTGATCGACGCCGTGGTGCGCGCCCCCTACGGGGCCCATCCCACCGCCTGCCACTACTTCTACGACTACGACCCCCGGCACCTGAACATGTACCGCCGCGAGGCCGGCGAGGACGAATCCTTCCGGGGCTACCTGAAGCGCTGGGTTTTCGACGCCCCGGACCAGGAGAGCTACCTGGCCCAGGTGGGGACATCCGACCTGATCCGCATCCGCGCCAACTCCCAGGCGGGCTACGCGCCCGGCCTGGACCGCCGCTAGAGGGGAGGGCCCCATGCCCCCGGCCTACACCAACAAGGAAATGATGGCCCTGGCCGCCGGACGCCTGGTGGACAACGGCGACATCCTCTTCGCCGGCACCGGGCTTTCCATGCTGGCCGCAACGGTGGCCAAGCGCATCCACGCGCCGGCGGCCACGGTCTTCTTCGAGACGGGGGGCATCGACCCGGCCCTGGCTGAGCTGCCCCTGGCCGTGGCCGATCCCCGCGTCATGTCCGGGAGCTGCCTGAACAGCGGCCTTTTGGATGCCTTCTCCCTCCTGGCCCACCGCCGGCTGCGCACCATCTCCTTCCTGGGCGCGGCCCAGATCGACGCCTACGGCAACATCAACACCACCTGCCTGGGCGACTACCACCGGCCCCGGGTGCGCTTTCCCGGCTCGGGCGGGGCCTGCGACGCCATGAGCCAGGCATTTGCGGTGATACTCTTCATGCAGCACGACAAGCAGCGCTTCGTGGAAAAGCTGGACTATCTGACGAGTCCGGGCTGGCTCTCCGGCGGGGATTCCAGGGAAAAGGCCGGCTTCCAGCGTGGGGGGCCCCGAGCGGTGGTCACCAACCTGGGGGTGATGAAGTTCGACGAAACCACCAGGCGCATGTACCTGCACCAGCTCTACCCCGGGGTAAGCGCTCAAGAGGTGGCCGACAACACCGGCTTCGAAATGGACCTGACCCGCGCCAGCCAAGCCGAACCACCCAGCGAGGCCGAACTCAAGGCCCTGCGCGAGGATGTGGACCCCCAACGCCTGATCCTGGGCCCGGCGGCGGAATGAGCGCCCCGGGGCGGAAATTTCCGCGCCGGCCTCGATTTTGCTAACATGGACCGCGGGCCCGCCGACCGGCGACGCCCCGCTGGCGGGTGCGGCCAGCGCGTCCGCGGACAGCGCAAAAAACGCGCCCCCCCGACCCGGTGAAAGGAGCCGCTCATGCCTGACCTGAAGTCCAAAATCCTCGCCATCATCGGCAAGCCCGTGCTGGGGGCCCTGGCCTCCCTGACCGAGGACGGCAAGCCCTGGACCCGCTACGTCGTGCCCATGGCCGACCAGGATTTGAATATCCGTTTCGCCACCTTTTTGGGATCGCGCAAGGTCAGGCAGCTCAAGGCCCGGCCCGAGGTGCACCTGACCGCCGGTGAGAACACCCTGGCCGACATGGGCAAGCCCTACCTGCAGATCGCGGGCACGGCCACGGTGAGCACCGATTCGGCGGAAAAGAAGGCATTCTGGAGCCAAGGCCTGAAGGCCCATTTCAGCGGCCCCGACGACCCCAACTACTGCGTGGTGATCATCAAGCCCAGCCGCATAGAGTATATGACCTTCGAATCCATGAACCCCGAGGTCTGGACGGCGTGACCTCCCGCACTCCACGCGCCGGGGCGAAAGGGCCCGCGCTCTTTCGCCCCGAGCTCTTCGGCGGAAAGTCAGGCGGGACGGTCTTTCCGCCATGAGCCTAGCCAGGCGCAAACTGGCCAACCTGCTTCTGCGGGCGCGCCTGAAGGGCCGCGAGATGCCCCCCCTGGCGGCGGCCAACCTGCGCGCGCTGGAGGAGCTGGACCCCTCGCGCCCGGCGGCGAGCTACAACTACGTGGTCATCGATCTGGAGACCACCGGCCTGGACCCCCTGCGCGACCGGGTGGTGAGCGCGGGCGCGGTGCGCGTCAGCGAGGGCCGGGTGCGCCTGGGCGACCGCTTCTCGGAGCTGATAAACCCCGGCCGCGACGTGCCGGTGGAGTCGATCAAGGTCCACGGCATCACCCCGGACATGCTGCGGGAGGCGCGTTCGGCCCTACAGGCCTTCGACGATTTCCTGGCCTGGCTGGGCAAGGACATCCTGGTGGCCCATTACGCCGGCTTCGACATGCACTTCATCAACCGCACCATGCGCCGGGCCTACGGCTTTCCCCTGCAGAACCTGGTGCTGGACACCGTGCGCATGTGCCAGGGCCTGGTCCTGCCCAGCGACCCCTACGGGGTGCGGGGTGGCAAGAAGGCCTGCTCGCTGGAGGCTCTGAGCCGGCGCTTCGGCATGTCGCTGCCCGAGCGCCACACCGCCCTGGGCGACGCCCTGGCCACGGCCATGATCTTCCAGCGCCTCACCGACCGCCTGGAGCAGGCCGGGGGGGGCACCCTGCGCGATTTGGCGCGGGTGGCCGAACTGGCCCCGGACTAGGATTGTGTCGGAGAAGGCCGTCCATGGCCCGCCTGGGAGCCTGTCGAAGGAAAATCCGACAGGCTCCTAGGGAGGGGAAGGAGCGCCGCATGGACCCGGACAAGCCGCCGCTAGCGGGCAAGGTGGCCCTGGTCACCGGGGCGGGGCGGGGGCTGGGGCGGGAGATCAGCCTCGCCCTGGCCGCGCAGGGAGCCAGCCTGGTCCTGGCCGGGCGCGATCCGGATCAACTGGCCGAGGTGGGCCGCCTGGCCCTGCGGCCCGGCCTGAACCAGACGCTGACCCGGCCGCTGGACCTGGGCGAGCCGGACCAGACCACAGCTTTGGCCGAGGCCGCGGCCCAAGCCTTCGGCGGACTGGACATCGTGGTCCACGCCGCCGGCCGGGGGCGGCCGGGAAGCTTTCTGGAGGCCGGGCCGGAAGCGGTCTGGGCCATGCTGCGGACCAGGGTCTGGGGGGCCTGGCTGGTCACCCGGGCCTGCCTGCCGCTCATGGCCGGACGGGGGGGCGACGTGGTTTTCCTCGCCGCCGTCGGCCAGCCCGACCCGGCCTGGGCCATGCGCGGGGTGGTGCTGGCCGGGGCGGAGGCCCTCGCCGAGGCCCTCAGACAGGAGTTGGGCCGGGACGCGCGTTGGGCGGGCATTCGGGCCCTGACCGTGCGCTTGCACCCTCCCCGCTCCTTTCCGCCTGAGCGGGCCAACGGGCTGGCGCCACTGCCCAGCCAGCGCCGCGCCCGGAGGGAACTGGCCGAAACCGCCCGCCGGGTGGCCCTGGCGCTCACCCACCCCCCCGAGGTGGCGGTGCGGGAGCTGGTCATCAACGCTGGCGAGCCGGGGGAATGAGGGCGGGGCGGCTGGCGGGTTGGGCCAAGGGGCCTTCCGCGTGCTATTATGAAAGCCTGCCCCGCCAATAAATTTTCAGGGGAAAACCGCCCACCATGGAACCTTGGGTGATCGCGTGAGCTACCTCGTCCTGGCCCGCAAGCATAGGCCCGCCACCTTCGAGCAGGTGGTGGGGCAGGAGCACATCACCCAGACCCTGGCCGGCGCGCTGACCAGCGGCCGCCTGGCCCACGCCTTCTGCTTCACCGGCCCGCGCGGGGTGGGCAAGACTAGCGTGGCCCGCATCCTGGCCAAGGCCCTGAACTGTGAGCAGGGCCCCACCCCGACCCCCTGCGGAGTCTGCGTGCACTGCCAGGAGATCGACCAGGGCCGGGCCGTGGATGTGCAGGAGATCGACGCCGCCAGCTCCAGCCGGGTGGAGGACGTGCGGGACCTGCGCGAGGCCATCCGCTACCGCCCCCAGGCCGCCCGCTACCGGGTCACCATCTTGGACGAGGTCCACATGCTGAGCAAGGCGGCCTTCAATGCCCTGCTCAAGACCCTGGAGGAGCCTCCGGCCCACGCCGTCTTCATCCTGGCCACCACCGACGTGCACAAGGTGCCGCTGACCATACTATCCCGCTGCCAGCGCTACGACTTCCGCCGCTTGGCCCCCAAGGTCCTGGCCGGGCACTTGAAGCACGTCCTGGACGCCGAAGGCCTGGCCCTGCCGCCCGAGAGCCTGGCGCTCATGGCCCGGGAGGCCGACGGCTCCATCCGCGACGCCCTGAGCCTGCTGGACCAGGTGCTTTCCTCTGGCCGGCCCCATCTCAGCCACGCCGAGGTGGTGGAGCTTCTGGGCCTGGTGGACCGGGAGCTGGTCAGCGCCGCCGCCGGGGCGGTGCTGGCCGGACAGCCGGCCCAGGTGCTGGACCTGGTGGCCCAGGTCTATGCCGCCGGAGGGGAGATGCAGGCCTTCTACGCCGCCTTGCAGGAGCGTTTTCGCAACCTGGCCGCGGCCAAGGCGGCCCCCGCCGGGGCCGAACTCTTCGGGCTCACCGAGGAGGAGATCAAGGATCTGAGGGCCCAGGCCCAGGGGGCGAGCGCCGAGACCCTGCACGAGGTGTTCGACCTGCTGGCTCGCTCGGAGGAGCTGTTCCGCCGCTCCAGCCATCCCCGCCTGGTCATGGAGATGACGCTCTTGAAGCTCACCCAGGTCAGGCCCGTGCTCTCGCTGACCGAGATCATCGAGCGCCTGGGCCGGGCCGCCGGCGGCCAGGTGGGCGGACCGGCCGCGCCCGGCGGACCTTCCAGCTCCGCGCCGCCAGCCAAGCCCGCCGAGCGCCGGCAGCCACCTCCCCAGGCCGCGCCGGCATCGCAGGGCTCGCAGCCCCCGCAGGCCGCGTCGGCCCCGGTGGCGGGGGAGCCGGCCCTGCGCGAGCTGGCCCGCTACGTGGCCCGGGTGGAACCGGCCCTGGCCTCCTATCTGCAACGCTCCAGCCTCCAGGCCGGCGATGAGGGCTGGCTGATAACCCTGCCCGCCAGCCCCCTGGCCGTGGACTTGGCAGGCCCGGAGAACGAGGCCAAGCTCAATGCCCTGGCCGCCGAGCTTTGGCGGCAGGCGCCCCGACTGCGGCTTCTGGCCGCCCCGCCATCGGAGCCTCCGGAGGGGGCCAACCAGCGCGAGATGGACCTGGTGGCCAGCTTGGCCCAGCACCCGGCGGTGCAGGAGGCGGTGGAGGTTTTCGAGGCCCAGGTGGTCTCCCTGAACCCCTTGCGTTCGGACTAGGCCATGTCTCTGCCCGACCTGCGCACCCTGACCCTGGCCATGATGTTGGTGACCGTGATCTTCGGCCTGGTCATGGTGGCGGTGGGGGCGGTGCACCGGCGCTATCCCGGCCCCAGGCATTGGGCGGCCGCCGGCGTCATGTTCGCCCTGGTCTGCCTGGTCCTGGTGGCGCGTGAGCAGGTCGGCCTTTTCACCACAGTGCTGGTAGGCAACGGCTTCGCCCTGGCCGGCATTTCCATACTGTCCCACGGCATTCACAGGTTCCTGGGCCGCCCCAGCCCCCTCTGGTTCTACTTCCTCGTCTCCTCCATGGCGGTCCTGCCGGTGATGTACTTCGCCATATTCTTGCCCGATCTGGGCGCGCGAATGGTGATCTACAGCCTCGGCATGGGCATCCTTCTCCTGCACGCGGGCTGGGTCTTGTTGGGTCGCCTCGGCTCCGGCAGTGCCATCGCCTATCGGCTGAACGGCTCCGCCCTGATCCTGGGCGGGGGCTTGCATGTCCTGCGGGGGGCCTATTTCCTGTTCAACCCCGGCCCGGCGGCCTACTACTCCCCCAACCTTGTCAACGTCCTTTTTCAATTGTCGCTCATCATGCTCTATTGCGCGCTGATGCCGGGCCTGGTGCTGATGCTCTCCTCACGACTGGCCGACGACCTCAAGGCCCACGTGGCCGACCTGCGCGACGAGATCGGCATGCGCCGCCAGGCCGAGGAGCGCCTGGCCTTGGAGGCCGCCCTGGACCCCCTGACCGGCCTATACAACCGGCGCAAGTTTTTCAGCGAGGCGGCCAGGGCCTTCTCCCTGGCCCACCGTCACGGGAGGCCCCTGTCAGTGATGATCCTGGATTTGGACCACTTCAAGGATGTCAACGACACCCACGGCCACGAAACCGGCGATCGCGTGCTGCGGGCCCTGGCCCGCCATTGCCAGGACCAGATGCGCGCCGAGGACATCCTGGCCCGTTTCGGCGGCGAGGAGTTCGTGGCGCTTCTGCCCGACACCGACCGGGAGGGGGCCCTGGTCATGGCCGAGCGCTTGCGCCGGAGCCTGGGCGAGACCGAGGTGCGCGGCGAAAAGGGGCCGGTGCGGGTGACCGCCAGCTTCGGCGTCAGCCAGCTCATGCCCGGGGAGACCAACCTGAATTTCATTCTGAGAAGGGCCGACCAGGCCCTCTACCAGGCCAAGCAGGCCGGCCGCGACCAGGTGCGGGTCTCCCCGGAGGAACCGGACGGGACGGAACCACAGTGATCTGCGCGCGGCCGTCACCCTTGCGCGCGGCCGCCCGATGCCAGATAATCCAGGCTAAAAGAACCACGCGCCCCGCCGACCGGGGCCAGCAGCAAGGAGCCAGCGCGATGCTTCCCAAGAACATGGGCAATCTGATGAAGCAGGCCCAAAAGGTCCAGCAGCAGATGATGAAGCTGCAGGAGGAACTGAACGCCCGCGAGGTCAGCGCCCAGGCCGGCGGCGGCATGGTGGAGGCGGTGGTCAACGGCAAGGGCGAGCTTTTGCGACTGCGCATCGAGAAGGAGGTCGTCAACCCCGACGACGCCGAGATGCTCACCGACCTCATCGTGGCCGCCGTGGGCGAGGCCCAGCGCCGGGCCCAGGAGATGGTCCAGGGCGAGATGGGCAAGCTGACCGGCGGGCTCAACCTCCCCGGCATGATGTAGCGACGCGCCGGGCGCGTGCCGCGCCAGCCAAGGCGGGTAGTGGCGCGCGCGGTTTCATTCGGACTTTTCGCGCTCCCGGTGCAGGGTGGGTCCGGCCGGGGCGCATGCCGGGGCGCGTGCCGCCACTGGCGTAGCGGGTCGAACGGTGTTCGGTTTCATGCTGGCCTCGCGCGCTCCCGGCGAAGGGTTGTTCCGCTAAGAGGCCGGCCGTCACACCCCTTGCAATGTCTTTCGCACCGGCGCGAGGCGCCGGCCTGCCGGCATTGGGAAAGGCGGTCCGTGTATCCCAAGGCTCTAGCCGACCTGATCAACTCCCTGGCACGCCTGCCCGGCCTGGGCGCCAAGAGCGCCGAACGTCTGGCCCTGCATCTGGTGCGCGCCCCGGCCGCCGAGGTGCGCGAGCTGGCCGGCTCCCTGGCCCGCCTCAAACAGGAGGTTCACGCCTGCTCCCAGTGCTACAACCTGGCCGACCGCGATCCCTGCCCCATCTGCGCCGATCCCACCCGCGACCGCGGCCTGCTGGCGGTGGTGGAGACTCCCGCCGACCTCATGGCCCTGGAAAAGGCCGGGGTCTTCCGCGGGGTCTACCACGTGCTCTCCGGGACGCTCTCACCCCAGGACGGGCTGGGGCCCCGCCAGCTGAACCTGGCCGAGCTGGCGCGCCGGGTGACGGAGAGCCGGGTGCGGGAGGTGGTCATCGCCACCAACCCCACCAGCGAGGGCGAGGCCACCGCCGACCTGGTGGCCAAGGCCCTGGAAAGCCTGGGAGTGGCGGTGACCCGCCTGGGCTACGGCCTGCCCGTGGGCGGCGACCTAAAGTACATGGACGCCCTGACCCTCAGCCGTTCGCTGGCCGCCCGCCGTCGCCTGGAGCCTTGAGTCCGTGGCCCGGCCCGGTTTGACAAGGGCCGCCGCGGTGAATAAAATTTCAGGTTAGTCATCGTTATC
Source organism: Deltaproteobacteria bacterium (assembly GCA_021811275.1). GTDB lineage: Bacteria > Desulfobacterota > Desulfarculia > Desulfarculales > Desulfarculaceae > JACRDC01. Next base: position 22,435 of record JAJZPI010000022.1, read on the forward strand.
GTCAACAAACGGAGGTCGGAGATGTGCGAATGCTGCGGGCGCAAGGGCCAGCCCCAACCCCATGACCACCTGCACGGCATCGACCTGCATCCTCACGGCCACGACCATGAGCATGACCACGGCCACGATCATCATCACGATCACGGCCACGACCATGAGCATGACCACGGCCACGGGCATCCCCATTCCCACGGCCCGGTGATCACGGTCATCGAAGGGGCGCCCGGCGCCACCAAGGCCAAGGCCTAGGCTGGGCCAGGCCAGGTAGGCACGGCCAAAACACCCTGATGGACAAGTCCCGCACCGCCAGGCGCATCAGCCCGGCCGGCGTGCTGTTGGGCTCCTTCGGCGGGGCCATCCTGCTGGGCGCGGCCGTCTTGCGCCTGCCCTTCATGCAGACCAGGGGGGATGTATCCTTTCTGGATTGCCTCTTCACCGCCACCAGCGCCATCTGCGTCACCGGGCTGGTCAGCGTGGACACCGCCGCGGTGTGGTCCACCGCCGGCCTGGCGACCATCGCTCTCATGATCCAGGCCGGGGGCCTGGGCATCATGACCTTCTCGGTGGCCATGATCTACCTTGCCGGGAAACGGCCCAGCGTGCGCAGCCACCTGGCCCTCAAGGGGGCCCTGGGCCCCGTGCCCGGCCATGAGATAGGCCGTCTGGCCCGCGACGTAGTGCTATACACCCTCACCCTGGAAGCCCTGGGGGCGATGGTGCTTTTCTGGCGCTTCTGGCAGGACATGCCCGTTTGGCCGGCCCTGGGGGTGGCGGTCTTCCACGCCGTGAGCGCCTTCTGCAACGCCGGATTTTCCACCTTCGCCAAAAACCTTGAGGACTACACCTCCGACCCGGCGGTGAACCTGGTGATCATGCTCCTGATAATCCTGGGCGGCATCGGTTTTGTGGTGCTGCGGGAGCTCAAGGCCTGGCTGTTCTCGCCCCGGGGCAAGGGTATGCGCCGGCCCCGGCTCTCCCTGCACACTAAGGTGGTACTGAAAACCACCGCCGCCCTGCTGGTGGGCGGAGCGGTGGCGCTGTGGGCGCTGGAGTACAACGCCAGCGGCGGCCAGGCCTGGCGGGGCAGCATCTGGCCGATCCTCTTCAACTCGGTCACGCCGCGCACCGCCGGCTTCAACACCATTCCCATGGCCGACCTGAGCAACTCCTCGCTGCTTTTCATAATCCTGCTGATGTTCGTGGGGGCCTCGCCGGGTTCCACCGGCGGCGGGGTCAAGACCACGACCTTCGCGGTGCTCATAGCCCTCTTGCGCGGGCGGCTGCACGGAGAAGACCGGGTGACCATGGGTCGGCGGGGAATCAGCGCCGCCCAGGTGGGCGAGGCCCAGACCCTGGTGCTGGCCACGGCCTTGGTGCTGACCCTGGCCGTGCTGCTCCTGGTCAGCCTGGACCACGATATGATGGGCAAGGACCGGGGCGACCTTCTGGCCTACGCCTTCGAGGCGGTCAGCGCCTTCGGCACGGTGGGGCTGTCCACTGGCATCACCTTTGACCTGGTTCCCGCCTCCAAGCTGGCGCTGATTCTTTTGATGTACCTGGGCCGCCTGGGTCCGCTCACCTTCATCTACGTGGTCTCCACCCGGTTCTCCCCCGCCCGCTACCGGCTGGCTGAGGAGAGGCTGATGTTGGGGTAGAATAAACGCGATAAAACGCGCGTCCGAAGGGGTGAAGCCATGCACGTAGCAGTCATCGGGCTGGGCAACTTCGGGGCCAACCTGGCCCGCCGCCTGGCCGAGATGGGCCACAACGTCAGCGTCATCGACACCGACGCCAAGGCCCTGGCCAAGGTGCAGGACCTCGTCGAGCAGGCGGTGGTGGCTGACGCCACCGACCGCTCGGTGCTGGAGGATCTGGGCATCGGCCTGGTGGACTGCGCCGTGGTCAGCTTGGGCGACGACCTGGGCGCCAGCATCATGGTCACCCTGCACCTTAAGGAGATGAAGATCCGGCGCATCGTGGCCAAGGCGGTGAGCCCCGAGCACGAGAAGATACTCAAGAAGCTGGGGGCCAGCGAGGTGGTCTTTCCCGAGCGCGACCTGGCGCTCAGGCTGGCCGGCACCCTCGTGGACCCCAACCTCCTGGACTACCTGCCCATCGGTTACGAATACTCGGTGGCGGAGGTGGCCCCTCCCTCGGCCTTCGTGGGCAAGACCTTGGTGGATCTGGACCTGCGGCGCAACTACAACGTCAATGTCATCGCCATCCGCGAGCTGGTTCCCGAACGGCTGATCGTGCTCATCGAGCCCGACTTCGTCATCAAGGACTCGGATGTTCTAGTCGTCGTCGGCCGGCACGAGGACATCGAGCACCTGCACAAGTCGCGCTGAGGCGACGCGGCCCAAGCGTAACCCCTCCGGCAAACAGGCGTCGGCCGGCACGAGGACATCGAGCACCTGCACAAGTCGCACTGAGGCGACGCGGCCAAGCGTAACCCCTCCGGCAAACAGGCGTCGGCCGGCACGAGGACATTGAGCGCCTGCACAAGTCGCGCTGGGGGGCGTCGGCCCGCGGCGGGCTCCCCCTCCCGCCCAGCCCGGCTGTAAGCGCCGGGCACTCTCCACGGTATACTTCTTTCTTGACGCCCTTTCCGCCGCGAGCCCCGCCGGGGCCCGGAGGGGCGATTCCCCTTGCCGATGGATGCTATCTTGGCGCGCCCCCAGCCCCCAGAACGGGACTCGCAGGTCCAGCTGCTGGCGCTGGGCCTGACCGTCTTCGTCTCCATGCTGGGCCTGGGCAACGTGGCCCCCTTCCTGCCCATCATGGCCCGCGACCTGGGGGCCTCGGGCCTGGCCCTGGGGCTCATCTTCAGCTCATTCTCGGCGGCGCGGGGCCTGGTGGCCCCCTGGGTGGGCGACCTCTCCGACCGCCTAGGGCGCAAGCCCTTCCTGCTGGCCGGCATGGGAGGCACCGCCGCGGTGGGCCTGCTGCTCATCTGGTGGCACGCCCCCTGGGAGCTGGTGGCCAACCGCACTCTGCAAGGGGTATTCGCGGCCATGGTGCTGCCGGTGGCCATGGCCCTGGTGGCCGACCTGAGCCCCTCCGGGGCCGAGGGCAGGTCCTTCGGCTTCTTCAACACCTTCTTCCTGCTGGGGTTCGGGGTGGGGCCGCTGATGGGCGGGGCGCTCTTCGACGCCTTCGGCCTGGCGGCCAACTTCCTGGCCATGGCCGGGCTCTGCCTGGTGAGCGTGCTGGTGGTGGCCTGGAAGGTTCGGGAGCCGCCGGCGGGCCAGCGCCTCCGCCAAAAGAGCGGCTGGCGGACCCAGGTCGCCCTGCTCAAGGACCGCCCGACCCTGGGCCTGTTCCTGGCCCGGGTTGGCGGGACCATGGCCATGGGTTGCTACATCGCCTTTCTGCCGGTGCTGGCCTCCGACAAGGGGTTGAGCAATTTCGAGGTGGGTCTGCAACTGGCGGTCAACGTGCTGGTGATGACAGCCCTGCAGAGACCGGCCGGCCGCCTGGCCGACCGCCGTTCCCGGTTGGCCCTGGCCCTGGCGGGCCAGGCCGTTTCCGGCCTAAGCAAGCTGATTCTCCCCCTCTGCCCGGGTTTCTGGAGCCTTTTGGCCCTGAACATCGGCGAGGGCGTGGGCGCGGGTCTGGCCTTGCCGGCCCTGACCGCCTTGGTGGTGGAGTACGGCCGGCGCATGGATGCCGGCATGGGGGCGGCCATGGGGCTCTACGCCATGGCCATGGGCGTGGGGGTCTTCGCCGGGCCGCTCCTGGGCGGCTGGCTGGCCGACCTGGCCGGCATGGACATGGCCTTCTACTTCGCCGGGGCGGTGGCCCTGGCTGGGGTCCTGGCCCAGGCGGCCACCGCCCGGGCCAGGGTGAGGGGTGCGGAGGCGGGGGCGGTTTAGAAGGCGGCCAGGAGCTTCTCTAGGTCCGCGGCCTCGCGGCGCAGTTCCTCCAGGGCGGCGCGGGCCTGGTCGAAATCGCCGGCCTTGGCCAAGGACTCCAGCCGGCGGGCGGCCAGGGCCAGGCCCGGGGCTCGCAGGTTGGCGCTGGAGCCTTTGAGGGCGTGGGCGGCCAGGGCCAGGCCCTCGGAGTCCTTGTCGGCCAGGCCCCGGGCCATGCGTTCCAGCAGGCCGGGCAGCTCTTCCAGATAGAGATCGATAAGGCTGGCGGCCATTTCGCGGTCGCCACCGACCAACCCCAGCAGTTCCTCCCCGTCGAAGGCGAGTTCCCGCGCTGGGTCTTCCGCCCCGGCGGCCAGATGGCGCATGCCCAACTCCTCCACCAGCTCCAGCAGGCGTTCGGGCTGGAAGGGCTTGGAGATGAAGTCGTCCATGCCGGCCTCCAGAAAACGCTCGCGATCTCCGCGCAGGCTGTGGGCGGTCATGGCCGCGATGGGGGTGGGGCGGGCGCCTGATTCCCGCTCCAGCCGCCTTATCAGGCGCGAGGCCTCCAGGCCGTCCATGACCGGCATCTGCACGTCCATGAGGATGAGGTCGAAGCGCTGGCGCTCCCGCGCCCGCAGGGCCTCCAGACCGTTCTCGGCCAAGGTCACCCGGTGGCCGTGCTTTTCCAGCAGGGCGGAGGCCAGCTTCTGGTTGAAGTGGTTGTCCTCCACCAGCAGGACACGCAGGCTTAAAAGCCGGTCCGTTCGGTGCGGCGTCTGGCTTTGCTCGGCCCCGGGCTGCCGGCCGCGGCCCAGGCTCACCAGCACCGCGCGCAGAAGCTCGGCCTGCTGGATGGGCTTGTTGAGATTGACCACCTGGCTCAAGCCCGCCAGGCGCCGCGCGTCCTCGGGCCGGCCCAGGGAAGAGAGAAAGATGATGGGCAGGTTTGCCCAGGCGGGCATTTGGCGCAGGCGCCGGGCTAGCCCCGGTCCGTCCTGGCCGAGGAGGCGGACGTCCAGGATGGCCAGGTCGAGGCCTCGGCCTTGGGACTCGGCCTCGGCGAGCCTCGCGATGGCGGCCTGGGCATCGGCCGCCTCCACGATGGACATGCCCCAGGAGTCCAGAAGCTCGCGCAGGACCTGGCGGCTGGCGGGGTGGTCCTCGACCACCAGGGCGCGCAATCCCTGCAACTCACTGGGCGAGACGCCGGGAGCTTCAGGCTGCTCCCGGCCCAGGGGTAGGGTGAGGACGAAGTGGAAGGCGCTGCCTTGGCCCGGTTGGCTCTCGGCCCAGATGCGGCCGCCCATGAGCTCCACCAGCTGTTTGGAGATGGTGGTGCCCAGGCCGCTGCCGCCGTAGCGGCGAGTGGCCGAGCTGTCGCCCTGGGTGAAGCGCTCGAAGATGGTGGCCAGGGCCTTGGGGGGAATGCCGATGCCGGTGTCCCTGACCGTGAAGCGCAGCTCGGCCTCCTGGCCGTCATTGCGTTCGCCCTCCACGTCGAGGGCCACCTCGCCGCGCTCGGTGAACTTGATGGCGTTGCCCAGGAGGTTGATCAGCACCTGGCGCAGGCGCATGGAGTCACCCCTGAGGCCCCGCGGCACCCCGGGCCCCAGGCGGCCAGTGATCGCCAGCCCCTTTTCATGGGCGCTGAAGGCCAAGGTCTTGATGACGGTCTCGACCACCGTGAGCAGGTCGAAGTCTCCGACCTCAAGACTGAAGCGGCCGGCTTCGATCTTGGACAGGTCCAGGATATCGTTCAAGAGATCCAAGAGGCTCCGGGCGGAAAGCCTGACCGTGTTCAGATAGTCGCGCTGTTCCTGGTTGAGGCCGGTCATGAGGGCCAGCTCGGTCATGCCGATGATGGCGTTCATGGGGGTGCGGATCTCGTGGCTCATGTTGGCCAGAAACTCGCTTTTGGCCTGGTTGGCCGTCTCAGCCCGGTCCTCGGCCCGGCGGCGAACGGCCACCTCCTGTTGGAGGCGCCGGTTGGCCATCTCCAGTTCCAGGGTGCGCTCTTTCACCACCTCCTCGAGGTGGTCGCGCACGTTGGCCAGCTCGGTGATGGTCCAATTCAGCTCGTGGCGCGAGCGCAGGGCCAGGACGCCGAAGGCCAGGTCATTGGCCAGCTCGACCAGCAGTGCGGTCTCCTCTTGATCGAAGGCGTCGGGCCGGCCGGAATAGATGTTGAGCGCGCCCAGGACCGTGGAGCCCTCGCGCAGGGGCAGGGCGATGGATGATACCAAGTTCAGACTCTGGGCTAGCCCACGCCAGGGGGCGACGCGGCTGTCGGCGGCCATGTCCATGGTCATCTGGGCCTGTCCGGAGCGGATGGCGCGACCGGTGGGGCCCTGGCCCAGCGGGCCTTCGCCCCAGGAGATATTAAGGCCATCCAGATAGCTTTCATCCTGGCCGAAACTGGCCACGGCCTTGACCGTCTTGCCCTCGTCGTCTTGGGCGTAGCCCACCCAGGCCAGGCGGTAGCCTCCTTTTTCCACGATGACCCGGCAGATGTCGCGGACCAGTTCCTTCTCCTCGGAGGCGTGGATCAAGGTGAGGTGGCAGTCGCCGATCATGGAAAGGGCGCGCATCTTGCGCGAGAGGGACTCCTCGGCCAAGCGCCGCTCGGCCACCTCCGCCTCCAGGGCCGCCACCACCTGGCCCAGCTTGCGGGTGCGCTCGTCCACCAGCTCCTCCAGGTGGTCGCGGTGGCGCAGGATCTCCCGCTCGGCCTGGTCGCGCTGGCGCAGGGGAACCAGCACGCGCTTGGTGCTGGCCGCCAGCCAGAGCAGACCCAGGGACCAGAAGAAGAGCGCAGCCAGGAATATCTTGAGGCGGCTGGCGCGGACTATCTGGCCGTAGGGGGCCATGGGCACCCCCACGCTCAGGCCCCCCCGCAGGTCACCTACCTTGCAGCCCTGGCTGGCGTGGCAACGCAGGCAGGCGGGCTCGACGAAGAATGGGCGCATGAGGCGCAGGTAGGGCTGGCCGTCGATGCGGGCCACTTCCGTGACTTCCGGACGCCCCTCGGCCAAGGCATGGAGGGCCTGCTCCTCCCAGGGGTCGGGCCGGTTGCCCGGACGCAGGGCCTTGAGGCTGGTCAGATGGTTGCGCAGGCCGCTGCGGGCAGCCTCGATGGCATGGGCCTGGCGGGACATGTAAGCCGGGTTGACCAGGGTGAGCTTGCGCCCGTCGGAGGTGGTGAGGTCCCTCTCGGGCACGCTCAGGAAGGGGTTGGGCGGGGTATTTTCGTCGGCCGGGACATAGACCCCGCCGTGTTGAGCGTTCCAGAGCCGGTAGGTCACGTCCTTTTCGTATGCCGCGCGGGCGTGGGCGCGGGCCAGCTCCAGGACGTCCTTCTCCATGGTGTGCAGGCCCAGGAGGACGGAGGCGGCCACGGTCAGGGTCCAGGCCACGGCGATCAACCAGGCCTGGCGCTTGACCGCGCGCAGGGATTCGGTCACGGGGGCGGGGTCGGGCATGCGGCGGTCTCTAGCAAGGGTATCGGGACTCTTTGCTCAAGTTCAATCATAAACGCAAGAGGCCGCCCGCATGAACAAACTTCAGGGCGTCACTTCTTTTTTTGGTAGCGGTTGACGTTGTTGATCTGCTCCTGGTAGTCGCGGGAAAAGGCGTGGCTGCCGTCGCCCCGGGCCACGAAGTAGAGGTAGTTCACCGCCGCCGGGGCGATGGCCGCCTCCAGGCTGGCCAGGCCCGGTGAGCAGATGGGCCCGGGAGGCAGTCCCTCCCGGGTGTAGGTGTTGTAGGGGTGGTCGGTGTTCAAGTCCTCGCGGGTGAGCCGGCCCTCGAAGCCCTCCAGGCCGTAGCTTACGGTTGGGTCGGCCTGCAGGCGCATGCCCAGCTTGAGACGGTTGTGGTAGACCGCGCTGATAAGGGGCCGCTCCGGGGCCAGGCGGGCCTCGCGCTCGATGATGCTGGCCAGGGTGACCGCCCGCGAGCGGGATATCCCCGCGGCGCGGGCCTTCTCGGCCAGCGTCTGCCACTCGCGCTGAAAGCGCGTGGCCATGGCCGTGAGCACCGCCCTCGCCCCCAGGTGCCGGGCCAGGCGGTAGGTGTCCGGGAATAGATAGCCCTCCAGGGAATCTCCCTCCAGGCCCAGGGAGCGTATGAAATCCCGGTCGCGGGCAAGGGCCTTGGCCTCGGCCGGGTCCAGGAGCCTCTGCTCGGCCAGTCGTTCCAGGATCTGTGGCAGGGTGAAGCCCTCGGGTATGACCACGGTGTGCATGAGAACCCGGCCCCGGCTGAGATCGCCCAGGATGCGGCCGTAGCTCATGGCCGGAGAGAACTCATACTCCCCGGCCTGCACCGAGGAGCGTTCGTGGGTGAGCCGCGAGGCCAGCAGGAAGAGCCAGGGATGGTCGATCACCCCGGCCTTGGCCAAGAGTTCGGCCGTCTCGGCCAGGCCCTGGCCGCGGCCGATCTCCACCACCCTGGCCGCGCCGGCCGGGTCGGCCCGGTGTTCGAGCAGGAGCTGGCCGGACCACATGATCCCCGGCAGGAAGAGCACCATCAGCAGAAAGGCCAAATAGAGGCGCGTGCGCCAGGTCAAGCGATCTCCTCCCGTCCTTGGCCGTCGAGATAGCGCCTTAGAATCAGCGCCGCGGCCAGCTTGTCCACCGCCGAGCGGCGCTTTTGTCGCGAGGCGTTTCCCTCCAGCATGGCCGCGTGGGCCTCCACCGTGGTCTCGAACTCGTCCACATAGGCCACCGCCAGGCCGGTCACCCGGGCCAGGCGCCGGCCCAGGGTGAGGGCCTTTTCACCCATGGGGGCCAAGCTGTCGTCCGCCTGGCGGGGCAGGCCCAGCACGATCAAACCGGCCCGATGCTCGGCGGCCAGGGCGGCGATGGCGGCCACGTCCTTGTCCCGGCCGGCGCGGGCCAGCACGGTCAGGGGTTGGGCGATGGTCCGGCCCTCGTCCGAGAGCGCCACGCCGATGCGCCTTTCGCCCAGATCCAGGGCGAGCACGCGGCCGGGGCCTGGAGGCTCGTGAGTCATGGGGGAATTATGATGCAAGGGGGGGCGGGGGGCAAGGAGGCGGAGAAAGGTGGCCGGTTTCGCATTGGCAAAGGATGCTATCCTGCTGCCTTACAAAACGCTCGGCCTTTGCTAAACTGGTTTCGGCCATGTTGGCTTCCCGGATGAAAAGGCCATGACTCTCCATTTCATCCAGCTTGCGAAGGCCGACATTGCGGTTGCAGGGCGGACGCCGCGGGCGGGAGAAGTTTTGGCGCGGGCATATAATACGAAGATAAAGCGCCGGTTGAAGCCTCTCCTCGTTCCTAGACCTTTTTCGCTGAACCTCCCTTTCCCCCCGGAGGCCGGGGGCGAGGGGGACAAGAGCGCAGATGTTGGGTTTCGCCACCCACGCTCAACCCAACCTAACGGGGCCCCCCTGCGCGGGAGCATGCAAGGACCTGGCATGGCGCAACCTCAACCGACCCGTTTTGGCAGAGGCGGCACGCCTCCGCAGCTGGCCATCGGCCGACGGCTGGCGCGGTTTTCCGAAATAACCACCCTGGGGCTCAGGCCCAATCTGGACGACTACACCCCGGCCGAGCGCGAACTCATCAAGGCCGCGCCCACGATCTATTACCCCACCAACGCCTTCGCCGAGCAGTTCACTTTTCTGGGCAAGCGGGTCTTCCCGTCCCTGGCCTGCCACCTCATGGAGTGCGACAAGATACGCCAGACGACATTTTTTGGCCTGGCGGGGCTGCCCCACCCACGCACCCGGGTCTTTTACGGCCGCCAGCGGGCGGAGATAGAGGGCCACTTCGCCTACCCCTTCATCGCCAAGACGGCGCGGGGATCGGCCCAGGGCAGGGGAGTGTTTCTCATAAAAAACCCCCAGGACCTGGCCGCCTACCTGGCCGAGGCGCGCCATAACCCGGCCTATATCCAGGAACGCCTGCCCATCGACCGCGACGTGCGGGTGGTGGTGATCGGCCTGGAGCCGGTCTGCGCCTACTGGCGCATCCCCCGGGCCGGCGACTTCCGCAGCAACGTGGCTCAGGGCGCGGCGGTGGACTTCAAGAATGTGCCGGACGCGGCGGTGGAACTGGCGGTGGAGGCTGCCCGTGCGGGCGGCCTGGACGAGGTGGGGGTGGACGTGGCCCTGGCGGAAGGCAAGCCGCTGCTGCTGGAGTTCAACATGAAGTATGGCCGCAAGGGTCCGCTCATGGCCGGCATCGACGTGGTGGAGTTGGTGGGGCGCAAAATCCTGGCCGGGGAATTGTAAAGATGAGCCAATACCAACAGATACGGGTGCGGGTGGAGGCGGTGTACAAGAAGGGGCTGGCCGAGGACTTCCCCCGCCTGCACAAGCTCCTGGCGGCCCTCGACAACCGCTTGCTCAAGGAGAGTCCGCCCCTATACGACCTGGTGCCCGACTTGGTGCGCTTAAGCCAGCAGACCGACCTGGCCCCGGCCGTGGCCGCGGCGGTCAGGGCCCAGGGCCAATCCATCGTGGGCCTTTGGAGGCGCATCGAGGACGCCCTGGGGGGATGGCGGCTCTCCGAGGCCGAGAGCCTGCTCAACCGCCTGGAGGACGCCTTCCTGGACCTGGAGCACGCCTTGGGCTGCTAAGGGCCGGGGGGGCCGGCAGGAGGGCCGAGCACCCTGAGCGCCGCCGGCGCGGCCTCGATGACCAGGCTCGCGGTGTGGACCAGGGGTTCGCCGTCGGCCCACATCTCCACCCCCCCGGGCGCCTGGATCTCCACCCGGCGGGTGCGGGCGAAGCTAACCTCCCGCGCCTTGCCGTGGCTGCCTTTGAGCATGGTGGGCAGAAGGCTCACCACCCGCCAGAAGCCGGCCGGCCGGATCAGGCAGAGGTCCAGCCAGCCGTCATCGGGGCGGGCCATGGGCACGATGGGCATGCCGTTGCCATAGGTGGCGGTGTTGCCCACGGCGGCCAGGAAGAGCGGCCCCTCGTACTCGCCGCCGTCCCAGAGCACCCGCGCCTGGGGCGGCTGGTAGAGCCCCAGCATGCGCAGCACAGCGTAGAGATAGGCCGGGGTGCCGGTTAGGGGCAGGCGCATGCGATCGACGTAGCGGGTGACCGCCGCATCAAAGCCCACCGCGCCAATCGTGCAATAATATTTGCCATTAACCAGACCCAGGTCCACGGCTCGGGCCAGACCGGCCTTGAGGGCGCGGGCCAGGGCCGCAGGTTGCCAGCGCCAGCCCAGGGACCGGCAGAAGTCGTTGCAGCGCCCGGCCGGGGCCGGGGCCAGGAGGCAACCGCTGGCGGCCAGAACACCGGCCACCTCCTGCATGGTGCCATCACCGCCGAGCGCCACCACCTCCCGCGCCCCCTGGGCCAGGGCCTGGCGGGACAGCTCGCGGGCGCTGCCCCGGCCCTCGGTCCAGCGGGGGCTGGGAGCGAAACCCTCAGCCGTCAGGGCGGCCAGGAGTTCGCGGGACCGCTCCCTTCCGCGTCCACGTCCGCTTTCGGGGTTGACGATTACGGAAATTTCGCGGCCCTGGCTCACGCGGCGGCCTCCAATTTTTATCTGTTATGGGCAGGCTCACCCTAGCAGAGCGCCAGGGTTTGGTAAAGACCGGATACCATTGGCGGCTTGGCCGATATCACCGCCGCCGCCATGCCTTTCGGTTGACTACCCCCGCAGCCTATGGTAAATATCCGCCGTACTA
>JAJZPI010000192.1 GCA_021811275.1 Deltaproteobacteria bacterium
AATATCCGCCATCGCCCCGCCGCTCGCCGAGCGGCGTATTTATTTTCAGGACCCCGTAATAAATAACTAAATCGTTTGCGGCCGGCTCTGGCAGGCATCTTGCTTCCCCAAGGGGCGGGATCATTCTGTCGGAAAGGAACGGCCTTGCTGCAATCCGTCGGCGGCATAACAACCTCGTCAAGCGCCCGGACGCAGGGCGCCGGCCAGTCCAGCACGGCCGGCGCGGAGGGATTCGGCTCCTATCTCTCTGCGGCCCTGGACCAGGAGGGTTCCGCCGCCAGCCAGGGCACAAGCTTCAATCCCTTACCCGAACGCGATCCCTGGCGCGAGTCCTGGCTGGCTCCCCGGAAGGCCCCCGAGGTAATCACCAACTTCAACGCCCTGGACTGGCCGGGGGCCTATCGCAGCCCCGACTCAGGGGCGAGCGAGGGGCTGCCCTCGGCCAAGAGCGCTTTCAACGGGACCCATTTCAGCCAGGATGTGGGCCTTTCCTCGGCCCAGCGGGTGGGCGGCGACATCTTCCAGTTCCACTTCGGCCACATCGTGGAGAAGGACGGCGTCTATTATTCTTACTTCATTGACCATTCCAAAGGCTCGCTGAACGATGTGGGCCTGGCCACAAGCACTGACGGCGTAAACTGGGACTACCAGGGCAAGGTGCTCAGCAAGGGCGCGGAGTATGACGCCAAGCAGGCCAGCTTCCCCGACGTGGCCTACGACAAGGACACCCGCACCTGGTACATGGTCTACGAGGGCAAGGCCGACCACGACGACATCAACAGCGTCTGTTTGGCCACCAGCTCCGACGGCGTGCATTGGAACAAGCAGGGACCCATCATCACCCCCGGCCAGGCCGGAGCCATGAGCGCCACCGACGTGGGTACGCCCACCCTTTTCAAGGAAAACGGGGTGTGGAACGTCTACTTCCACGGCCTGGGCGATGACGGCCGGGTGCGCATCGGCTACGCCAGCGGCACCGACTTGAAGCACCTTAAGGTGAAGCAGGGGGCCCTGATCGACGTGGACGCCTCGGGGGCCGAATCCGGCACCGTGGGCGCGCGCAGCAGCGTGGTCAAGCTGGGCGACTACTACTATATGGCCTACGAGGTCTGCACCGCGGGTAAGGACTTCGGCAAGTCCCAGTGGGGGACCTCACTGGCCCGCGCCACCAGCCCCGACGGCCCCTGGGAGAAGCTATCCAGCGGACCGCTGATCGAGAATCCCCGCCAGGGCTTCGGCTACGACGGGCCGGAGCTTTCTTTGCAGGACGGCGGCCTCTACCTCTATTATCGCCTGCCTGGCAACGGCACCGCCCGGCGGGAGGTCTACGGCCTGGGCTAGCTGGGCGTCCGGTTCGGGCCGGGTAAATTCACAGCGACAAGCACAGGATGATTCGGGCCGCCTTCATACGCCGCTTGCCCAAGCTACCCGCCAATGCTGGAAAATTTGGCTGAAGGAGCGCTTGCATCTGTTATCGGAATCCTGATTGTGGTAATAATAAATCTTGTTCAGCGCTGGTATTGCCACAATTATTCGCAAGGTTAGTAACATGGCCTCATCCTTTGGCGGCGGCGGCCCCTCGGATCCACGCAAACTTCCCTTGCCCAGCCAGAAGGAACTGTTTCTGGCTTGCCTGCGCCCTGGTTCCCACGCCGATCTGGTCCTGAACCGCGACGATGACGAGGAAACCGTGGAGGCGCGCGGCTCCATGGTCCACGACCTCACCCGCGACCGCAAGCTCATACTGGCCCAAACCTCCCCCCCGCTTGGCAAGTCCTATTTGGGCAAGTCCCTGGAAGTGACCTTTCTCTCCCGCTTCGACGACATTCCCGGCGGCCGTCTGCTCCGAGTGGGCTACGCCGCCAAGCTCCTTGATATCATCCCTGATTACCACTTGAGCCCCACCCTGGTGGAGACGGTGCTGGTGGTCAATGTCCCCCCCCGCTTGGACGAGACCAGCCTGCGCATGCATTTCCGGGTGGTGCCGCCCTTGGAGTACGGCCTCAAGGCATTCATCGGGGCGGCCGCCCTGCGCAAGATCATCGACGCCGAGGCCGGCAAGTTCGAGTATAGCGTGCGCAAGGAGCTTTGGAACCGCCAGCGCCACCCCAAGATGGTCCTGCGCGACCTCAGCGAGACCCTCAAGCTCATGATTGAAAGCGTCAACAACCAGGCCGAGGATGTGCGCCAGGCTGAAGTGGCGGACCTCTCCGAGGGCGGTTGCCGGCTGATCCATCCCCGCACCTGGGATATGTTCACCGGAAAGCGCCTGGACCTCACCCTGGTCTGGGGCGACGAAACCCTGGACGCCCAAGCCGAGGTGGTGCGCGGAGGCGAGGTCAAAAGCCGGGGCGGCAGCGCCGCTCGCAACTTCACCTGCCTGCGCTTCGTTTCACCCCCCGTGGATATCCGCCGCCGCCTGGCCAAGCTCCTCAACGAGATCCTGCGCAAGGAACTGGCCAAGCGTTCCGGCCTCGACGACTAAGTGCCTTAGTAGCGTAGCGGGTCGGGCAGACATGCCTGCGATCGAGCCTCGCGCGTTGCCGGTCAGGCCTGATCATGCATGTTGGTTGCGGGCCGCCCCAAGCCGACAGGGCGCGCTCGCCGAACTCCGTCCGGAACTCCCGTCTCTCGGGCCGAGCCCGTGCCTGCTCCTCCTTGATGGCGGGGGCCCTTGTTAGGGCGCGCTGGCCAGGTGGCGCAGGCGCACCCAGCCCTTTAGCCCCCGCTGGGGGGCCTCCACGTAGCCGAAGCCGTGCTGGTGGCGCAAATAGACGACGTGCGCGCCCGGGCGCAGTTCGCCCAGGACCGCGCAGCGCTGGCCGGGGCAGGCGCGCACCTTGGCGGGGCCTCCCGCCACCACCGCCGGCAGTCCGGCGGGGGGCACCACGGCCGGCGGAACCGCCCAGACCTGCGGCCCCGGCGCGGGGGCCGGCGGCGGGGGAAGCGGCCGCGGCGGGCGGTTGGGCAGGCAGCCGCGGCCGGGCACGAAGTGTTCGCCCGGAGGGCAGGCGGGCTGGGCCTGGGCCGGGAAGGGCAGGGCCAAGGGCAGAGCCAAGGTCAGGGCAATTCCGGTTGCCCAGATGAGTCCATACCGGGCCAAAGGCGATCCATGCATGGCTATCCTCTTTTTTCCGGTGGCTTGGTGCGGGCGGAGCCCGCGGCCGGGGGCGGCATAACCGTGATTATAGCCAGGTCTTGCCGCGCAGGGCAAGTGGTGGCCACCTGGTTGGGACGGATAAAGGCAACCCAGCAGATCGGCCAGCACCAGCACCGCCTCCGGCCGGCGGCGGGCGATGTCCTCGGCCACGGCTTGCAGGGCCGACAGGTTGGCGTGCAGATCGCTGAGTACGGCCAGCAGCGGTTTGGCGCGATTTCCGGGACTGGGGAATCGGGCGAGGATACACCCTGGGCGCACCACCCAGGGTGGCCTTGTCACGGCGCGGACGATACGCCCTCTTGCTCCGCCCGGCAGGGGGCGGAGGGCAGGACGGCTAAAAGTAGCCGGGCCTCAGGACCTTGGGCTTGTCGGCGCTGTCGGCGGCGTTCACGGGCGCGGTGAGGCTGGGCTGGCCCGCCGGGGCGCCTTCCTCGGACTGCACCCGGGCCTTGAGCACCCGGGAGGGCCGGAAGGTCACCACCCTGCGGGGGGGCAGGGTCAAGGGATCCCCGGTCTGGGGATTGCGTCCGCGGCGCTCGGTCTTGGCCCGCACCGACCATTTGCCGAAGCCGCTCACCAGCACCTCCTCGCCGTTGCCCAGGGCCTCCTTGATCAGGTCCAGGGACCGCTCCACGGCATCGGCAGCCTCGGCTTTGGTCAATAGGCCTTGGGCGTACACCGCCGCGACCAGATCGGCCTTGGTCAGGGTCATGGGAACTCTCCTAACTTTGGTTGGGTCGCTGCATAAAAATACTATGCCATCGGCAGGTCCTTAGTCAACCACCTATAAGGCCGTCTTTTTCGGGGCGCGCATCAGGGCCGGGGCTCGGGCCCCGGCAGGGGGCTCATCTCTTTTTGGTCCCGCTGCGCGGCGAGGATGCGGAAAAGCACCGCCGCCGGGGGCAGCTCGCGGCGGCGCGGGTCGGCCAGGTAGTACCTGTCCACCTCCGCCGCCAGCTCGTTGAGTGACATCCCGCTCAAATCCCGCAGAACCTTGGAGGAACTCTTGGGGGCCACCTCGGCGTACTGCAGGGCGTCGAGCACCCCGCGCAGGTAGGTGAGCTTGATGAGCATCTCCGCCGGATCCGATTCCGGGGGCGGCCAGGCCGCGGCGGGCAGCAGGCGCAAGTCCTCGGCCTTCTTGACCGGGGCCACCACAAAGGGCTCGGCGGCCCAGGCCGGACGGGCGGCCGGAGCCAGACCCAGGGCCAGGCCCAGGATCAGGCCCAAGGCCGGAACAAGGGCCATGGTCGGCACCCATAACCGGGCCGTTGGGAGCAGACCGGATTTCTTCTCAAGTTCGTTGACAATATGGCCGATAAATGACATAGTGAAACACCCCTTACTAGATAGAACAACCAGTTGCGTCATCAAGGCTGGAGAGATGCCCGACTCTCGTCCCAGCATAGCTGAATTATCTTCCCTGGTCGAGAAGCTGGCCTCCCTGCTGCCGGCCGAGGATGCCCGCGCCCCGGAGGAATTCTCGCCGGAGGAGGCAGGGGAGCTTTTGCGCGGCCGTCCCCTGCGGGATTTGTTACGGGAAACTTGGCCCTATGCCCGGGCCTGGTCTGGCCGGCGGCTCTCCCAGGATCAGCTTGACGCCTGGCACCGCCAGGCCCGCCGCGACAAGGAAAGCCTCACCGAGGAGATAGCCCGGCGAAGCCGCGAGCTGGCCCAGGCCGCCGAGAGTCTCAAGCGCGCCAAGGCCCAGGCCTTGGACCGCGAGGCCAGGGCGAGTCAGGCCTGGAGCGGCACCTTGGCCGCGGTGCCCCGCCTGCAGGCGGCCTGCCTGGAGGTTCGCTCGCGCCTGCGCGCCCGTCGAGCCGAGGCCCTGAGGCTGGGGGCCTGGCTCAAACAGGTCGAGCCCCACGGCATCAACCGCTACCGCCACCCCCAGGGCCGGGTCTTCGAGCGCTCCTTCCTGGCCCAGACCGTGAATCACCTGCAGGAGCTCGGGGCACAGGCGCGCGCCGACCAGCGCCGGCTGGACACGCTCTCCCAGGCGCTCAAGCGGGCCCGGGCCCGGCGTGACAAGGCCAGCCGGAATCTGGACCGCGCCCGGGAGCAGAGCCGCCTCCTGCATGGCCTTGAGCAGCGCAAGGCCTTGGCCTTCCAGCGCGATCGCCAGGAGATCGCCGGCCTGGAGGCCCGCCTGGTCCGCCTGGGCCGCGACCTCAACCGCCTGACCGCCTGCCGGCTCCTGCTGGGCCGCGCCCTGGCCCGGGCCGGCGGCCTGCTCGGCGCGGTCCTCAACCAGTCCGCGCCGGTTGGCGACCCCCTGGCGGCTGTGGAAAGCCACCGCCGGGCCGCCCAGGCTCAGGCCGCGCGCGCCTCCCGTCTGGAGGCGGTCATCGTCCGCCTGGCCAAGCGCCTGGAGCGCCGCTCCGAGGCCGCCGTTCAGGGCCTCAAGCAAATCCGCGAGTTGAACCGCGAGATCGCCCGCCTGGAGGAGGAACTTCCGCGCATCGTGGGGCCCCTGACCAGCCCGGAGGGCGCTCAGCCCCAGGTGCGCGCCGCCGCCGCGGCCCAGCTATCCACCCTCTCCCCGCGCCTGAACGAGCTGCTGCCCCAGGCGCTCGCGCTGCGCGCGGACGTGGATCTGCTGCGCCGACGCCTGGGTGTGGAGCTCGAACGCGGGCGGGGCTGGGTGGATGCCTGGCGCGAGGCGGCCAAGACCGAGCGCGCCAGCCTTTCCTTGGCCCAGGCCCTATTGGAGGAGGCCCGCCTCACCGCCCGCAGCCAGCGCCAGCGGTCCCAGGACCTGGCGCGCGACCTCTCCCCCCTGGCCGAGGCCATGGGCCCCCTTTTCTTGACCGACCTGCATCCATCCCTGGCCGCCGCCCTGGAGCTGATCCTGGACCTGCCCCTGGCCGCCGAGGGCCTGGAGGCCGCCGCCGACGAGGTGGCCGCGCGCCTTGGCCCGACCACGGTGCCCAACCTGGCCAAGCCGCCGGCGGCGCTCAAGCCCTACGCCACCGCCCACCGCCGGCTGGGGGCGCGCAAGGTGGAGATCGCGCGCCTGCAGGCC
>JAJZPI010000193.1 GCA_021811275.1 Deltaproteobacteria bacterium
ATCTGAGGTCGGGCAAAACCACGCTTTGGCCCGACCGGCAAGCATTCAAAGCCATGAATGGCTTTGAATGCAGCTTGGTATCAGTCGGTCTCACTCCGGCCTGGGCCCTTGCGCCAGGCCTTGACTCGAGCCCGTGCTTGCTTGTTCTCCAAGCGCTTTTTGCGGGCTGCGGCGCTGGGGCGGGTGGGACGGCGGGGTATGACCGGCCGGCGCATTTCCTCCAGACGGGCCATAAGCCGCAAGAGGGCGGCCTTCTTGTTTTGTTCGCGCGAGCGACGCTCAGTGGCGCTTACCACCAGGCCGGTGGGCAGGTGGGTCAGCCTTACGGCGGTCTCGACCTTGTTGCGGTGCTGGCCGCCGGGTCCGCTGGCCCGGAAGAATTCCCAGGCCAGCTCCTCGTCCGGCGGTGGGGCCGGGCGGCTCACGCCTTGCCGTCGGGCTTGCGCTTGT
Organism: Deltaproteobacteria bacterium; assembly: GCA_021811275.1. GTDB lineage: Bacteria > Desulfobacterota > Desulfarculia > Desulfarculales > Desulfarculaceae > JACRDC01. Next base: position 451 of record JAJZPI010000193.1, read on the forward strand.
CGCGTTCTATGTAAGCGTAGGCGCTGTGGTTGTGGATGGACTCGAAGTTCTCGCTGTCGACCGCGAACCAAACTATGTTGGGATCGTCCCGGAGCTTGACCGCCACCTCGCGCACCACGTCCTCGACGAACATGGGGTTGTCATAGGCCCGCTCGGTGACCTGCTTTTCGTCCTCGCGTTTGAGCACGGAGTAGACCTCGGAACTGGCGGACTCCTCCACCAGGCGGATCAAGTCCTCGATCCAGATGAAACGCTTGAAGCGCACGGCCAAGCGGACCATGCCCCGCTGGTTGTGGGCCCCGCTTTCGCTGATCTCCTTGGAGCAGGGGCAGAGCGTGGTCACCGGCACCCCCACCTCCACCACCAGGTCCATGCCCGAGCCGTTCAGGCTGCCCCGGAAGGAGATGTTGTACTCCATCAGGCCCTGGGCCCCGCTGACCGGGGCGCTCTTGTTCAGGAAGTAGGGGAACTCCATCTCGATGTGGGCGCTCTGGGCCTCCAGGCGCTCTTTCATTTCCTCCAGGATATCCGGCAGGTTGCGCAGGTTGATGTTGTTGGAGTGTTCTGAAAGCAGCTCCACGAACCTGCTCATGTGGGTGCCCTTGTAATGGTGGGGAAGGTTCACGTACATGTTGATGGAGGCCACCGTCTGCTGGGTGCCGTTCATGCGGTCCAGCACGGTGATGGGATAGCGGATGTTCTTCACCCCCACCTTGTCGATGGGGATGTTGCGGTCGTCGGGTTGATTCTGCACGTCGATCATGGGAGCCTTCCCCCCGGGGAGATAGGCCGGCCGGCGCCGGTAATGGCCCGAATTATAGAGCGGGGCGCTAGGGTTCTCAAGCCCTCGCGCCCCGCTTTGTTCTTCAGGTCCGGCGCTCGCCCGCGCCGGGGTGCAAGCGCCCTACCAGCCCCAGGTCAGGTGCTTGTGGATGCTGTCGGCGGCCAGGCGGCCGGCGCCGGCGGCCAGAATGACCGTGGCCGCGCCGGTGACGATGTCTCCGCCGGCCCAGACGTTGGCCTTTTTGGTCTTGCCGGCCTCATCGGCCACTATGTAGCCCCACTTGTTCACGGCCAGCCCGGGGGTGGTGGCGGTGATAAGGGGGTTGGCCCCGGAGCCCACGGCGATGATGGCAAGGTCGCACTCCAGGGTCTTGGTGCTGCCGGGGATCGGTTCGGGCCGGCGGCGGCCGGACGCGTCGGGCTCGCCCAGACGCATCTCCTGCAGCTCCACGGCCTTGAGCCAGCCCTTGTCATCGCCGATGAAGCGCATGGGGGCGTGCAAGAAGAAGAACTGGACACCTTCCTGCTCGGCGTGATGGACTTCCTCGCTCCGGGCCGGCAGCTCGTCGCGGGAGCGGCGGTAGATGCACTTGACGTCGTCGGCCCCCATGCGCATGGATGTGCGCAGGCAGTCCATGGCCACGTTGCCGCCGCCGAAGACCACCACGTGCTCGCCCTTGACCAGGGGCGTGTCGTACTCCGGGAAGAGGTAGGCCTTCATCAGGTTGGAACGGGTGAGGTACTCGTTGGCGCTGTAGACGCCGATCAGATTCTCGCCCGGGACCTTGAGGAAGGTGGGCAGGCCCGCGCCCACGCCCAGGTAGACGGCGTCGAAGCCTTCCTTGGTCAAGAGCTCGTCGACGGTGACGCTCTGGCCCACCACGGTGTTGCACTCGACCTTGACGCCGAGCTTCTCCAGGAAGTTGACCTCGGCGGCCACGATCTCCTTGGGAAGCCTGAACTCGGGGATGCCGTAGACCAGCACGCCGCCGGGCTTGTGGAAGGCCTCGTAGATGGTGACCTCATGCCCCTTGCGGATGAGGTCGCCGGCCACGGTGAGCCCGCCGGGGCCGGAGCCCACCACGGCCACCTTCTTGCCCGTCTTGGCGGCGATGGGCGGCATGGGCACATCGGAGCGGCCACGGGCCCAGTCGGCGGCGAAGCGCTCCAGGTTTCCGATTGAAACCGGGTCGTCCTTCTTGCCCACGATGCAGCGGCCCTGGCACTGGCTCTCCTGGGGGCAGACCCGTCCGCAGACCGCCGGCAGGGAGTTCTTCTCCCAGAGCTTCAGGATCGCCTTCACGAAGTCGCCCTCGGCGATGAAGTGGACGAACTCGGGGATGGTCACCCCCACCGGACAGCCCTCCACGCACGCCGGCTTCTTGCACTGCAGGCAGCGGCTGGCCTCGGCCATGGCCTGCTCGGCGCTGTAGCCCAGGGGCACTTCCTGGAAATTGCGCCGGCGGACCTCGGGGGCCTGCTCGGGCATCTTCTGGCGGGGCACTTTTTCCTTCTTATCTTCGGCCATGATCGGCGTCTCCTCGCTTATCGCTTAGGCTTTGGCGGCGCAGGCGCACTTGCGCTGGTAGGCGTCCATGGCCTCCCGCTCTTGTTTTTGATAGGCGGTCAGCCGCAGGGACAGTCCCTCGAAGTCCACCTTGTGGGCGTCGAACTCCGGGCCGTCCACGCAGGCGAACTTGGTCTCGCCGCCCACGGCCACCCGGCAGCAGCCGCACATGCCGGTGCCATCGACCATGATGGCGTTCAAGCTCACCATGGTGGGTACGCCGAACTCGGCGGTCACCTTGGAGCAGAACTTCATCATGGGCACCGGCCCGATGGTCACCGCCTCCTTGACCTCGCTGCCCAGCTTGGTCAGCTGCTCCCGCAGAACATCGGTAACGAAGCCGTGGTGCCCGTATGAGCCGTCGTCGGTGCAGACGTGGAGCTCGTCGGAGGCCGCGCGCATTTTGTCCTCCATGATCAGGAGGTCCTTGGTGCGCGCCCCGATGATGGCGATGACCTTGTTGCCGGCCTGCTTGAAGCCCCGGGTGATGGGGTGCAGCACGGCCACGCCGGTGCCGCCGCCCACGCAGATGATGGTGCCCTTCTTCTCGATGGGCGTGGGCCTGCCCAGGGGCCCGGCGATGTCCTGGATATGGTCCATCACGTTGAGGCTCTTAAGAAGAGCCGTGGTCTTGCCCACCACCTGATAGATGATGGTGATGGTGCCGCGTACGGGATCGGTGTCGGCCATGGTCAGCGGAATGCGCTCCCCGGTCTCGTTCGCCCTGAGGATGACGAACTGGCCGGGCTTGGCCTTGGCCGCGATTTTGGGGGCCATGATCTCGTTGGCCACCACCGTGCCCTGCGCCAGCTCTGTCTTGGAAAGGATCTGGAACATGATTCCTCCGTTGCTTCCGGCTAATACCTGTGCACTCGGACTCTCCGCCCCAAAGAGGGCCGAGGCCCGTAGAATCGCTTTGGTCGTTGATGTGCAAAAACCCCTAGCATTCGCCGTTGAATCCGAGTTTCAATACCATTGTGGGCGCACACTGTCAAAGTAAAAAGCTGTTGCCAATCTCCTAGTTTATTAGTGGCGCTTGCGGGTTGGCTCCCGGGCCGGCCGCCTGTCCCCCAACCGGTCTTTGTGCAGATATTTACTTGACTAAGGCCGGCCACCCGTGCTATTCGCCCATGAGCTAATCGGTATTCGACGCGACCATGCCGCCACCTGTCTTAGGCAGGCAGAGCGCAAGGTTGCGCGACTGCATTCAGAAGCGGCGCCAGCGCGTCCATCTCCACAGACGCGCCGCCGAATTTGGTGACAACACTCAGGCCACATTTTTTAGGAGGAGCACCATGCCCAAGCTGCCGGATCCGGCCAAAGGCGCCAAAGACTTCGAGATCGCGGAAGCCGCCGAAAAGTACATGAAGCCGATCAAGCAGATCGCCGAGGAACTCGGGATCACCGACGAGGAGCTTCTGCCCTACGGCCACTACATCGCCAAAGTGGACTTCATGAAGGTCCTCAAAAGGCTCAATAAGAGGCCCGACGGCAAGTACATCGACGTGACCGCCATCACCCCCACTCCCCTGGGCGAGGGCAAGTCCACCTCCTCCATGGGTCTGGTTCAGGGCCTGGGCAAGCGCGGCAAGAGCGTCACCGCCGCCATCCGCCAGCCTTCCGGCGGCCCCACCATGAACATCAAGGGCTCGGCGGCCGGCGGCGGCCTGGCCCAGTGCATCCCGCTGACCCCCTTCAGCCTCGGCCTGACCGGCGACATCAACGCCATCATGAACGCCCACAACCTGGGCATGGTGGCCATGACCAGCCGCATGCAGCACGAGTTCAACTACACCGACCAGCAGCTGGCCAAACGCGGCTTGAAGCGCCTGGACATCGATCCCCGCAAGCCCGAGATGGGTTGGATCATCGACTTCTGCGCCCAGTCCATGCGCAACATCATCATCGGCATGGGCGGCAAGAGCGATGGCTTCATGATGCAGAGCAAGTTCGGCATCGCCGTCAGCTCCGAGATCATGGCCATCCTGGCCGTGGCCAAGGACCTGAAGGACATGCGCGAGCGCATGGGCCGCATCATCGTGGGCTACAACAAGTACACCGGCGCCGCCGTGACCACCGAGGACCTCAACGTGGCCGGCGCCATGACCGCCTGGATGGTGGAGGCCCTGAACCCCAACCTGCTCCAGTCCCTGGAGGGCCAGCCGGTCTTCGTGCACGCCGGTCCCTTCGCCAACATCGCCATCGGCCAGAGCTCCATCATCGCCGACCGCGTGGGCCTGAAGCTGGGCGACTACCACGTGACCGAGTCCGGCTTCGGCGCCGACATCGGCTTCGAAAAATTCTGGAACCTGAAGTGCCGCTACAGCGGCCTGAAGCCCAACTGCGCGGTGGTGGTGGCCACCATACGGGCGCTCAAGTGCCACGGCGGCGCCCCCATACCGGTGCCCGGCAAGCCCATGCCCGCGGAATACGGCAAGGAGAACGTGGGCTGGGTCGAGAAGGGCTGCGAGAACCTGGTCCACCACATCAACACCGTCAAGAAGGCCGGCATCAACCCCGTGGTGTGCATCAATGCCTTCTACACCGACACCAAGGCCGAGATCGCCGCGGTCCGCCGCCTGGCCGAGAAGGCCGGCGCGCGCGTGGCCCTGTCCCGTCACTGGGAGAAGGGCGGCGCCGGGGCCCTGGAGTTCGCCGACGCGGTCATCGACGCCTGCGCCGAGAAGAACGACTTCAAGCTCCTCTACGAACTCAAGATGCCTCTTCGCCAGCGCATCGAGAAGATCGCCAAGGAAGTCTACGGGGCCGACGGCGTCGACTTCTCCGCCGAGGCTTTGGCCAAGGCCAAGAACATCGAGTCCAACGCCGAGTACAGCAAGCTGGGCACCTGCATGGTGAAGACCCACTTGTCGCTGTCCGACAACCCCAACATCAAGGGCGTGCCCAAGAACTGGAAGCTCTTCGTACGTGACATCCTTATCTACGGCGGCGCGGGATTCGTGGTGCCGGTGGCCGGCGCCATCACCCTGATGCCCGGCACCGCCTCCGACCCGGCCTACCGGCGGGTGGATGTGGACGTAAAGACCGGCAAGGTCAAGGGCATCTTCTAGCATCAACGCCTAATCGCCCAAGCGGCTCGGGGGGCTTGCCCCCCGAGCCGCTTTTTCGCCGGTCCGGCCCTGAAATGGCGCGGCGCCGGCCTCCCCTCCAGCGCCCGCGGCAGCCCTCCAGCCCGCTCTGGGACGGCCGTCCGCGGCAAGGGAAAGCCGTATCCCAAACGGCATTTGCAAGTTCGCCCATAATATTTATACGACTACTCGGAAGACTTGCCCCCCGAGATTTTTTTTAGTATGTTGC
>JAJZPI010000023.1 GCA_021811275.1 Deltaproteobacteria bacterium
GGAACGGCTGGTGCGCGAGCTGATGCAGAACGGCCTACAGGGAATCGAGGCATTTTACAGCGAGCACGACCAGCCCACCCGGCGGGCGCTCGCCTCCCTGGCGGGACGGCTGGGGCTGGTGATCAGCGGCGGCACCGACTTCCACGGCCAGCCCAAGCCCGACATCCGGCTGGGCGTGGGCAAGGGCGACCTGCGGGTGCCGCCCTCGGTCCTGGCCGGCCTCAAGCAGCGGCGCGAGGTCATGCTGGCCCCGCGCCGGGAGGCCCTCCCGTGCAGTTGACCGTGCTTGGCTCCGGCACCTGCGAGCTGCGGCGGGAGCGCTCCTCGCCGGCCTACCTGGTCGAAGCCGGTCCGCAATCGATCATGCTCGATTTGGGCCAGGGGGCGTGGCGCAGGCTTTTGCAGGCCGGGCGCGACCCGGCCCACATCACGGCCGTGCTGATCAGCCATTTGCACATAGATCACCTGGCCGACCTGTTGCCGCTGCTCTTCGCCCTCCGCTACGACCCCCACATGAAAGCCCACGCCCGGGTGGACCTGGCCGGCCACCCGGACATGCAAGCCGTCACCCAGGGCCTGGCCGGAATATGGGGGCATTGGGTGGAGCCGGATGCCGGCAACCTCGTCACCCATTGGCTCTCGCCGGGCTACAGCCTGGAGTTGGGCCCGGTGCGCGTGCGTACTGCCGCCGCCGGCCACACCAAGGCCAATCTGGCCTATCGTCTGGAGTACGAAGGGGCCAGCCTGGTCTATCTGGGCGACAGCGAAGCCACTCCGCAGTTGGTGGAGTTTTGCCGCCTGGCCGATTTGATAATCGCCCACTGCGGGAGCAGCGACGAGCGCCCCAAGCAGGGTCATCTCGGCCCCAGCGCCGCCGGCGATCTGGCCGCTCAGGCCCAGGCCCGGGGCCTGCTGCTCAGCCATCTCTACCGCGACGTCGACCCACAGCGGGCCCTGCAGGGAGCCGCCTCCCGTTTCAACGGTCAGGTCCTGCTGGCCGAGGACCTGCAGTGCTGGCGGGTGTCGGAGGGCGCAACCCAGGCCGACCCCGTCGTCTGACCCCGCCCCGCCCCCGGCGGCCGAAAGGCCAGCCCTAGTGAAAAAATGAACGTAGTCCAGGGGATAGCAACTCTTTCCCTTGACCGCCCTTCGTTAAATTTGATAGGCTGCTTCCGAAGTCAGCAAGCTCCTCCTTACTGTCCTTGCCCAACCAACAGGAGGTGGAATGTCTGTCCTGACCTCGGTCGAGCGGCTATGAGCCGGCGGCCGCAAGGCGGGAACATGCGACCACTGTTGAAGGGTCTAGCCGGACCAAATGATGATCGGTTCTCCCTGAGCACAAGGCTTGCCGGCGCTTGCTGGACAAAGGGCCAAGGTCCGTCCCTTACGGGACGCCAACCAGCCCCGCCGGTCCGGCGGCAAGCGCCTCCGCCTGGCGCCGGCCGGGTATTTTGACCGACGCGAAAAACCTACAGCGAGGCAACGGCCATGAAGAGCAAAGTTCTGATCCCCGTGGACACCGCCCGCAACTCCCTCACCGCCGAGGAATACGCGCTCAAGCTAAATTGGCGCATGCCCATTCAGGCCACCCTGATCAACGTCATCAACACCAAGCGCCTGGAAGGCCACGGCATCAGCGCCGACGACCAGGAACGCATCATGGCCAGCATGCGCCGCCGGGCCGAGGACGTCCTAAAGTTGGCCTCCGAGCCCTTCTCCAAGGCCGACGTGGACTTCGACACCAGGATAGAGGTGGGCCCTCCGGGCCCCACCATCTGCAAGGTGGCCGAGGAGGATGGCTACGAGATGGTGATCATCCCCCAGAGCGGCCTCACGGAGTGGGAGGAGATCCTGGGGGGCAGCGTGGTGCGCACGGTGCTCACCAAATGCAAGGTGCCGGTGCTGTTGGTCAAGCATACCAAGGAGCAGATGGAGACCCAGCGCCGCCTGCGCGGCGAGAAGGAGTTGCTGCCCAGGTGACGCCCTTGAGTGCGGGCAGGCCCGCACGGTCGGCCTGGCGGCGGGGGATAGCTAAACACCTATGTCCAAGGGAGGGATTATGCGTTTGCCCAAATGGTTGGTAGTGACGGCGGCGGTCTTGGTGAGCGTTGCCTTCATCGCGCCCGCGGCCCTGGCCCAGGCGAAAAAGAAGCCGTCGCTGGATGCCTGGAAACCGGCCTTCGATTACTCGACCGCCAAATACAAGATCAAGGTCAGCAACGTCAGCCATCCCGGCATCAAGGGCGTCTTCGCCGGCTTCGCCATGCGCGACGAGCTGTGGAAGGCCACCAACGGCCAGATCTATTTCGAGTACCTTCCCTTCTCCATGTTGGGCGGCGAGGTGGAGGTCCTGAACCAGGTTCAGATGGGCGCCATCCAGGGCATGAGCGTCAGCTCGGTGGCCGCTCCCAACATGGGCCCGCGCATGGGCATCGTCAACCTGCCCTACCTGATCAACGACTATGACAAGCTGGAGAAGTTCGTCGGCAACGAGAAACTCTTCCAGCACTTCCTGGACGGCATGAAGCACCAGGGCATCATGGGCCTGGACATCACCGGCTACGGCCAGTACGGCTGGGCCACCACCGTCCCGGTGACCACGGTGGAAGAGGCCCGCAAGGTGAAGATCCGCATCGCCGAGGCCCCGGTCAACAAGGCCGTCTACAAGGCATGGGGCTTCAACCCCGTGGTCATGCCCTGGCCCGACGTGCCCACCGCCCTCAAGCAGGGCGTGATCGAGGGCCTGGACCACACCCAGCTGGTCTGCTACATCGACAAGAAGTTCGACGTGGCCAAGCACTTCACCACCCTGAACTACGCCCAGGGTCTGTTCATCTGGATCTTCAACGAGAAGTGGTTCAAGTCCCTGCCCGCCGACCTGCAGAAGACCTTTGTGAAGGTGGTCAAGGAAACCGCCAAGACCTACCGCGACCAGACCAAGGAACAGGCCGCCGAAACCCGCAAGCTGGCCATCGCCAACGACGGCGTGACCTTCCACGACCTTTCCGCCGCCGACTACAAGACCTTGCAGCAAGAGGGCGACGTGGTGCACAAGGAGTTCGCCAAGGAGATCGGTCCCGAGTACCTCAAAGAGGTCCAGGACTTCCTAGGCTACGGCAAGTAAAAAGCAACTACCCCGGCCGGGGGGCCCCCGCGGGGCTCCCCGGCCTAAAAGTCAAGGGTGTGACATCGTCATGATCCAACGCACATTGGACATCTTGGACAAGGGCCTGACCTGGTTCGAGGAGTGGACGCTCTACCTGTGCGTCATGGTGGGCATGATCTCCCTGTTCATCAACGTGGTCCTGCGCTACGGGTTCAACTACACCCTGGGATGGTCCGAGGAGTTGATCCGTGAGATCATCATCTACTCCACCTTCATAGGCTGCTCCGCGGCCATAAAGAACCGCTCCCAGATCGTCATCGACGTGCTGGTGCAGCTGGTGCCCCGCCTGCGCCTGCCCCTGGCCTACGTCTGCAACCTGGCGGTGCTCTTCTACTGTTTGTTCATGATGATCATGGGCTGGCAGATGGCCGCCCAGCAGGCCGCCACCATGCAGAAGACCATCCTGCTGGAGATACCCCTGGTGGTGTTGTTCAGCATACTGCCCCTCATGGGCGCCATGATGTTCGTGCGGACCCTGCAGGTGATGTGGAAGGACTACAACGAGGGCCGGGCCAAGGCATCCAATGCCTGATCTTCGGCCGGTCCGTAGTCAACCAGGGCCCTCTGAGATGACAACTCTCGCAAAGGTCTGATCCACATGAAGATTCAATACATCCTCATCCTTTTGACTCTCCTGGGGTCCATGGCCGCCACCGTCCCGGTGTTTCTCTGCCTGATCTTTACCGGCTTGATGGGCTTCGCCCTGTTCACCGAAATCCCTCTGATCTTCGTCGTCCAGGCCATATTCCGCTCCATGGACAACTTCGCGCTCATCGTCGTCCTGTTCTTTATCCTCTGCGGCAACATCATGACCGCCGGCTCTATCGTCACCAAATTGATCCGGGTGGCCAACGTCACCGTGGGCTGGTTGCCCGGTGGGCTGGCCATGGCCGGCGTGGTGGCCTGCGCCATGTTCGGGGCCATCAGCGGCTCCACTGTGGCCACGGTGGTGGCCATCGGCGGCTTCATGATCCCGGCCTTGATCGACAACCATTATGAGGAAGGCTTCACCCTGGGGGTGATGACCACCGCCCCCAACCTGGGCATCATCATCCCGCCCTCCATAACCATGATCCTCTATTCCATGGTCAGCTCCTGTTCCCTGGAGGGCCTTTTCCTCACCGGCTTCATCCCCGGCCTGACCATCACCGCCGCCATGTGCCTCTACTGCTACTGGTGGGCCAAGCACAACCCGGGCTTCCAAACCGCGCCCTTCCCCACCTTCAAGGAACTGGTGTCCGCCTACAAGGAAGGCTTCTGGTCCTTGATGCTGCCGGTGGTCATCTTCGCCGGCATCTTCTCCGGGGCCTTCACCGCCAACGAGGCGGCGGTGGTGGCTTGCGTCTACGCCCTGATCGTGGAGATGTTCATCCACAAGACCACCAAATGGCTCAACCTCAAGAAGGTCATGGTCAACTCGGCGGTGACCAGCGCCAGCCTGCTCATCATCGTGGCCGGGGCCACCGTCTTCGGCAAGTACCTCACCATCGAGAACATTCCCACCCTGCTCAGCGAGGCCATCGTGGGCTCCATCACCCAGCCCTGGGTCTTCCTGATGATAATGCAGATATGGCTCTTGATCGTGGGCATGTTCATGGACTGCATCAGCGCCACCCTGATCCTGACCCCGATCTTCCTGCCCATGCTGGAAAAATACGGCATCAACCCGGTGCACTTCGGACTCCTGATGACCATCAACCTGGCCATCGGCTACACCACGCCGCCCCTGGGCGTGAGCCTCTACATCACCGGCGCCATGCGCAACAAGGACCTGATCTACGTCTCCAAGGCGGCCTTCCCCTTCGTGATGATCCAGATCGCCTGCCTGATGCTCTACACCTACTGGCCGACGGCGGTGCTCTGGCTGCCCCGGGCCATGGGCTGGAACGTGGATTAACGCCCTTTTCCCCGGACCTCAGCGGGCGCCGCATCCCCTCGGGGGGGCGGCGCCCGCCGCTTTTTGCCGCCCCGTGGGCCGCCGGGGGGCTTTCCCCGCCCGCAGCCGGGTAATATAATGTCGGCTAGTCAAAGCTTGAGGAAAGCCATGTCCGCCGCGCGGGAGGATCAGGCCGGCGCCAGCCTGGCCGACGAGGTCAAGCGCCTAAAATCACTGGTCGAGCTGGGCCGGTTGCTGGCTGACCCGGAGCAGGGCCTGGACGACAAGCTGCAAGCCGCCTTGGCCGTGCTGGCCCGTCAGGCCCGGGCCGAGCAGGCCTCCATCATGCTGCTGGAGGGTGAGCGGCTGGTGGTGGCGGCGGCCACCAATCCCCGCATCATCGGCCAGGCCACGCCGCTTTCCCAAAACGCCATCTCCACCCGCGTGGTATTTGACTGCCAGCCGGTTTGCCTGCCCGATCTGAGCGAGAGCCCCCTGGCCGAACTGGCCCGCGACGGCCACCGGAGCAGCTACCGCACCAAGAGCCTGATCAGCCTGCCGCTCACCGCCGACGGCGTGGCCGTGGGCGTGCTCAACCTGGCCGACAAGATCGGCGGCCAGGCCTTCACGCCCGCCGACCTGGACATGGCCCGGGACCTGGCCGGCCAGGTCAGCCGCCTGGTGCACTTCAGCGCCCTGCACAGCCGCCTGCTCGAGGCCCACCGCGAGCTCGCCCGCGAGCAGCGCGAGAAGGACGAGCTGCTGGGCCTGATCATCCACGACCTCAAGGCCCCGCTCGCCGCCGCCCGCCAGGCCTTGGGCCTGTTGCGGCCGGATGCCGTGCTGGACCGCGAGGAACGGGCCCAGTTCCTGGCCCTGGCCGATGCCGACCTGGAATTGCTCTGGCGGCGGGTGACCAACCTGCTGGACCTGCGGCGCATGGAGCGGGGGGTGATGCCCCTGCAATCCGCCCCGCTGAACCTGGCGGCAATCGCCGCCGAGGCGGTGGCCCGGCTGACCCCCACGGCCAGGGTGCGCGAGGTGGAGCTGACCGTCGCCGCCGGGGCCGAGGCGGAGGCCATCCCCGAGGTCATGGCCGATAAGGACCTCCTGGAGCGCATCCTGGTCAACCTGGTCTTCAACGCCCTGAAATTCTCCTCACCCGACGAAGGCGGCGGCGGCCGGGTGGAGGTGCGGTTGGGTTTGCGCGGCTCTCAGGCCAGGCTGGACGTGATCGACAGCGGGCCGGGAGTGGACCCGGCCCTGGGGCAGGCCGTTTTCCAGCGCCACGTGCAGGGCGCGCCGGCCCAGGGTTCCAGCGGCCTGGGCCTCTATTTCTGCCGCCGCGCCGCCGGGCTGCTGGGCGGCCAGGTCTCCTTCGTCAATCTTGAGCAGGGCGGGGCCCGCTTCACCTTGCTCCTGCCTCTGGCCCGGGCCTGATGGACCCTCTGCCCCCCCCGCCTCAAGCCGGCCCGGCATCCGTCCAAGCCCTGGAGGACGAGATCGCCCTCTTGCAAAGGGTGGCGCGCCGCCAGTGCGCCGCGGTGGTGATCGACGACATGCAGAGCATGCGCCTGCTGATGGCCCGGACCTTGAAGGCCGCGGGTTTCACGCGGGTGCTGCGCGCCGCCGACGGCGAGGCCGGCCTGGAGATGATGGAGCGCCACTCCTGCGACCTGGCCCTGGTGGATTGGAACATGCCCCGTCTGGACGGCATGGCCCTGCTGGGCCGGGTGCGCGAGCACCCCCGCCTGGCCCCCATGGTATTTCTGTTGGTCACCGCCGAGAATCTCGACGCCCGGGTCATGCGGGCCGCCGAGGAGAGCCAGGACGCCTTCTTGAGCAAGCCGGTCAGCGCCGAGAATCTCGCCCGCCGCCTGGGGCTGGTCCTGACCCGGCGCCTGACCAGCGCCCGGGCCGCCTTGCGGGAAGCCCTGGGCCGACCCGAGCGCGCCGCCGAGGAGTTCCTGGTGGCCATGGCCAACCAGCCCCGCCTGCTCTGGCCGCTCATGGGGTTGGGCGAACTGATGGCCCGCCAAGGGCGCCTGGCCGAGGCGGAGCGCTGCTTCGAACGGGCCCTGGCCCTCGAACCCCGGGCCCTGGGCGCACTGCTGGGAAAGGCCCGCCTGCGCGAATCCCAAGGCCAGATCGATCAGGCCAGGCTAATCTACGCCGAGGCCGTGGCCGCCGGCCCGCTCTTCTTCCGCGCCCGCGACGCCCTGGCCGACTCCCTGGTCCGGGCGGGACGGCCCGAGGAGGCCCTGGAGGAACTCGAGCAGGCCCTGGTCATGGGCGGGGGCGAAAACGCCGACCGCCAGGAGCGGGTGGGAGCCCTGGCCTATGATCTGGGGCGCTACGGGCGCGCCCAGGAGGCCCTGGCCAAGGCCCTGGAGCTGAAACCCCAGCGCCACGCCGCGGCCAACAATCTGCTCCTGGCCAGCGCCCTGCTGGCCCAGAGCGAGCAGGATCCGGCCAAGCTTGAGGAGGCCCTGCCCTGTCTGGAACGGGCCGCCCAGGCCGCCGCCCAAGGCGGGGACCACCGGGGCCTGGCCGACGCCCTGCTGCTGGCCGCCGCCACCCACTTGCGCCGGGACGACCAGGAGGGGGCCCGTCTGGTCTTCACCCGCCTGGGCCAGGACCAGACCTGGCCCGGCGGCCAGCGGCCCTTCGCCCCGGCCCGCCTGGAACGCGAACTCCTGGCCGTCTGCCTGGCCGCCGGTTGCGAAACCGAGGCCAAAAGGCGTCTGGCCGTCAGCCTGACCCTGGCCCCAGGCGATGCCGAGAACATCGAAGCCCTGCGCCGGCTCTGCGCCGAGGCCGGCCGGCCGGAACTATTCGGCGAGGTGCGGGACCAACGGGAGGCCTGGCTACGCGCCGAGGTCGAGGCCTGCTCCCGCCTGGGGCTGGCCTTGGTCCTGGAGGGCCGCTTCGATCAGGCCCGCGCGCAATACCAGCGCGGCCTGGAGCTGGACCCTGATTCCGGACGCCTGCGCTACAACCTGGCCAAGCTACACCTGCGCCAGGGCCAGGAGCGGGAAGCCCTGCCCAGCCTGGCCGCCGCCGCCGAGCTGGCGCTGGCGGCCCGCGATTGGGAGCTGCTGGCCCAGACCGCCGGCCTCCTGGCCGAACTTGGTCACGTTCCCCAGGCTCGTGCGCTTCTGGACCAGGCCCGGGCCTGGGCCCCGGACGAGGTGCTCTTGGCCAAGGCCCGCGAGGCCCTGCCCCCCGAAGATTAGCCGGGCCGGCCGGGCGCTATTGCCATAATCCGAGCCCCGGTGATAAAACATAGGCAGCACTTGCCCACCAGCGGCCCCTAGTGGCCGAGGGAGGTCATCATATGTCGGGCGATCAGCACAAGGAGTCAGCCATGGCCTCGGAAATCGGCGTTACCGTCACCCAGCACCTGCTCAGCCAGCAGGCCCAGCATGGAGGGGCCACCGGCGCCTTCACCCGCCTGCTCAACGAGTTGATCCTCTCGGCCAAGATCATCAGCCGCGAGGTCAACAAGGCCGGCCTGGTCGAGATTCTGGGCTTCACCGGCGAACGCAACGTGCAGGGCGAGCGGGTGCGCAAGCTAGACGAGTTCGCCCACGACATGATCGTGCGCCGCATGGAGCAGAGCCGTCAGCTTTGCGTCATGGGCTCGGAGGAGGACGCCGACCCCATCGAGATGCCGCCCCACGCCGAGAAGGGCGAGTACGTCCTGCTCTTCGACCCCCTGGACGGCTCCTCGAACATCGACGCCAACGTCAGCATCGGCACCATCTTCAGTATCCTGCGCAAACAGAGCCAGGGTGTCGACTACCAGATGGGCGATCTGTTGCAGCCGGGTTTCAAGCAGGTGGCCGCCGGCTACTTCCTCTACGGCTCCTCCACCATGATGGTCTACACCACCGGCAACGGGGTCAGCGGTTTCACTCTGGACCCCAGCGTGGGCGAGTTCCTGCTCAGCCACCCCCAGATCGAGATACCCTCCTCGGGCAAGATATTCTCGGCCAACGTGGGCTATTGGGATTACTGGAACGAGGACACCCGAGCCTACCTTGACTACCTGCGCAAGCCCGGCCCCAAGAAGCCGGTCTACTCCTGCCGCTACATTGGCTCGTTGGTGGCCGACTTCCACCGCACCCTGCTCTACGGCGGCGTATTCCTCTACCCCGCCGACAGCAAGGACCCCAGGAAGCCTCACGGCAAGCTGCGCCTGCTCTACGAGTGCAGCCCCCTGGCCTTCGTGGTGGAGCAGGCCGGCGGCGCGGCCAGCACCGGCAAGGAGCGCATCATGGAGGTCTCGCCCCAAGAGCTGCACCAGCGGGTGCCGATCATCATCGGCAGCCCCGAGGAGGTGGCCCTGGCCGAGGAATTCTTCGCCGGCCGCCGCCCGCGTGCCGAGGGGGCCTGAGCGGGCCGGGTGAGATAGTCGCCAGAACTGGCCTTGCCCGCTCCCGTTGAAGGGCCACATCGTGAGAATCATAAGGCAGGGGCGGGGTTCATCCTCGCCCCCTCCAATTCGCCCCCTCTCCCCCTCCCAAGGGGAGAGGACCGGGGTGAGGGGTTCTTTCTCCGGCCTCTCGCCCGCGCACCCGAACCACGGATGAACCAGACCTTGAGCAATACCTCGCCCGACCCCGGCGCCCTGGTGCTGGGCATAGAGAGCAGCTGCGACGAAACCGCCGCCGCCGTGGTGGCCGAGGGCCGCCGTCTGCTCTCCTCCGTGGTGGCCAGCCAGGTCAAGGACCACGCGCCCTTCGGCGGGGTGGTGCCCGAACTGGCCAGCCGCCGCCACCTGGCCAACGCCGTGCCGGTCGTCCGCGCCGCCCTGGCCGAGGCGGAGGTCGCCCTGGCCGATCTGACCGGCCTGGCCGTCACCCAGGGGCCGGGTCTCATCGGCGCGCTCCTGGTCGGCCTCAATCTGGCCAAGGGCCTGGCTTGGTCCTTGAA
The DNA here is from genome assembly GCA_021811275.1 of Deltaproteobacteria bacterium. GTDB lineage: Bacteria > Desulfobacterota > Desulfarculia > Desulfarculales > Desulfarculaceae > JACRDC01. The sequence goes on from JAJZPI010000023.1 coordinate 9,981, forward strand.
CCTGCCCATCGTGGGAGTCAGCCACCTGGAAGGTCACCTGGCCGCCCTGGGCCTGGGCGATGCCCCCCCTCCCTTCCCTCACCTGGCGCTACTGGTCAGCGGCGGCCACACCAGCATCTTCCTGGTGCGTGAGCCGGGCCGTCAGGAGGAGCTAGGCCAGACCGTGGACGACGCCGCCGGCGAGGCCTACGACAAGGTCGCCAAGCTCTACGGGCTGGGCTACCCCGGCGGCATCATCATCGACCGCCTGGCCGCCCGGGGCGACCCCAAGGCCATCCGCCTGCCGCGGCCCCGCCTGCACGACGGCACCCTGGACTTCTCCTTCGCCGGCCTGAAGACCGCCGTAGTCAACTTCCGCGAAAAGCACCGCGGCGAGCCCTACCGCATGGAGGACCTCTGCGCCGGCTTCCAGGAGGCGGTGGTGGAGGTGCTGGTCAAAAAGACCCTGGCCGCCGCCGAACGCCATGGCGTAGGCCACCTGGCCGTCACCGGCGGCGTGGCTTCCAACCGCCGCCTGCGCGAGCAGATGACCCGGGCCGCCGCCGAGGCCGGCCTGGGGCTAACCCTGCCGCCGCCCGAGCTTTGCACAGACAATGCCGCCATGATCGCCGCCGCCGGCTGCCATGGCCTGCGCGCCGGCCGCCGCCTGGCCCCGGAGGCCGACGCCGTCAGCCGCCTGCCCCGGGGCGGCGCCTTGCCCACATAGAGGAACCCTTCCCGGATGGTCGTCGGCGCCGGGCTTGGCCCGAAGGCATCATACCAATTGGCGTTAAAACGACTAGAGACCATCGCGCGGAGTTCCTGCGCCGTGCGATGGTCTCATACCAAATAAGCGATCATAGCCATCCATGGCTTTGATCGCCGATCGGCAGGGCAAAAGCGTGGTTCGACCCCACAAGGCAAGCTTTGGGGGGACCCCCGGTTTTCCCCTGCCTCGCGGGCGCTTGCGCGCCCAACCCTTCCCCGTTCACAGCAGTCGAAGGTTGTCCGCCTCCTTCAGCAGGTCGTCGCGGAACTTGGGATGGGCCAGCTCAATGACGGCCAGGGCCCGCTCGCGGGTGCTCTTGCCCTTCAGGCAGGCCGCCCCGTATTCGGTGACCAGCCAGTGGGCGGCGTTGCGGGTGGTGGTTACGATCGCGCCCTGCTCCAGCCTGGGCACGATGCGGCTGACCCCGCCGGCCTTGGCCGTGGCGTAGAAGGCGATGATGGCCTTGCCCCCGGGGGCGTCGAAGGCCCCGCGCACGAAATCCAGCTGCCCGCCGCTCCCGCTGAACTGGTGACCGGCCATGTACTCCGAGTTGCACTGGCCCAGCAGATCCACCTCGATGGTGGCGTTGATGGCGATCATGTCCGCGTTACGGGCGATGACCCGGGGGTCGTTGGTGTGGTTCACCGGATGGCTGGCCATGCTGGGGTTGTCGTGGAGAAAGTCGTAGAGGGCTTGGTCGCCGATGGCGTTGGTGAAGACGTGACGACGGGGGTGCAGGGTCTTCTTGCGCCCGGTGATGACGCCCTTCTTTATAAGCTCGGCCATGACCGGGCACATCAGCTCGCTGTGGACGCCCAGGTCCCGGTGGGCATCCAGGTAGGCTCCCACCGCCGCGGGAATCGCTCCGAAGCCCAACTGTATGGTGGCCCCGTCGGGCACCATCTCCGATACGGTCCGGCCGATGGCCGCCGCCTCGGGCTTGCTGTCTCCCGGAACCAGCTCCATGAGCGGCTCCTCATGCTCCACGATGGCGTCCACTTCCGATACGTGCAGCAGGGAGTCGCCAAAGATTCGGGGCATGCGGGGGTTCACCTCCACCACCAGGCGCTTGCAGCGCCGGGCTGCGGTGGAGATGTAATCGTTGACCAAGCCGAAGGTGAAGTGGCCGGAGTTGTCCATGGGCGAAACCGTGGTCACCACCAGGTCCACGTCCATATAGTCGGTGATGAGCCGCGGCACCTCATGGAAGTCGTTGGTCACGAAGTAGTTAAGGCCCAGGCCCACCAGGTTGCGGTCGCCGGCGCTGACGAACCAGGAGTGGGGGACCACCCGGTCGCAGAGGTCCGGGGCCAGGATGGTGCGGGCGGCGTGGGCCATGGGCAACAGGGAATACACCTTCACCTCGCTCAACCCACCCCCGCGCAGGCGTTCGGCCATGGCGGCCAGCAAGGCCGGAGGTTCGGCGGTGGCCATGCCATGAATCACGGTCTGGCCGCTGGCCAGGCTGGCCATGGCCTCCTCCGGAGTGGTCAGCTTGCGCTTGTATTCGTCCAGATAGACGCTCAAAGCATCCCTCCGCTCAGGCCGCCGGCCGGCCGGGTAAACGGTTCACCACTCCCCGCCCCAGCCAGATGAGGATGTCGCGGGCCGCGCCCAGGCGGTCCTCGTTGATCATGACCCAACGGACCCGGCTAGCCTCGGGCCCCGGCGGGGTCTGCACCAGGTATTTTCTCACTTGCAACGTGAACTCGCGCTTGACCCTCTCCCATTCGGGGTCGTGCCCGGCCAAGCGCCGGTCCAGCAGCGAAAACAGCCGGCGCAGGGCCCGGAACTGGGTCAGGCGCTCGGCGGGCGGCAGGGCCTCCGGCGGCAGCCCGGTGCGGCGGAGCAGACGTATCTCCTCGGCGCTGAACTGGCCGTCCAAGCCCGCCCGCCGGAAGTTATCAAACGCCACCCGGTCGCCGCATTCCTGCTGGGCCTCGCCGGCCGTGGTGGAGAGCTGGCCCCCGTGCACGCGAAACTTTATAAGCGGCTCATACAAGTTGGCGGCCAGGCCGTGCTCCATCACCCGCGACCAGAGGTCGTAGTCCTGGGCGTAGGTCATGGCCGGGTCGTAGGCCAGGCCGTGCTCCCGGAGAATCGCCCGGCGCGCCATGGCCGAGGCGTGGAAAAAGGCGTTCTGCATCAGCATCTTCAGGCGGATGGCTCGGTCGCCGCAAGGGTGGCGTCCGACGCCCGGCAAGGCCCTTCCCTCCCGGTCGATGCGGTGGGCCGCCGTGCCCAGGAGCGCCACTTCGGGCCTGGTCTTGAGAAAGGCGACCTGGCTGGCCAGGCGCTCGGGCAGGGAAAGGTCATCCACGTCCTGGCGGGCGATCAGCTCGCCTTGGGCCTGGGCCAGGCCCAGGTTGAGCGAACGGGTCAGGCCCAGGTTGGCCGGGTTGCGGATCAGGCGCAGACGCCGGTCGCGCTCCGCCCGCGCGGACAGCCGCTCCCAGGTGTCGTCGGTGGAGCCGTCGTCCACCACGATGAACTCCAGGTCGGCGAAGGTCTGGCCCAGAATGCAGTCCAGCGCCTGCTCCAGGTAGGCCCGGCCGTTGAGCACCGACATTATGACGCTGACAAGGGGGGGCATGCGCTCAGGCAAACTCCGGCGGCCTCACCGCTCCCACTCCACGTCCTCGGCGGTCAGCGGCCGGCCGGCGGGGATGTCGCGGGCGGCGCGGCGACCGATGATCTCGGTCAGGCGCGCCGGGGGCAGGCCGGTGCCCGGTTTCTTGATGCCCAGCCACTCGGGCTTGAAGACCTGGCCGGCCGCGATGGGCGCCAGGGAAACCACGCTCTTTTGAAAGACCAGTTTCATCTCCCCGTAGCGCTCGACGCGGTCTTTATCCACGGGGCTTTTGAGCATGGTTTCGACCGCGCGGATGCCCCGAACCAGTTCGGCGAACTCCCGCGGCTCCAGTGAGTGGGCGGCGTCGGAGCCGTACATCAGGCGGCTGAAGGCGAAGTGCTTCTCGATCACCGTGGCCCCCAGGGTCACGGCGGCGATCGAGGCGTGAGAGGTCAGGGTGTGGTCCGAGAGCCCCACGGGAAGGCCGTAGCGCCGGGCCATCTCCAGCATCACGTTGAGGCCCACCTGTTCATAGGGGCACGGATACTCGCTGGTGCATTGCAGTATGGTCAGCTCGCTCCGGCCCTTGCCGATGGTTTCCACCGCCTGGTCCAGCTCGGCCCAGGAACTCATGCCCGAGGAGAGGATCACCGGCTTGCCCGTGGCGGCCACCGCAGTCAAAAGCGGCAGATTGGTCACTTCGCCGGAGGGAATCTTGTAGCGGGAGGCCCCGACCCGCTCCAGAAGGTCAACCGCCTCCAGGGAGAAGGGCGAGGATACGAACTCCACCCCCAGGTCCTCGCACTGGGCCTTCAGGCCCCGCCACTGCTCCAGGCTGAAGCCCGTGCGCTGGAAGTATTGGAAACGCGGCTCGCCCTTGAAGAAGGGCGGCATGGGGGCGTCGTACAGGGTCTCGGCCTCGGCGATATGAGTCTGGAACTTGACCACGTCGGCCCCGCACTGGGCGGCGGCGGCGATCAGCCTGCCGGCGTTGCCGTAGCTGCCGTCGTGCACCGAGCCCACCTCGGCCAGGATCAGAACCCCTTCCCTGGCGGTCATCTCCACCGCAGCCATGGTCTAGCGCACCACCAGGCAACAGCAGCCGGCGCGGCGGGAGATCCGCTCGGCCACCGAGCCCAGGAGCACCAGGCCCACCCCGTGCAGCCCCTGGGAGCCCAGTACCACCAGATCGGCTCGCGCGCTTTTCAGGTGCTCCAATATCTCCTCGCTGGGATAGCCCCGCCTGAGGGCTATGCGGGTCTCCACGCCCATGGCGCGGCCCAGATAGCGCTCCTCCAGGTAGGCGCGCAGGCGGGTGACTATCTCCTGGTCGGCCAAGCGCTGGGCTTCGCGCACGGTCTGGCCGGGGATCAAGGGCGTGCCCGGGGCCACCACGTGCAGCAAAGTCAGGCGAGCGTTGTCCAAGCGGGCCTGTTCCAGAGCCGTCAAGAAAGCGCGCTCGGCGTGTTCCGAGAAGTCGCAGCAATAAACGATGTGCGTGAATGTTCCCACAATCCGCTCCTGGTCCGGTTCGATCCGGGATGGATCGGCGCTAGTGTTGGTCCCGCCCGAAAAGGTCGTCGTCGGAATCGTCGCCTCGCCGCCGTGGCGCGGGCAATGAATGCCGCGCGCCTCCGCCCCCGCCGCGCACCGTGAAACGCCCCATGAGGGCCTGCATCTCTTGGGCCGCGGCGGCGGTGCTTTCGCTGGCGGCCGCGGCTTCCTCCACCAGGGCCGCGTTCTGCTGGAGTCCCTCGTCCATCTGGGACACGGCCCTGTTGATCTCCTCGATGCCGCTAGCCTGCTCTAGGCTGGCGGCGGTGATCTGCCCCACGGTATCTGCCACGGCCTGCACGTTGACGATTATATCGCCGAGCAGGCGGCCGCTCTCGGCCACCAGCTCGTTGCCCTGCTCCACCTTGCCCACGCTGTCGCTTATCAGGGCCTGTATCTCCTTGGCCGCTCCGGCGCTGCGCCCGGCCAGGCTGCGCACCTCGCCGGCCACCACCGCGAAGCCGCGGCCGGCCTCGCCGGCCCGGGCCGCCTCCACGGCGGCATTCAGGGCCAGCAGGTTGGTCTGGAAGGCGATCTCGTTGACCACGTTGATGATGTCGGCAATTTTCTTGCTGGACTCGGTTACGGCCTTCATGGCCTCCACCGTCCGCTCCAGCACCGCTCCGCCCCGGCTGGCCATATCGGCGGTCTTCTTGGCCAGGTCGTTGGCCTGGCGGGCGTTGGCGGCGTTCTGCTTGACGCTGCTGGTCATCTCCTCGACCGCCGAGGCCGTCTCCTCCACGGCGCTGGCCTGCTGCTGGGTGCGGTCGGAGAGGTCCTGGTTGCCCTCGCGGATATCCCCGGCGGCATTGGCCACCGTGTCGGCGGCGTGCATGACCTCGCTCACCGTGGCCGAGAGGTTGCCGGCCATGGCGTCCAGGTCGCGCATCACCTGGCCTATCTCGTCGCCCCGGTTCAGGTAGCTCTCGTCTATGTCGATGTCGAAATTGCCCTGGGCGGCCTTCTTCACGGCCTTGGCGGTGAAGACGATGGGCCGGCTCAAGCCCCGGGCTATGAGCAGGGCCAGCAACAGACCCGCCAGCAGCGCCACGAGCATGACCACCCCGGCCATTATCAAGGACCGGCTGAGCTTCCTGTCGGCGGCCGTCAAGGAGTAGATAACCTCGAAGGCCCCGTGAATCTCCCCTTCCTTCCAACCCTCCATGCGCGCGCCTGTGGGGTCCAGGCCCTGGTCGTTGCCCCACAGCGCCTTGGAGTTGGCCGGGTCGCCGTGGCAATACAAGCAGGTCTTGCTCAGGCGCACGGCCCGGAAAAACCGCACCGCGTTGGTTTGTCTGTCGATGACATGGTATTCGTCGGCCTGGTTGTCGGTCAGGTACTTCAGGGCCTCGGCCTCCAACGCGTCGGGCTGATTGGCAGGGTTGCGAGGCTGGAACTTGGGCACCTTGAAATCATAGCCCGCCTCCTTGGCCTGACGGAGGGCCACCTGCCAGGCGTGGACAACGGGGACGACCGCGAAGAGCTTGGCCTTGTCACCCCGCTCTGCGTAGGCGCGCAGCATCTCCACGTTGAAAACCCCTTGCGCCCACTTGGCCTCGATCTCGTCACGGGCGCTCTCCACGTTGAGGGTGACCACCCTGGCGGTGTAGACGTAGGAGTCCACCGTATCCACGCGCTGCTGCCAGGCGTAGAGAACAAAAATGACCACCATGAAGGCCAGGGCGAAAAGCAGCTTGGAGGCAATGATCTTTTGCCGGATAGACCAGTTTTTGACGCTTAAGCCCATGGCTTTTGCCTCTCTCCCGCCGCGCCTTCCTGAGCGCGCCCAAGCCCCCCACCGATCACAACCGCAGAATAAACTCTAGAAATTATAGCTCGATTGCCGCACGCTACCAAAGGCTTAATGCGGATCGGCCGCCGCAGCGCTCAATGCCAGGCCGCTTGCCCGTATTGCTTCAGAAGCGCCTCCATCAGCGGGGCGGGGGCGAAGCGCCTGGCGACATCTTCGGCGGCCCTTGCTCCCATGGCCGGCCCCTCTCCGCCGGCCAGACGGTCGGCGGCCGCGGCCAGGGCCTGGGCATCGCCCGGGGGCAGGGCCAGCCCCGTCACGCCGTCGTTGAGCCAGTCCGCCACCCCGCCCACCCGAGAAGCGGCCACCGGCGCGCCCAGGGCCATGGCCTCCAAGCCCGAGATGCCGAAGGGCTCGGCCCAGAGGCTGGGCAGCCAGAGGCTGGCCGCGCTGGCCAGGAGCCGGCCCATGGCCGGACGGTCGGCCCAGCCGGCAAAGCGCAGGCGCTCGGGGGTTCGCGCGGCCGCCCGGCGCGCCTCCCCGGCCAGGGGGCCGTCGCCGGCCACCACCAGGGGCAGGGGATTGGCCATCATCAGCGCGGCGTCGAGCGCCACCCGCACGCCTTTGCGCTCCACCAGGCGGCAGGCCAGCAGGTGGTGGGTCCTGGGCCGGGGTTCGGGCGCGGGAGCGGACGCGAGACCATGAACGAAAGGCGGCAACACTACTATGCGCGCCGGGTCCAGGCCGGCGGCGGCCAGCTCGCCCGCCATGTAGGAGGACAGCGTCAGCAGCCGGCGCATACCCGCCAGAGTTTCAAGCCTGCGCCGGGTCAGATCCAGCATGCGCCGGCCGTGGACGGCCTCTTGGAAGCAGGCCAGGCATCCCTCGCCCAGGGGCGCGCGGCATATCTGGCCCGCGGCGGTGAGCTTGCCCAGGCCGGGGCAGAAGGCCCGGTGGTCCTGGACGGTCATCAGCGCCCGGCCCGTGGCCGCGCAGAGGCCCAGCAGGTCCGGGTCCATGATGTTGTGCAGGTGAATCGCGTCGGGGGCGAAGTCCGCGATGAGCCGGGCCAGGCGCTGGCGCGCGCCTTGGCCTCCGCGCGCGCTCCAGCCGCCGCGCTCCAGGCCCTTGAGCCTTTGCCAGGATCCCAGGCGTCGACGTTCTTCTTGGGGCAGGCTGCCGTCGTCCAGGCCAACGGCCAGGAGGGTCTCTACCCGCCCCCGCAGTCGATCGAGCACGCCCCAAAGGTGGCGGTCGGCCCCGCCCCGAGCCGAGAGGCGGTCATGGAGGTGCAGCACGCGCATGGGCTAAGGCTTTCCCCTGGCTCAACAAGCTCCAACGGGAGCGACGAACGCTGGCCAGGGGGGCAAGCCGCCCGACCCGCTACGCCCGCCGGGGCGCCCGGCCAGCTCCGTGTCCATTGAACAAGCTCCAACGAGAGCGACGAACGCTGGCCAGGGGGCAAGCCGCCCGACCCGCTACGCCCGCCGGGGCGCCCGGCCAGCTCCGTGTCCATTGAACAAGCTCCAACGGGAGCGACGAACGCTGGCCAGGGGGCAAGCCGCCCGACCCGCTACGCCCGCCGGGGCACCCGGCCAGCTCCGTGTCCATTGAACAAGCTCCAACGGGAGCGACGAACGCTGGCCAGGGGGCAAGCCGCCCGACCCGCTACGCCCGCCGGGGCGCCCGGCTCACTCGATAAGGCGGTATTCGTCCAGGGGAAGGCCGAAGCGCACCTCGGCCTCGGAGGGGCGCAGGTAACGGGGCTTGATCTCCTCCGGACCCACTCCGTTTCCCGACTCCAGGAGTTCCTCGCCCAGGAGGGCCAAGAGCCCCGGCCTAGGCAGGCCGGCCCAGGCGGGGGCCAGTTCCAGGCCGGGCGCGAGCAGTTGCTCGCGGTACATCCCGGCCCCTTCGCCCACCAGCAGCGCCGGTGGCTCCAGGCGCTCGGCCAGCCGGACCGGGCTCATGGCCGCGTCCTGGTCCAGACGCCGGACCTCGCCCCCCTCGACCTGGAAGGGCGCGGCGTAGACAAGGCCCCGGCGGGCGTCGGCCACCGCCCATAGGCGGCCCTCGCGCGAGCGGCAGGCCTCGGCCATGACCCGCAGGGTGGAGACCCCGGCGACCTTGAGCCCCAGGCCCAGGGCCAGGCCCTGGGCCGTGGCCAGGCCGATGCGCAGGCCGGTGAACAGGCCGGGCCCCAGAGTGACCGTCAAGCCCTCAAGCTGCTCCCGCCCCGCCTGGCACTGAGCCAGCAGAAACTCGACCGCGGGCAGCAGGCGCTGGGAATGGGTGCTGGCGGCGACGGCGAAGATCTCGCCCAGGAGCCGGCCCTCGCGGGCCAGAGCCACCCCGGCGGGGGCGAAGCTGGTGTCGATGGCCAGGACGAGCATGGCGCGCCCTACTGCGCGGCTCCGGTAACCAGCCGGGCGATGTCGTTGTAGATGACGAAGCCCATGAGCATGATGAGCAGGGCCACCCCCACCTGTTGGGCCCGCTCGCGCAGGGCCACGGGGACCGGCTTGCGGGTGACGGCCTCCCAGACGAAGAAGAAGACGTGACCGCCGTCCAGGGCGGGTATGGGCAGCAGGTTAAGGATGGCCAGGTTGACCGAAAGGATGGCCATGAGGCTCAAGAACTCCACCAGGCCCATGCGCGCGGCCTGACCGGCGGCCTGGCCGATCTGGATGGGCCCGCCCAGGTTGTCCAAGGCTACCTTGCCCTCGAAGAGCTTGACCACGCTGAGCACGATCAGCTCTCCCGCGGTATAGCTCTTTTCCAGGGCCAGCCTTGCGGCCTCCAGCGGCCCCACCCGCTGGATGACGGCCTCGCCGGAGGAAAGGATGCCCACCCGGTAGACCCGGTGCTCCTCGCCGAAAATATCCTTTACCGTCACCGTCCGGGGCTGCAGGGTCAGGCTGATTTCGCGGCCCTCGCGCAAAAGGGTCAGCCGCACGGGCTGGCCGCCGCTGTTCAGGATGGCAGAGGCCATGTCTCCCCAGCGCCTGACCGGCCGATCGCCGACGGCCACCACCAAGTCATCCTTCATAACCCCTGCCACCGCGGCGGGCTCGCCCGGCGCCACGCCTCCCACCCTGGCGGTCAGGGTGGGCAGGCCCCAGCCCGCGATGATGAGGTAGTAGACCAGCACCGCGAAGATCAGGTTGGCCACCGGTCCGGCCGCCACGATGGCCAGCCGCCAGCCCACCGGCTTGTGGGTGAAAGCGATAGGGACGTCCTCGGGCGCCAGTTCCTCGTCGGAGTGCTCGCCCACCATGCGCACGAAGCCGCCCAGGGGTATGGCCGAGAGGCGGTACTCTGTGCCGCCCTTGGTGAAGCCCAGCAGCTTGGGCCCGAAGCCCAGGCTGAAGGTGGTCACTCCCACCCCGGCCCGCTTGGCCACCAGAAAATGGCCCAGCTCGTGGACGAAAATCAGGACGCCCAGAACCACCACGGCGCTGAGTACGGTGATCATGGCCTATTACCCTCGCCCCGCCACCCAGGCCCGGGCCTGGGCGCGGGCCCAACGGTCCGCCTCCAGCACCGCCGCCACCGAGTCGGCGGGGCGGCCGGGAAACGCCTCCAGCACCGAGGCCGCGCAGGCGGTGATACCCGGGAAATCCAGGCCTCCGGCCAGGAAGCTCTCCACCGCCACCTCGTTGGCCCCCCCCAGCACCGCCGGAGCCGCGCCGCCGGCCTGGCCCGCCTGGTAAGCCAGCCTTAGCGCCGGGAACCGTTCCATGTCCGGGGGCTCGAAGGTGAGCGGCCCGGTCTTGGTCAGGTCCAGGGGGGGCAGGTTCCAGTATCGGCGCTCGGGATAGGCAAGAGCGAAAGCGATGGGCAGCCGCATGTCCGGCACCCCCAACTGTGCCACCATGGAGCCGTCCACGTATTCGACCAGCGAATGCACCACCGACTGGGGATGGATCACTACCTGAATCTTTTCCAGGGGCTGGTCGAAAAGCCAGCGTGCCTCGATCACCTCCAGGCCCTTGTTCATCAGCGTGGCCGAGTCGATGGTGATCTTGGGCCCCATGCTCCAGTTGGGGTGGTTCAGGGCCTGCTCAGGGGTGACCCGCTTGAGCTCCGCCGGGGAGGCGGAGCGGAAGGGCCCGCCGCTGGCCGTGAGCAGAAGCCTCCGCACTCCGGCGGGATCGTTGCCCATGAGCGCCTGGAAGATGGCCGAATGTTCGCTGTCCACGGGCAGGATGGCCGCGCCGGTCTTTTTGGCCTCGGCCATGACCAGGTGGCCGGCGGCCACCAGGGTCTCCTTGTTGGCCAGGGCCACGTCAAGCCCGGCGGCCACCGCCGCAAAGGTGGGCACCAGCCCCGCCGCCCCCACCATGGCCGAGAGCACCAGATCCGGCCCAAAGCCTACCGCGGCCTCCAGGTATCCCTGGGGGCCGTGGGCGACCCGGCCGGCCAGATCGGGGGGCACAAGCGCCTTGAGTTCCTCGGCGGCCCGGGCATCGAGCACCGCGATCACCTCGGGCCGGTGGCGCCGGGCCTGCTCGGCCAGAACGCGCACCGAGCGCGCCGCCGCCAGGCTCACCACCCTGAAGCTTTCCGGCGCGGTCTCGATCACCTTGAGGGCGCTCAGGCCGATGGAGCCGGTGGAACCCAGGATGGCCAGGCGCTTGGGCTGGCTTTGCGTGTATTGGCTCATGCCCTTCTCACCACCACAACGCGCGGCAGATCAGCAGCACCGGGGCCGCGGCCAGTATGCCGTCGACGCGATCCAAGAGGCCGCCGTGGCCGGGGAGCACCCAGCCCGAGTCCTTGGCCCCCGCCGCCCGCTTGAGCCCCGACTCCAGGAGGTCGCCCACCACGCTGACCAGGCCCATGGCCATGCCCAGCAAGGCGCCGGCCCAGGCCGTGGTGTCGGGCAGGCCCAGGCCGGCCAGGACCGCGCCCAAGACGGCGGCCAGGACCAGACCGCCGGCCAGGCCCTCCCAGGTCTTGCCCGGGCTGAGGCGGGGGGCCATGTGATGCTTGCCCCAGAGGTGCCCGGCGAAGTAGGCCCCGGAATCGGCGGCCACCACCGTGCCCACCGCGAACAGGACCAGCACCCGGCCGTGCTCCTGGGCGGCCATGATGAGGATGGCGCAGAAGGTTCCGCCCAGGTAGACCAGGCCCCAGCCTCGCTTGAGGATCCGGTCCATCAGCTCGGCCGGCTCGCCAGGAGCGGCCAGGGCGGCGCAGGTCAGAGCGATGGGGACCAGGGCCAGGGCCCCGGCCACCGCCGCCGGCCCGGCCAGCACCGTCCAGGGCAGCAAAGCGGCGCAGGCCAGGCCGGCCGCCTCCTCCACCTTGGGCGCGCCGGCGAGCGCCAGGCGGGAAAACTCGGCCATGGCCAGCAACAAGAGGCCGGTGACCACCGCCCCCAGCACCCACCAGGGCGAATAGCAAATCAGCCCCACCGCCACCGCGGCCAAGCCCAGTCCGGTGGCCAACCGGGGGCCCAGCTGGCGCATGGGGCGCTGGGTGTTATCAGGCACCGCCCGCCTCCACCTGCTCGCCGGTCTTGCCGAAGCGGCGCTGACGGGCGGCGTAGCTCGTCAGGGCCCGCGCCAGGGCCTCCTCCCGGAAATCGGGCCAGAGCGTCTCGGTGAAATGAAACTCGGCATAGGCTATCTGCCAAAGCAGAAAATTGCTCACCCTGAGTTCGCCGCTGGTGCGCACCAGAGATCGGGTTCGGGCAGCCCGGCGGTGAAGAGCCGGGCAGCCAGGGCGGCCTCGTCGATCTGGTCGGGCTTGATGCGGCCGGCGGCGGCTTCGGCGGCCAGTTGGCGCGCGGCGCGGACGATCTCCTGGCGGCTGCCGTAGGAGAGGGCCAGGGTCAGCGTCATATTCCTGCCCCGGGCGGTGTCGGTCATTACCTGTTTGAGCTGGCCGCGGGTGGGCTCGGGCAGGCGCTCGATCTCGCCGATGGCGTTCAAGGCGATGCCGTTGTCCAGCATCTCCTTGCGCTGGGATTTGAGGAAGCGGCCCAGGAGCGACATGAGGGCCTTTACCTCGGCGCCGGGACGGCCCCAGTTTTCCTCGCTGAAGGCGTAGAGGGTCAGGGCCTGAATCCCCAGGGCGCGGCAGGCGCGTACGATCACCCGCACGCTCTCGGCCCCCTCGCGGTGGCCGGCCACCCGGCGCTGGCCCCGGGCCAAGGCCCAGCGACCGTTGCCGTCCATGATGATGGCCAGGTGGCGGGGCAGCCGGGCCCGGTCCAGGGTGGCCAGGGCCGGGTGCATCGGTGCCGACGAGGGCGCTTTCTTGGCTATGGCCGCCACGGTCAGGCCTCCGGGGCCCGGGCTAAAATTCGGTGATTTCCTTTTCCTTCTCGGCCAGGAGGGCGTCGACCTTGGCGGTGTACTCGTCGGTGATCTTCTGCACCAGTTCCTGGCCGCGGCGGGCGTCGTCCTCGGAGATATCGCCCTCCTTCTTGTAATCCTTGAGCATCTCGTTGGCCTCGCGCCGGGCGTTGCGCACCGCCACCTTGGTCTCCTCGCTCATCTTGCGCACCACCTTGACCAGTTCCTTGCGCCGCTCGCCGGTGAGCGCCGGGATGCCGATGCGCACCACCTTGCCGTCGCCCTGGGGGGTCAACCCCAGGTCGCTTTTCAAGATGGCCTTCTCGATGGCCTCGCAGGACTTCGAGTCCCAGGGCTGGATCAGGATCAAACGGGCCTCGGGCACCGACAGGCTGGCCATCTGGTTCAGGGGGGTGGGGGTGCCATAGTAGTCGGCCCGCACCCCGTCCAGAAGGCTCAAGGAGGCACGCCCGGTGCGCACGCGGTTGAAATCGCGTTTCAGGGCCTCGATGGCCTTTTCCATCAGGTCCTGGGCTTCCTTCTTGATGTCGTCGATCATCGCTAGCCCTCCACGCTGGAACCCACCGTCTCGCCCCGGAGCACGCGGGCGATGTTGCCCGGGCGCATGAGGTCGAAGACGATGACCGGCAGGCGGTTGTCCCCGGCCAGGCTTATGGCGGTGGCGTCCATGACCTTCAGGTGCCTGGCCAGCACCTCGTCGTAGGTCAGATGCGCAAGCTTTTTGGCCTGGGGGTTGGTCACGGGGTCGGAATCGTATATGCCGTCCACCTTGGTGGCCTTCAAAAGGGCCTGGGCCCCGATCTCCTGGGCGCGAAGGGCGGCGGCGGTGTCGGTGGAGAAATAGGGGCTGCCGGTGCCCGCGGCGAAGATCACCAGCCGGCCCTTTTCCAGGTGGCGCATGGCCCGCCGGCGGATGAAGGGCTCGGCCACCTGGGGCATGCTGATGGCCGTCATCACCCGGGTGGGGGCTCCCCGCCGCTCCAGGGCGTCCTGCAAAGCCAGGGAATTGATCACCGTGGCCAGCATGCCCATGTGGTCGGCCTGGACCCGGTCCATGCCCTGGGCGGCTTGGCCCACGCCCCGGAAGATGTTGCCCCCGCCCAAAACCAGGCCCAGCTCCACGCCCAGCTCGCGGGCGGCCATGAGCTCGCCGGCCACGTATTCAAGCACCTCGGCGCTGATGCCGAAGGGGGCCTGGCCCATGAGGGCCTCGCCCGAGACCTTGAGGAGCACCCGACGGTAAGCCGCTTTGTCTTCCACGCTCATCCCCTTACCGAAGCGCTCGCCAACGGGTAGCGGGCCGGGAGGCCCGCCGCACGGCTCGGGCTCCTCAGAGCCCAGCCGTGCGGGAGGGTCGGCAAAATTTACTTTCGCCGACCCGAGTTGCAAAAGTCCAGGGACGGAACTTATGCGACATAGCTCATTAGGCCGACTGCTCGCCCAACTGGAAGCGGGCGAAACGCCGGATCTGGATGTTTTCGCCGGTCTTGGCGCGCATCTCGTTCAAGAGGTCCTCGATGGTCTTGTCCGGATCCTTGACGAAGGCCTGCTTGACCAGCACCGTCTCGGACATGAACTTCTTGATCTTGCCCTCGATGATCTTGTCCCAGATCTTCTCGGGCTTGCCGGAGTCCTTGGCCTGGCCGATGTAGATTTCGCGCTCGCGGGCCAGGATGTCGGCGGGCATCTCCTCCTCGGTGACGCAGATGGGGTTGGCCGCGGCGATCTGCATGGCCAGGTCCTTGGCGAACTGGGTGAACTCGTCGGTCTTGCCGGTGAAGTCCGTCTCGCTGTTGACCTCCACCAGGACGCCCAGCTTGCCCCCGGCGTGGATGTAGGCCATCACCTGGCCCTCGCTGGCCACCCGGTCGGCGCGCTTGGCCGCCACGGCCAGGCCCTTCTGGCGGAGCCAGTCCACGGCCTTGGCCATGTCGCCGCCGCACTGGCCCAGGGCCTTCTTGCAGTCCATCATCCCGGCGTTGGTTTTATCCCTCAGTTCCTTGACCATGCTGGCGGTGATATCCACGCTACGATCTCCTTCAGGGGTCGGGCGGGGCCCTTTGGCCGAGCTCCGCCCGTTTTCAGTTTATTCGGTCGGCTTATAGCCTACTCGGCGTCCCCGGACTGGGGCTCGGCGGCGGGCTTTTCGGAACGGCGCTTGAAGACCACTTCCGGCCCCTCCTCCTCGCCCGTGGCCACGGTCAGCTCGGGCATGTCCGCGGGCATCTCCATGGCGGCCTTGTCCTCGCGGCCGCGGCCGCGGGCCTCGCGCAGGGCCAGGCCCTCGTTGGACGCTTCCGCCACCTTGCCGCAAACCAGGCGGATGGCGCGCAGGGCGTCATCGTTGCCAGGGATGATGTAGTCGATGCCGTCGGGGTCGCAGTTGGTGTCTACGATGGCCACGGTGGGGATGCCCAGGCGCTTGGCCTCGCTGACGGCGATGCGCTCCTTCTTGACGTCGACGATGAATACCGCCGCCGGCAGCCGGCCCATGTCCTTGATGCCGCCCAGGTTGCGCTGCAGCTTTTCAAGCTCGCGGCTGAGGCTGATGGTTTCCTTCTTGGGGAAACGGTTGATGGTGCCGTCGGTGAAGAGGCTCTCCAGGTACTTGTAGCGCTCGATGGACTTCTTGATGGTGGCGAAGTTGGTGAGCATGCCGCCCAGCCAACGGTTGTTGACGTAGTACATTCCGCAGCGGGCGCTCTCCTCCTGGATGATGTCGGCGGCCTGCTTCTTGGTGCCCACGAAAAGCACGTCGCCGCCCCGGGCCACGGCCTGGGTGACGAAGTCGTAGGCGGTGCGGAACATCTTGACCGTCTTTTGCAGGTCAATGATGTAGATGCCATTGCGGGCCCCGAAGATGTAAGGCTTCATCTTGGGGTTCCAGCGGCGGGTCTGGTGGCCGAAATGCACGCCAGCTTCCAATAGCTGGCGCATGGTCACGTATGCCATTAAAAAACCTCCGATTTGTTGTTCCTCCGCCCCCGTCGTCCGCAGCTGGCCCACCGGAGCTTTGCTCCGGCACCGGACCCTCGCGTCAGGGGGCGTGCGTAGTTAAATCGCTGAACCTTATCACAGGCCCCGTCAGGGCGCAAGGGGCGCTCCCGGCGGGAAAAAGCGGCGTCAGGCCGCCTCGGGCGGGGGGTCGCAGTCGCCGTCCTCGTCCACCGGCTCGTCCTCGTCACCCGCGCCGGCCGCGCCGGCCGAGGCGGGCGCGGATTGCCGAACGTAAGCCCCGGCGAGTTCAGCGGCCGGGGTCTCGGCGGCCTCTCCGGCGATTTCCACGCCGGATTTGGCCAGCAGCCGCTCCTCCCACTCCCGGGCCAATTCATCCTCGCCGGCCTCCGCGGGGGCCTCCACGCCAGGTTCCTGGCCGGACCCGGTCTGGGCCTGTCCCTCGCCCTGGGCCCCCACCCCGGCGAAGAGCTCCCCCTGCTCGCCGGCCAGGGCCTCCATCTCCTCCAGGGTGGGCAGGTCCTTCAAGTCCTTGAGGTCGAAGACCTCCAGGAAGCGGCGGGTGGTACCGTAGATCAGGGGCCGGCCGGGCAGGTCCTTGCGGCCGGCCACTCGCACCAGGTCCTTTTCCATGAGCATGCGCAGCACCCCGCCCACCTCCACCCCGCGCAGGCGCTCGATCTCGGCCTTCAAGACCGGCTGCTTGTAAGCGATGATGGCCAGGGTCTCCAGGGCCGCCGGCGACAGCTTGGTCACCTGCTCGCGCTTGAGCTTGCGGATCCAGAAGGCCAGGTCCGGCCGGGTGCGCAGGGCGTGGCCGCCGGCCACCTCCACCAACTCGAAGGCCCGGCCCGTGGCCTGGTACTCCTCCCGCAGCCGGGCCAGGGCGTCGGCCACCGCGTCCTTGTCGGAGGTGTCGAGCACCTGCATGAGCTGGGCGGGGGTCAGGGGTCCCTCGGCCGCGAAGAGCAGGGCCTCCACTATGGTCTTCAGCTCGGTGCTCACGCCTGCGCATCCTCCTCTTGCTCGGCCGGGGTCTGGGCCCAGCGCTCCTGGGCCTTGTAGTTGAAATAGAGACGCAAGGGGCTCCAGGCCGAACCGCCGGCGCCCTCCTCCCGGCCCGGCTCGGCGGGCTCGGCAGCCCGCTCCTGATAGACCTTGAGCAGGCCCAGCCGGGTCAGCTCCAGGAGGGCCAGGAAGGTCACCACCAGGGCGCCCCGGTCGAAGTCCTGGGGGAAGCATTCCTCGAAGAGCAAGGTCTGGCGGCCGCGCAGGAGGTCCAGAAGCTGGCCCATGCGCTCCTCCAGGGTCACCTTGACCTTGCGCACCGAGAGCGTCAGCTGGGGCCCGCGCGAGCGCAGCAGCCGCCGGAAGGCCTCCACCAGGTCAAAGACCCCGGCCACGATGATCTCCGGCCCCTCGGCCAGGGCCTGCTTGACCTCGCCGCCGGCGGCGGACCGGGTGAAGACGTCGCGGTCCAGCAGCGGGCGCTCGCCCAGGCGGTCGGCGGCATCCTTGATGCGCATGTGCTCCTTCAAGCGCTCTACCAAGTCGCTGCGGGGGTCCTCGTCCTCGCCGTCCTCCTGTGAGGAGTCGTAGCTGGGCAGGAGCATACGGCTCTTGATGTGGGTCAGCGTGGCGGCCATGACCAGGAACTCGCCGGCCAGGCCGATGTTCAGGTCGCGCATCACCTCCAGGTACTCCAGGTACTGCTTGGTGATCAGCGCGATGGGAATGTCGTAAATGTCCACCTCGTTCTTGCGGATGAGGTGGAGCAGAAGGTCCAGGGGGCCCTCGAATATTTCCAGCTTGACCGGCACGTCCATGGATCGGTCCTATCCCGGCAGCAGCCAGCCCGTCACCAGGCTGGCCGGGCCCAGCACCAACAGGCCCAGCAGGTTGGGGAAGCCGCGCACCACTTGGGGCAGGAAGATCAAGGCCAGCAGGATGGCGAAGCCGTAGCGGCTGAAGGCATGGTAGCGGGCCGCCGCCCGGGGCGGAAGCAGGCCCATCAGAATGCCCGAGCCGTCCAGGGGCGGCAGGGGCAGCAGGTTGAAAAAGGCCAACACCACGTTGACCTGCACCCCCACCAGGAAGACCTCGGCCAGGTAGTGCCGCCAGAGCGAATACTCGACGAAGACCCCCAGGCCCACCAGTAGCCTGAGCGCCAGCCCCAGCAGGGCGGCGGCCAGCAGATTGACGGCCGGACCGGCGGCCGAGACCCACATCACCCCGCGCTGGGGATTGCTCAGGCGGCGGTAGTCGACGGGCACGGGCTTGGCCCAGCCGATGCCTGAGCCGAACCAGGCGGTGAAAAAGAACACCAGGGTGCCCGCCACGTCCAAGTGCCGCAAGGGGTTCAGGCTCAGGCGGCCGGCCTGCTTGGCCGTGGGGTCGCCGAAGAGATAGGCCACCCCGGCGTGGGCCGCCTCGTGCACGGTCAAGGCCATGAGGATGGGCGGGGCCAGCACCAGGATCCTGAGCAGGATGTCAGCGATGTCGCTCATCGGGCGCTCTCTTCCAAAACCAAGGGAAACTCCTTGCGCACCAGGCCTATCTCCTGTTCGCGGGTGCTCACCTCGCCGTCCAGGCGGGCGGCCTGGAGCCGGTCCAGAATGATCTTGAAAAGGGGGCCGGGCTGGTAGCCCATGGCCTTGATGTCCTCGCCGCTCAGGCTGGGCCGAACCTTCCGCAGGGTGGTCAGGTGCTGGCTGACCGCCTTCTTGGCGCTCAGCATGGCGGCCTTGGCCATGATGTAAAGCTGATACTCGGCCTTGAGCGGCCTCAGCAGGGAGTATATCACCGAGGGCGGGGTGTGGCCGCGCTGAAGCCGGTTCAGGCCGGCCAGGGCCAGGGCCCGCATCTCCCTTATCTCCTCCTTGAGCTTGGGGGCCAGGCTCAGACGGGAGGCCACGGTCTCCATCTCCTGCTGGTTCAAGGGGTCGGTCAGCCCCAGGAACATCACCAGCCAATGCCGGAGGGGTTGGTCCAGGAAGGAAAGGTTGAACCAGGACAAGGACTCCTGCACCCGCTCCAGGAGCATGAGGTCCTTGGTCTCCAGCTTCAGCTTGGGGTGGAACAGGGCCAGGAGCTTGAAGTCCTTGAGCCGGTTCAGGCAGTCCACCGCCCGTTCCTCCTCCAGCACCTGCGCCAGTTCGGAGAAAAGGCGCTTACCGGTCAGGCGGCGGAAGGCGTCTATCTTGACGGCGTTCTTGATAAGGCCCTCGGTGAGCTTGCCGATCCGGAAGCCGAAGCGCTGCTCGAAACGCACCGCGCGAAAGACCCGGGTGGGGTCCTCCACGAAGGAGAGGTTGTGCAGCACCCGCACGGCCTTTTCCTTGAGGTCGCGGGTGCCGTCGAAGAAGTCGTAGAGGGTGCCGAAGCTCCTGGCGTTGATGCGGATGGCCAGGGTGTTGATGGTGAAGTCCCGGCGGTAGAGGTCGAGCTTGATGGAGCTGGTCTCCACCACGGGCAGGGCGGCCGGGGCCTGGTAGTACTCCAGGCGGGCGGTGGCCACGTCGATGACCTGGCCGTTGTCGAAGATGATCTTGGCGGTGTTGAACTTCTTGTGCACCCGCACCCGCACCCCCGGCCGGCCTTGGGCGAAGGCCCGCGCGAAGAGGATGCCCTCCCCCTCCACCACCACGTCCAGATCCAGGTTGGGCCGGCGTAGAAAGAGGTCGCGCACGCTGCCGCCCACCAGGTAGACGCCGTAGTCCAGTTCGTCGGCCAGGCGGCCCAACTCGGCCAGGATGTTCAGGATATCCCGGGGGAGGCGCTCGCGCATGAGGCTGAGCACGTTCTTCTGGCGGGGGGGGCGTTCCTCGTGGCCCAGCTCGGGCAGGCGGGGGGCGTCGATGAGGATGTTGAGGAGGTCGGTGCGGGTGATGACCCCCACCAGGCGGCCCTGGTCCATCACCGGCACCAGGCGCTGGCGGTGCTCCACCACCGCATCCTCCACCTCGCTCAAGGACGCGGCGGCCTCCAGGGGCTGCACCCGCTGGTCCATGTACTCGCTGACCGGCTGGCCGCCCAGGCCGTGCAGCATGGCCTTCTCCACGGTCTGGCGGCTGATGATGCCCTTGACCTGCTCGTCCCTGGCCACCGGCAGCACGTTGATGCTGTAGCGGGCCAGCATCTCGTGGGCCTGGCCGATGGTGGCCTGGGGCTCCAGGGAGATGACCGGCCTGGTCATGAGGTCGCCGGCGGTGCGGCGGGGGTTGATGTGCTGGGAGAGCAGGGCCATGAGCTTTTCCCTGATCTCCGGCAGGTTAAGTTCACGCACCGTGGCGCTGGCCGCGGTGGGATGACCGCCGCCGCCCAGGGCCTTGGCTATGGCGCCCACGTCCACCTCGGGCAGGCGCGAACGGGCCACCAGGTAGATCCGCTCCTCCATGCGAGCCAGGGCCAGGAGCACATTCAAGTTGTCCATGTCCATGAACTTGTGCACCAGCACCGCCAGCTCGGGCATGTACTGCTCGCGGCTGACCTCGCTGATGACCACCTCCACCCCGTTGACCAGGACCCGGCTGGCGGAATTGATCAGGTCGTTCAAAAGCCCCACCTCCTCGGCGTTCATCTCGCGGGTGATCAGCGAGGAGACCACCGCCAGGTTGGCGCCCTGGGAAACCAGCCAGCCGGCGGCCTCGAAATCCCGGGGGGTGGTGGAGACGAAGGTGAAGCTGCCGGTGTCCTCGTAGATGCCCAGGGCCAGGAGCGTCGCCTCGTCCTCGCCCAGTTCCACGCCCTTGTCGCGCAGGAGCCCGGTCATGACCGTGACCGTGGCCCCCACAGCCTCGACCAGCTGATAGGAGGTCTTCACGTCCTCGGGGGTGTCGGGGTGGTGGTCATAGGCGTGCAAGTCCACCTCTGGGTTGTCCACCAGCTCGGCCAAGGGGCCCAGGCGGTCCTTCTGGCGGGTGTCCACCAGGATCATGCGCCTGACCCTCTCGAAGGGCAGGTTCTTGACCTTGACGAAGTTGTAGAAATAGCAGGTGGACTCCACGAAGAAGTTGCGCAGGTTGCGCTCCTGCGCCCCGGGAAAGACCAGCCAGGCGTCAGGGTAGAGCTTGGCCGCGGCCAGCATGCTGGCCAGGGCGTCGAAGTCGGCGTTGACGTGGGTGGTGATGACATCCAAGTCGCGCACCGGCTGGGGGCTCTGTTCCTTGCTTCGCATCGGGCCTCTTGGGTTCCTCGGGTACGCGGGTCGGGGCATAGACTGATTCTTATAGCATAAAATGGCTTTTTCGGCCTTGGCCAGGCACCTTGGCAGCCGAAACGGGTCGGGCGACGCGGGTTACCTGGCTCAAGCCGTGCATGCTCCCGTAGGGCCTCGCGGCAGGCAAGACGGCTGTCACGCCGCTTGCTTGGGGCGGCCTGGGGAAGCCTTGCGCTTCCCGTCCGAGCAAGCGCCTCGCCAGCCTGAAGGCGACCGCGAAAACCTTCCCGCTTGTGCGAAAGTGTTGGTGATGGGTAGTCTAGTACTCGCGATGTACCGAGTGGAAAATCGTGGGCTATCCTTCAATCGCCTTTTCACCAGGACCAAATTTTCGTCCCACGATTTAAATGGTGAGGAGAAAATGGCAACGGCGGAGCCAAAGTATTTATTTCCTATTCGTGGGACAACTAGAACAAAAGGGAGGGGATAAACCCCTTCCCTACGAAGAAATACCAAGCTTTTCGGTGCTACCCTCCACCGGGAGCGCGCGCGGCCCGTAAGCGGAAAAACCTCATCGACCCGCCTTGCCCCGCCGGGGGCACCCGGCTAGCCGCGAGGGTGGTGGAGCTTGTGGACCTCGGAGAGGCGCTGGGTGGTGAGGTGGGTGTAAATCTCGGTGGTGGAGATGTCGGCGTGGCCGAGCATGATCTGGACGCTGCGCAGGTCGGCCCCGCCCAGGAGCAGGTGGGTGGCGAAGGTGTGGCGCAGGGTGTGGGGGGTGACCTCGCCGGGGATGGCGGCGGCGGTGACGTGCTTGCGCACGATCTTCCAGGCCCCCATGCGCGTGAGCGGTCCGCCCCGGTTGCTGATGAGCACCTCCTCGCGGCGGTTGCCCTTGAGCAGGCGGCGGCGGGGGCCTTCGAGGTAATCCTTGAGCAGGGCCAGCGCGGTCTCGTGCACGGGGACCAGGCGCTCCTTGCCGCCCTTGCCGCGCACGGCCAGGCAGCCCACCTGGAACTGGACCTGGCCCACGCCCAGACTGATGACCTCGCTGATGCGCAGGCCGGCGGCGTACATCAGCTCCAGCGTCACCCGGTCGCGGGCGCCGAGGTCGGTGGCGGGATCGGGGGCGGCCAGCAGGCGGGCGACCTCCTCCTGGCTGAGGAAGCGGGGCAGGCCCCCGGGCAGGCGGGGTCCCTCCAGGGTGGCCAGGGGGTCGTCCTTGACCAGGCCGTTCTCGTAGAGGTAGCGGAAGAGGCCGCGGGCGGCGGAGAGGCGGCGGGCCCTGGTGCGGGCGGCGAGCCCCTCGCGGCTCATGGCCGCCAGCCAGGCCACCACGTGCAGGGCGTCCACCCGGGGCCAGGAGTCCACGCCCTGGACCGCGAGGTAGGTGGTCAGCTCGCGCAGGTCGGAGGCGTAGGCCTCCAAGGTGTTGCCGGCCAGGGCCCGCTCGGCGGTCAGATGGGTCAGGAACAGGTCCAGGCCCTGGTCAAAGCTCATAAAAATCGTCCAGGCCGTTCAGGAGCCGGCAGCCGTCCTTGGTGAGCAGCACCATCTGCTCCAAGCGCACCCCGCCCCAGCCGGGCAGGTAGATGCCCGGCTCCACGGTGAAGACCATGCCCGGCTCCAGGGCGCCGGCGGAGCGAGGGGCCAGCGAGGGATGCTCGTGGGTGGCCAGGCCCACGCCGTGGCCCAGGGAGTGGCCGAAGCGGTCGCCGTAACCCGCGTCCTCGATGATGCGGCGGGCGATGGCGTCGGCCTCGACCCCGCTCATGCCGGGCCTGATGCCGGCGATGGCCGCCAGCTGGGCCCGGCGCACGATGGCGTATATCTCCCGGAAACGGGCGTCTGACTTTGCCAGGCCGCCGACCACGACGGTGCGCGAGATGTCCGAGCAGTAGCCCCCCAGGCGCGCGCCCACGTCGAAGATGACCGGCTCGCCGGGGACCAGCAGGCGCTCGCCAGGCTCGGCGTGGGGCTCGGCGGCATTGGGGCCGCTGGCCACGATGGGGGTGAAGGCGTCGCCCTCGGCCCCGGCCTCCACCACGCCCCGGCTGATGGCCCGGGCCAGCTCCAACTCGCTCCTGCCCGCCAGGTCGCCGGCCAGCACCCCGGCCAGAACCTTTTCGATCAGGGCCACGCTGGCCCGCAGGGCGCGCACCTCCTCGGGGTCCTTGCGCTGGCGCAGACCCATGACCAAGCCCCGGGTGGCCACCAGCTCCACGCCGGACAGCGCCTCGGCCAGGCGGTCGCGCTGCTCCACCAAGAGGGCGTCGGCCTCGAAACCCAGGCGCTTGACCCAGGTGGATTTGAGGACCTCGGCCAGCTCGGCGGCCAAGCCCTGGCGGTGGATACGGGG
>JAJZPI010000024.1 GCA_021811275.1 Deltaproteobacteria bacterium
CGTATGCAACCATGATTAGAGAGCATTATCTAATCGAGGAGCTCTTGCCGCGTGCAATGTTGGCTGCGCCAAAACGTGGTTCCTCCCCGCAAAGCAAGCCTTGCATGGCCACGTTTTTTCTATACTTCAAAGCGATTAGGTGCCAGGTGGGCCATCTCCGGGGTCCCCAGCCGACTTGTTGGCTGAGGTGAGCCTTGGCCCGCTTCGGCCATTGGGTGGTCAAATAGTGTTTCACGGGATTACTATCTGTTCTTACAAGCTATCTACTTGTTTCAACAGGTAATGGCTTCGATTAATATGTAGACAAAAATCTTTTGGCCTGGATGGCGGTCCAGATGGCAGGATGGCTGCATCGTGAGTTGGTCATCAAGGGAGAACGGCCATGGGCGGCAGGGCGCGCCGCCTGGGAAGTGGCAACCAGCGAGGCCGCTGACACACCCCAGCCGGCCCTGTTTCTCAAGAAAGGAGAAGTCCGGCATGAAAAAGTTGGCGTTACTGATTTTGGCGGCGGCGGTGATGTTGACCGGCGCACTTTTCGGGACCGACGGGGCCATGGCCCGTGGCCGCAATACCTCGGCAACCGGTCCCGGCGGCCAAACCGTAAACCGCGATGTCAATGCCGGCATGACTTCAGAGGGCTATCAGCGCAATGTTACCACCACCGGCCCTGGCGGCGGGGGCGCCAGCCGCGGCAGCACCACCACCCGCAGCGGCCACAGCCCCAGCACCACCACCAATGTCAAGGGGCCTGCCGGCAACAGCGGAACCATCAACAGCACCACCACGGTCACCCGGTAACAACCCGCCCTTTTCTCCATGCAGAACAGCCACTCAGACCCTTTGATCCGCCAAAAGGGTACCCTTCATCCCTCCTGATGTGGTATGGATGAGCCCTTGGGGGCTCCCAAGCTCCCCGCGCACCCCGCCTGCCCGGCCAGCGGCGGCTGGGGGTGTGCCAAGGCCCCGCAAACCCTCAGCCTGGACCGGGGTGGTGAAGCAGCCTGATTCGGACACAATGGCCCCGCCGGCCTCCCAGGCCTTCGAGCCGGTTCCCAAGCCCCTCTGGTGGGCCTGCCTGGCCTGTCTGATTCTGGGCTTGGCCGTGGCCGGCTTTTCCTTTGCCAAGGCCCGTCAGGCGCGGGGCCAGTTCCGCGCCATGCTGGAAAGCGTGGTGGAGAAGGACCATCGGGGCGCTTCGCTCTTCCGCCTGCGCATCGATCAAGATGACCACCGTTTCTACCGCTGGACCCCGCTGTTCGTGCGCAGCCTGCACATGCCCGAGGGACCCCTGCCGGGCGTGGAGGACTACAAGGTCAAGGCCCTGGCGGTGCTGGACCTCAGGAAGCCCCAGCGCCTGTATTTCCGGATCAGGGCCAATGACGCGGTTACCGTGCAGGTGGGGCAGCGGCGCGCCTTCGACCAGTGGCGGCCCATCCCCATGGGCATCATCGCCGACTTCACCGAGGATCTTTGCGCCGGGCTCACGCTCCTGGAAGTGGACTACTACCTGGGCCACCACAAGGGCATCATGGAGATGCGGATAGTCGACGAGGCCGGTTCGGAGGTGCCCTACCACCCCGTCAAGTTGGAGGTGGACTCCCGCCTCTGGCAGGAGCTTACCCTGCACGAGGGGGAGGCCGGCCGATACCTGGACCTGGGCCTGGCGCTGGCGCTACTCGGCCTGTTGCTGCCGCCGGCCTGGCTCCTGGTGCGCAACCACGACTTGCCCGCGCGCTGGTTGGAGAGGGCGCGTGGCCCGCTGCCAGGCTTTTTCGCCGGGTTCGGCCTCTGCACGGCTTGGCGCATGGCGGTCTACCTGGGAACGCCGGGAGAGAACGACCTCGTTGAACTCCTGCTCATCCCCCTGCTGGGCGGCCTGATCGGAGCGCTGGCGCAAAAAGCCCTTTACCTCGGCTCCGACGGCCGTCCCAACATCCTTGGCCGCCGGTTTGAGCTGGCCAAGGCTTGGTATCTGGCGCGCGAAAACTGGCTGGCTCCTCTGGCCTTCTTCGCCGCCCTCATGCTCTACATGTCGTGGGTGGTCAGTGTGCGCGGCGGGTCCTTCCCGGACACCTGGCTGAACGCCCCCTGGGACGCCCTGCAATACAAGGACATCATGGTCAGGGGCTACGTGATGAACTACACCGAGACCGGCGGGGTCTCGGGCAACTACCCCTGGCACCCCCTGTTCCCCATGCTGGCCCGGATCCTTTATTGGCTGGGCCTGGAACCCTCCTGGGCCCTGGTGACCATGGCCTGGCTGGGCTCGGCCGCAGCCATGCTGCTCATATTCAGGCTGGCCCGCGACCTCTTCGGGGTCTCGGCGGCCCGCTGGTCGTTGGCCGTCCTGGTCTGCTACCCCTGCTCATTCTATCTGCTCATCGGCTACCCCTACGGCACGGCCCTGGCCCTGGGCGCGGCCTACTTCCTGGCCATAAAGGCCGGCCGTCATTGGCTGGCGGCCCTCATGGGCATCGGCCTGGGCATGGTATATCCCACCGCCCTGCTGATGGGCCTCTTCCCCATTTTCATGATCGTGCCGCGCATTCGCGCCGCAGAGCGTCCCTGGCCAGAGGTGGGCCGCCTGCTGCTGGTGGGGGCGGGGCCGGCCTTGGGCGTGCTAGCCTTCTGCCTGCACCATTGGCTGTACTTCGACAACTTCCTGCTGCCCTTCACGGCCCACGCCTATTGGGGCCGACAGAGCATGTGGCCCTGGGACACCATCATGGACGGGGTCCTGCACGAGCCGCCGCAGTATCCCGAGGCCATCATCACCATCCTCATCGTGGCCTGCCTTTTCATCTTCGCCCACCGATTTCATTCCGCGCTTTGGGCCTATCTGATCGTGGTCTTCATCGCCGGGCCGGCCACCGGTTCGCTGGAGTCGGTCTACCGGCAATACCTCATGGCCTGGCCGCTCTTCCTGCTGGTGGGCAGTTCGCCCCGCAGCCGCTGGCTCAAGGCCGCCCTGCTATGGCTGATGGTCTACTTCGCCCTTACCTGGTATCTCCCGCTCTGGCTCATCCACGAATTGGTATAGGCCGCAACGCAGGATAACGGCGTTGCGCGACGGGTGCGCCCGCCCCTGGCGCGAAATGCGCCCGGAACGGTATAGTATGCCTCCGTGGGCCCGAGGTATCGCCGATTGCCCCAGCCAGGTGGAGATTCCCGTGACCGAGCAATCCGAGCCGCAAGTCCGCAAGTTCTGGCCGCGTCCGGCGCTGCGGGCGGGGGTGGCGGCGGCGGGCGTCAGTCCAGCCCGCGCCCAGGGGCTGGGCGGCCGCTACGCCGCCCGGCCCCTGGTGCGGTCGAGGGCGGCCAAAAACCTCCGGTTCCAACGAATCGACCAGGGAGCGGTTGCCCACGGCTCGCCCAAGGCCTTGCTCGCCCGCCTGGCGCCCTTGTTTCTATGCAGTCCGCAAAGCAACGCCTACGGCTCGGGCGGCATCGATTATCCCACCTACGCCCTGGATGACGCCAATGGCCGGGCCGGGGAGCAGAATAATAACGACAACCGGCGCGGCAAGGGCTGAGCCGGCCCCTGAGCCTCCAGACAAGCGGGACGAAAGACATGACACCCACCGACAAGAACCGAGTAAAGAGCCCCGGCGAGGGCCTGGCCTGGCCTGGCCAGGACAACCTTACTCGCCTGGAGGACATGCGCGGCGAGGCCCGCCAGGGCGGCGGGGCCAAACGCGCCGCCGAGCAGCACGGCCGGGGCAAGCTGACCGCTCGCGAGCGAGTGGACCTCCTGCTGGATGAAGGCTCCTTCGAGGAGTTCGACGTGCTCAAGACTGGCCGCGGCGGCCACCTGGGCTCGGGCCAGGAGTACTTGAGCGATGGCGTCATCACCGGCCACGGCACCATCGACGGCCGCGAGGTTTTCCTGTTCAGCCAGGACTTCACGGTAATCGGCGGCTCGCTGGGCGAAGCCCACTCCGAGAAGATCGCCAAGGTCATGGACCAGGCGGTGCGGGTGGGCGCCCCCTTCATCGGCCTGAACGACTCCGGCGGGGCCCGCATCCAGGAGGGCGTGGACGCCCTGGCCGCCTACGGCGAGATATTCAACCGCAACGTCATGGCCAGCGGGGTCATACCGCAGATTTCATGCATCATGGGCCCCTGCGCCGGCGGGGCGGTCTACAGCCCGGCCATGACCGACTTCGTATTCATGGTGGAGAACTCCTCCTACATGTTCGTGACCGGCCCCAACGTGGTCAAGACGGTCATTCACCAGGACATCAGCCTGGAGGACCTTGGCGGTCCCTCGGTGCACGCCGAGAAGAGCGGGGTGGCCCATTTCGTGCTGCCCAACGACATCCTCTGCCTGCGCGAGGTGCGGCGGCTGATCAACTACCTGCCTTCCAACAACCGTCAGAAGCCGCCCTTCCTGGACCTCTCCGATCCGCCCGACCGTAGCGACCCGGCCCTGGACTATCTGGTGCCCAGCAACCCCAACCAGCCCTACGACATGCGCATCCTGATCCACAGCATCCTGGACGGGGCGGAGTTTCTGGAGGTGCACCCGGCCTTCGCCAAAAACCTCATCGTGGGCTTCGGGCGCCTGGGCGGGGAAACCATCGGGCTCATCGCCAATCAGCCGGCGGCTCTGGCCGGAGTGCTGGACACCAACGCCTCGGTCAAGGGCGCGCGCTTCGTGCGCTTCTGCGACACCTTCAACATCCCCCTGGTCTGCCTGGTGGACGTGCCCGGCTTCATGCCCGGCCCGGACCAGGAGCACGGAGGCATCATCCGCCACGGCTCCAAGCTGCTCTACGCCTTCATCGAGGCCACGGTGCCCAGGATCACCGTGGTTTTGCGCAAGGCCTACGGCGGGGCCTACGTGGTGATGAACTCCAAGCACATCGGGGCCGACATCAACTACGCCTGGCCCACCGCCGAGATAGCGGTGATGGGCCCAAGGGGCGCGGCGGAGGTGATCTACCGCAAGGAGATTCAGGCCGCCGCCGACCCCGCCGCCGCCTTGCAGGAGAAGGAGGCGCTCTACCGCTCGACCTTCGCCAACCCCTTCCTGGCCGCCAAGCGTGGCTACATCGATGACGTCATCTTCCCCCGGGACACCCGCAAGAAGCTCATCCGCAGTTTGCAGTTCCTGGAAGGCAAGACCACCGCCCGCCCCCGGCGCAAGCACGGCAACATAGCTTTGTGAGAGGACCCATGCCCTTGTTTGAAAAGATACTCATCGCCAACCGCGGCGAGATAGCCATCCGGGTCATCAAGACTTGCCGGCGACTGGGCATCGCCACCCTGGCCGTCTACTCCGAAGCCGATATGCGTTCGCCCTACGTGCGCCTGGCTGACGAGGCGGCCTTCATCGGGCCGCCCCCGGCGCGCCAGTCCTATTTGGTGGGGGAAAGGCTGATCGAGGCCGCCCTGGCCCACGGCTGCCAGGCCGTCCACCCCGGCTACGGCTTCCTTTCGGAGAACGCCGCCTTCGCCCGGCGCGCGGCCGAGGCCGGCCTGGTTTTCATCGGCCCGCCTCCGACGGCCATCGCCACCCTGGGAGACAAGATGGCCTCCAAGACCTTGGCGCTCCAGGCCGGGGTGCCGGTGGTGCCGGGCCACGACCAGCCCCTCGATGACCCCGAGGCCGCCCTGGCCGCGGCCGAGGCGGTGGGCTGGCCGGTCTTGATAAAGCCCGCGGCTGGCGGCGGCGGACGCGGCATGCGCATCGTGCGCCAGCCTTCCGAGCTGGCCCACGCCCTGGCCGCCTGCCGCGACGAGGCGCTCAAGGGCTTTGCCGACGGCCGCGTCTTCCTGGAGCGCTACATCGACGACCCGCGCCACGTGGAGGTGCAAGTCATGGCCGACCGCCATGGCAACGTCATCCACCTGGGCGAGCGCGAATGCTCCATTCAGCGGCGCTACCAGAAGGTGATCGAGGAGACCCCCTCGCCGGCGGTGGACGAGGCCCTGCGTGAACGCATGGGCCGGGTGGCCTGCGATCTGGCCCGGGCCGCGGGCTACGAGGGCGCGGGCACCGTGGAGTTCATCCTGGCCCCGGACTTGAGCTTCTTCTTTCTGGAGATGAACACCAGGCTGCAGGTGGAGCACCCCATCACCGAGTTGGTCACCGGGCTGGACCTGGTTGAGATGCAGCTTGAGGTGGCCGCCGGCCGGCCCTTGGCCGTGGCCCAGGATGATGTGCGCCTGAACGGCTGGGGCATCGAGGCCCGGGTCTGCGCCGAGGACCCCGCCCGGGGCTTCGTGCCCACCACGGGCATGATAACCCGCTACGCCGTGCCCAGGGGCGAGGGCGTGCGCCTGGACAGCGGCATAGAAGACGGCAGCCTGGTCACCATCCACTACGACTCGCTGCTGGCCAAGGTCTCGGCCTGGGGCGGGAGCCGCGAGCAGGCCCGCCAGCGCCTGGCCCGGGCCCTGAACGGCTATCACATCGAGGGACTGACCACCAACGTGGACTTCGTCAACGCCGTGGTCAACCACCCGGCCTTCGCCGAGGGCCGGCTCTCCACGGGCTTTTTGGAGGAATACTTCCCCGAGGGAGCCTCCAATCTACCCCCCGAGCCCTGGCATCTGAGCTACACCGCCATGGCTGCGCTGATGGTCTTCCACACCAGGCGCTACCTGGTGAAGGAGTCCCTGAAACCCATGAGCCCCCTGGTGGGAGCCGCCCGCACGCTTCAGGACCGTCACGACTACGTGGTGCGGGTGGACCACCAGGTCTTCAACATCAGCCTGAAAGGCGAGCCGGACAGCCGGCGCTGGGAGGTGGTGGTCGATGGGAAGAAGCACGAGGTGCTCGCCCCGGAGTTCGCTTATTTCCGCCGCCGCCTGGCGCTCAAGATCGACGGCGTATCGCACATGTTCCGTCTGCAATACTTCGAGAACCACATAAAAGGCTTCTTTTGCGGGGTGGTGCGCACCTACGAGATCTACACCCCGGCGGAATGGAACCTGGCCCAGTACATGCAGCGGGAACGCAAGGAGACCCTGGACAACGTGCTGCGCTGCCCCATGCCCGGATTGATCACCGCCCTTTACGCCAAGGAGGGGGACTACGTGCGCAAGGGCCAGGAACTGGCGCGCATGGAGTCGATGAAAATGGAGAGCGGCATCGCCAGCACCTGCGACGCCCAGGTGGAAAAGGTCATGGTCAGCCCCGGCCAGACCGTGGAGAGCGGCGACGCCCTGATTATCTTCAGGACATCCTGACGGAGCGCGCCGCCTCCCAGTCCCGGCGCACCAGTCGGGCGATCTCCTGGGAGCGCTCGCTGAGAAGCTGAATGGCGTTCCAATCCGGCACGTGGCGCAGGCGCTGCATCAAGAGGCCGTCCTCGTCGAACCAGCGGGGCAGCAGGCCACCCAGGAAGTAGCCGCGCCCGCGCAGCACATCCGCCGCCCAGCCCACCCAGGGCGAGGACAAGGGCAGCCATATCTGAAAGACAGCGACTCCCTGGGCGGCGGCCTCGATCTCCAGCGGTTCCAGAGCAGCGATCAGGTCCCAGCCCGTCTCCCAAGCCGTTATTCGAGTGACCTGGGCGTAGTCGTATATCTCGGCGGCCAGACGCGAGCGGCGCTCCGCCGGCGGAGCTTGGGTGGAAGTCTCCATCTGCCTTGGTTCGGCCAGTCCTTCATAAAGAAAACGCAAGGCATCTTCATAGGCCTGGGGCAAATGCACGGCGTGGGGATAGGGTTTGATGGTTTGGAAGCCGGCCAGCGAGGAGACCCGGCCTGGGGCGCTCTTTTCGGCCTGGTAGACCTCGGCGGGCATGAGCTCGACCTCCAGGCCCATGGGGATGTTGCCCAGGGTGACGGCCGCTTTCTGGGTGTGGAGATGGTTGCAGACCGCTTCGCCAAACACCCCCTCTCCCCCGAATTCGGGAACGGCCTGGAGGCCCATGGCGATCATGCGGGTCAGAAGCTTGGCGGTGTTGCGGTAGGCGGGCAGCACCAGGCCCGCGCCGCCTTCGTAGACCTTGGGGCAGGGCGCGATGCGGTACATGGCGTTGTGGCCTACGATGTCGCCCTTGGGCGTGCGGGCCACGCTGGATATGATGCGCCCGTCTTGATTGGCCGCGACCAGCTCCTGGGGCTGGTAGTAGGTCTCGACCGGGTATTTTTGGCCATAGACCGCGCGGAAGAGAGCGGCCACGCCGGGGGCGTCGGCGGGCCGCATGAGGTCCACTGCCACTTCCTGGCCAGCGGCGATTTTCAGGGCGTCGATTTCAGTCATCATGGTCATCCTGTGCTTGAGGCGTGGCCTCCGACAGCCGGGGGGTGTCCGTGGCCGTCAGCCATGTTGTTCAGGTGTCAATACCAATTAGCGTTCATAAGGAGTAGTTTGAGCGCCAATTGGCATGCGGCCCATGGATCCACCCCAGCCAACAAGCTGGCTGGGGACCCCGAAGGAGGGCCCGCCGAGCGCGCAAGCGCCCGCGAGGCAGGGCAAAACCGGGGGTCCCCCCAAAGCTTTCTTGGTGGGGTCGAACCACGCTTTTGCCCTGCCGGTCGGCGAGATCAAAGCCATGGACGTCTTTGATCGCATATTGGCATAAGGCTTTCCCAGTCCTTTTTGGCCAAGGCCATGATTTGCCTGGACCGATCGAAGGCGATCTGGGCGCTTTCCCAGCCGGGGCGATGGGACATGCGTTGCATGAGCAGGCCGTCGTCGTCGAACCAGCGGGGCAGCAGGCCGCCGAAGAAATAGCCGCGCCGGCGCAGTTCCGCCACCGCCCAGCCCACCCAGGGCCGGGTGAGGATCAACCGGACCTGGAAGACCACCACGCCTTTTTCCTGGGCGCGGCGTTCATTCTCCGTGAGGGCTGCCGCGAAGTCTTCCCCGATCTCCCGCACCCCGAGCCTGGTGACCTGGGCGAATTCGAAGATCGAGGCTTCGATGGCGGTGGACAACCCGGCGGGCGGCTCCCCTTTAGCCGGCAACAGGCGGCGCTGGTCGTCCAGTCCGGCGTAAAGCGAGCGCATGCCCTCGTCGTAGACCTCGGGCAGAAAGACCTCGTGGGGCCGCGTGTGCAGGGTCTTGAAGTCCAGCAGCGCCGACACCCGTCCGCTCGCAGAGCCCTCCTTGGCATAGGCCGCCGCGGGCATGAGGTCCATCTCAAGGGCATGGGTGGTCCAGCCCTGGCTGTGGCACATTTTTTGGGAGAATACGTGGTTGCATACCGGCTCGCCGAAAATGGCCTGGCCATCTGACCGGTCCCGCAGGATTTTCTCGCCGTGGGCGACCATCTTGGTGAAGATGCCCGCCCCGCCGCGATAGTCCGGGTGCACCACCCCGGAGCCTGATTCCCAGGTGCCCTGGTAGTGCGCCGAGTGGAACAGGGCGTTATGTCCCACGATGTCGCCCTTGGGCGTGCGGGCCACGCTGGAGAGGACCCCCCCGGCGGCGTTCTCCCGCCTGAGCAGACCGGCGTCGATGAAGGTGCGGATGGGATAGCCATTGCCATAGACCAGTTTGAACAGACCGGCCACGCCCTCCGCGTCCTCGGGGCGGAAGATATCTATCTTCCAGGTCTGTCCGGGTTCGATGCTCATGCGGGGCCTTCCTCCTTTCCGGCATCCCCGTGGACGGGGACGGC
Source organism: Deltaproteobacteria bacterium (assembly GCA_021811275.1). GTDB lineage: Bacteria > Desulfobacterota > Desulfarculia > Desulfarculales > Desulfarculaceae > JACRDC01. The sequence continues at coordinate 9,582 of JAJZPI010000024.1, forward strand.
GGCGGCTAGCGGGATCGCCAGCAAGGCGCAGAGGCACAGGCAGGCGCAGATCACGAACAGGGCGCCGTAAGTCCAGCCTGCCACCACCCAGCCGGCGAACAGGGGTCCCATGAATAGGCCGGCCTGGAACATCAGCATGCCCAGGTTGGCGTTCATGGCGCGCATGGCTGGGGGTGAGATGTCGAAGATGATGGCGTTGAAAAGAGGCATGGCGCCACCCAGGCCCAGGCCCAGGGCCATGGCCGCCGGCCACAGCCAGGATTCGTCCCGGGCCGCGGCCAGGAGAAGGTAGGCCGCCACCAACAAGGCCAAGGCCACGGCAAGTAGCCGGCGCTTGGAATAGCGGTCGAAGGCGCGGCCAAAGAAAACCCGCACTCCCAGCTCGCAGACGGTGTTTACCGTGAAGAACCAGCCCGCGTTGGCCATGCCCAGCTTGCGGGCGTAGGTTTCCACATAGAAAAAAACCGGGGCGAAAGCGGTGAAGACCAGAAGGGAGGCCGTCAAAAGCAAAAACAAGGGCTGGTTGCGCAGGCTTTGACGCAGTTGGGCCAGCCCCGGCAAACGACGCCCTCCCTCTTGTTGGCCAAGATTGGAGGGCAGGAGGAACAGCAGGGGCAGGCTTAAGCCCAGCACCAAAGCGGTGAGGTTGAGCACGGGCAGAAAACCGCCCAGGTGCTGGGCGGCGATCACCGCCAGGGGCGGCACCACCGCGAAGGGCAGCACCAGGATGATGCCCAGAACCCCGAAGGCCTCGCCGCTGCGCTGCGGAGGGATGACCGCAACCGCCGCCGCGGTCAGGCCCGTGATCATCGCCACGTAAGCCAGGCCATGCAGGCAACGCACGAGCAGCAGCGGCCAGGGCGAGGCCGCCAGGTTGTACATGAGCAGCATGACCGCCGAGCCCAGGCAACCCCAAATAATCCAGCGCCGGGCGTTGGCCGCGGTGATGACCGGGCTCAGGGCCGGTCTGACCAGCAGCCCGATAAAGGCCAGGGAGCTTATCAAGGGGCCTTGCCAGGAAGCCGGCACGCCCAGGGAGTTCAGGTAGCCTTGGAATTGGAAGAACACGGTCATATTGCAGTTGCTGAGGAAAGAAACCGTGTTGACGATGATGAAAGGGATGGTCCAGAGGGGCGGCGGGGATGCCTGGCCGTCCGGCCGCCGTTCGTAACTGGGCATGGGGCCTCCTAAAGGATTTTCTTGAGGCCCTGCACAAAGGCCTCCATGGCCGGGTGCAGCCCGATGCTGATGCGGATCCAGTTGGGGAAACGAAAGCCGGTCATGGAGCGTATCATGATCCCCTGGGCCATGAGGCGGCGGTAGGCTAGGGTGTCGCTCATGGGAAGGCGGGCCATGACGAAGCAGCCTTCGCCGGCCTGCACGGCGAGCCCCAGGCCGGTTAATTCTCGCGCCAGGTAGGCCTTTTCCCGCCGCACCAGCTCGCGGGTGGCCGCGACGTGCGCGTCGGCGTCCTCCATCGTGGCCAGGGCGGCCTCCTGGGCCAGGGTGTTGACCGAGTAGACCACGCAGGTGCGCCGCATGACCTCGACCACCTCCAGGCTGCCGGCCAGATAGCCGATGCGCAGGCCGGCCAAGGCGAACATCTTGGAGAAGGTGCGGAACACGACCAGATTGGGATACTCCTTGAGAAGCTTCAAGCCGTCGGGAAAGGCGGGGTCCTCCGCGAACTCGCAGTAGGCTTCGTCCACGACCACGATCTGGCGGCCGTCCAGGCAGTCCAAAAAACGGCGCAGTCTGGCTTCATCCCACCAGGTTCCGGTGGGGTTGTTGGGGTTGCAGATGAAGACGATTTTGGTGCGCCCGTCGATGAGGGAAAGCAGGCCCTCGTCGTCGAAACCGAAGTCCTTCAGGGGGGCGAGCCTGGCTTCGAAGCCGGAGAAGGTGGCCACCCATTCGTAGACTGCGAAGGTCTTGTCGGCGGTTACGATGTTGTCGCCGGATTCGCAGAAGGCCTTGATGGCGAAGGTGATGACTTCGTTGGCGCCGTTGCCCACCAGAAACTGTTCCGGGTCCAGGCCGAAGCGCTCGGCCAGCCTCAGGCGCAGGTAGTAGGCATCGCCGCTGGGATAGAGGGAGGCTCGGGGCGGCGGAAAGCCCGCGATGACCGTCCGCGCCCGGGGCGAGGGCCCCAGGGGGTTTTCGTTGTTGTTGAGCCGGTAAAGGTGATCCACCCGGTAGGTGCGCATGAGTTCCGGGTCGGGCTTGGAGGGCACGTAGGCCTCGAAGCTCTTGACGTAGGCCGGGACCAGCCGGGTAAGGTCCGGCTGCCTGCCTGAAACCGCCAGTGAGCTCAAATTGCCTTCCCCCGGTATTGGAAGATCAGCTCGTCGGCCTTGCCGGCGCAGGGCAGGAGCAGACGGGGCTCAAACCCCCGTTCCAAGAGCACCGGCATGAGATGTGCGTGCCAGGTCCGGCCCAGGTCCAGGGCCACATAGATGTTGGGGGTCTGCTCGCGCAGCATGAGTTGAACGTGCAGGTCCAGATTGGCCGGGACGTCCCGGCCGTCGACCATGGGGGTCAGGGTGACGTGGCCCTGGCTGTGGTCCATGTGGGCCGCCAAGACCGAATACTCGTCGCGGTGCTCGCCTTCATAGGCGGTGAGGTGGATGTCGCGGGGCAGAAAGAGCCGGTCGTAGGCCTGGCGCAGAAAGGGCTCGAGATCGGGGTGGCACCAGGCGCTCATGCCCGGGTCCTCGCGCAATTGGCGGTAGTAGTGGGGCCAGGGGGTGTGCGAGCCGTCGGGCCAACCGTAGTCCAGCTCGCCCAGGTACTCGAAGTAGTCCGGCGGCAGCTCGGCGGTGGGGTAGCGGCAGAGCAGGTTCAGGGCGTCGCTTTTGCCCACTCTCGCCAGGCAGGCCTCGACCAGCTGGGCGGCCATCGGGGAGCCCGCGGGCTGGCCGAAGAGGTAGGGGCCGTAGGAGCGCACGGTGGCCCCTCCGGCCGTTCGCCAGAGGAAGGCCCCGCCCAGTTGGCCGCGCTCGCCCGTGGCCAGCGCCGCGTGGTACTCTCCGCCGGCCACCATGTCCACCAGCTTGCCCGGCACCAGGAAGGCCGAAGGGTATTGCTGGCGTGGGTAAGCTGCGGCCAGCAGGTGGGCAAGCTCCTTGAGCTGGTCGGGACCGGCTTCGACCAACCGCCAACTTGCCAAGGGCGGGGGGGTCGGCGTGGCGGTCGGGGCCGGCGGGGGATAGGTCTTTTCCTTGACCAGGTTCAGGCTTAGACGCGAGCCGTCATACTCTTGCAAAAACAATCTGTCCACGGCCCGGGCCGCCAACACCAGGCCCAGCTGGTCCAGGCTGGACTCGTCGTTGGGGTCGAACTCGGTGGTCAGGTTGAAGTAGCGCAGTTCCATGCGCTTCCAAGGGCAGCGAAACTCCGCGCGCACGCAGTAGCCGCCGCCGTGCAGGCGCAGGGTGAAGCTGGTGCCGGGCTCGGCCAGGCGGGCCAGATAGGCGTAGACCTCCTCGGCGGCCAGGGTCAGCTTGAGCGCCTCGCTCCCGCCCAACCCCAGGGCCAGGGCGCCGTTTTCGGTGAAGCTGGTCACCAGGCGCACCAATTCCATGTCCAGGGGAAGGTTCACCTCCAGGGGTAGGTCGCTGCCGCTCATGGGGCTCCTCGCGCCCGTCGGCGACGGTGGGTTTTTCCATCGCCGGCCTGTTTGGTTTGCATTTGTCGAGTGATGATCCTATAAATTATCAGCCCGGTCGCAAACCGGGGCAGCCCGAGGACCATGGATGAACGTAGCATGAACCCACGCGGATTCCAAGACGGACGCAAGACGTCCAGGGACGGAGACCTGGCCAAGGCCCGTGGCCTGGAAATGTTCGCCGCCGACCGCTACGGGGCCGGTATGCTCTGGGCGGGGGTGAGGCGCGCGGGCGTGGCCCATGCCGCGATTGAGGGAGTGGACACCTCGCGGGCTCTGGCCGCGCCGGGAGTGGTGGCGGCGCTGACCCACGCCGACATCAAGGGCTCCAACCGCCAGGGGGTGATCCAGCGCGACCAGCCGGTGCTGGCCGACGACCGCGTGCGCCACCGCGGCGACGCGGTGGCCTTGGTGGTGGCCGAGACCCGGCAGGCCCTGGCCGCCGCGCTCGAGCTGATCTCCCTCCAACTAAGCGAGCTGCCGGCGGTCTTCGATCCGGACCAGGCCCTGGCCAAGGGCGCGCCCATAATCCACCCCGGCCACGCCGGCGGAAATCTGCTCCTGGGCGGCCGGGTTGAGACCGGCCGGGGCGAGGCCGTTCTGGCCGAGTGCGCGGCGATGGTGGAGGCCGAATACCGCCTTCCCTGGCAGGAGCACGCCTACCTGGAGACCGAGGCCGGCTGGGCCATCCAGGAGGACGACGGCCGCCTGATTATCGTCTCCTCCACCCAGACTCCGTTCCGTGACCGGCAGGAGGTGGCCGAGGCCCTGGGTCTGGACCCGGCCAGGCTGCGCATGATCGCGCCGCCCACCGGCGGGGCCTTCGGGGGCAAGGACGGCGTGAGCGTGCAAAGTCTGCTGGCTCTGGCCGCTCTGGCCTGTCCGGGGCGGCCGATCAAGATGTGGTGGAGCCGGGAGGAAAGCTTCCTGGCCAGCCCCAAGCGCCACCGGGCCCGTCTGCGCTACCGCCTGGGGGCCGACTCCCAGGGCCGTTTCCAGGCCCTGGCCGCCGAGATCGTCTACGATACCGGCCCCTATGATCACCTGGGCGGGGCGGTGCTCACCCTGGGCCTGGAGCACGCCGGCGGGCCCTACCGCATCCCCAACGCCCTGATCGAGGCCAGGGCGGTCTACACCAACAATCCGGTGTCAGGGGCCTTTCGCGGTTTCGGCGTGCCCCAGGTGGCGGCGGCCATGGAGATGACCGTGGACCTCCTGGCCGCCAAGCTGGGGCGCGACCCCCTGGACCTGCGCCGCCTTAACGCCGTGCGCCGAGGAGACATCATCGCTCCAGGGGTGACGTTGACCGGCTCCACGGAGATCGGCCAATGCCTGGACCGCCTGGAGGCCCACGACCTGTGGCGGGGCCGCCGGGCCTGGAAGGAGGCCGCCGGCCCCTTCCAGCGCCGGGGGGTGGGGGTGGCGGCGGTAATGCACGCCGTGGGCTATGGCCCCATGGTGCCGGACGTCGGCAATGCCAAGATCGAGCTGGGCGCGGACGGCGTCTTCAGCCTCTTCTGCGGGGTGGTCGAAATGGGCCAGGGTAACTCCGCCACCTACGGCCTCTTGGCCGAAAGGGTGCTGGGGCAGGAGCCCGGTTCGGTGCGGCTGATCCAGCCCGACACCGACCGCTGCCTGCCCTCGGGCTCGGCCTCGGCCAGCCGCACCACCTTCACCTTCGGCAACGCCGTGCTGGGTGCGGCCACGCTCCTGCGGGAGCGGCTGCTGGCGCGGGCCGCCGACGCCCTGCTGGGAGTGGCCCCGGCTGAGATGGCGCTGCTGCCCGGCCGGGTGCGGCACCTGCCCACGGGCAAGGAGCTGCCCCTGGATCTGCTGGCCCGGCTGATGACCCCGGAGCAGCGGGTGGCCGTGCACCGCCACCGCGCGCCGGCCTCCACGCAACGGCCCAGCGCCGATCCGGTTTTGCAGATGCACGGCCTGCCCCACGAGGTATTTTCTTTCGGGGCGGTATTGGCGGCGGTGGAGATCGACGAACTCACCGGCCGGCTGCGGGTGGAGCGCCTGATCACCGCCGTGGACTGCGGCGGCCTGATCGACCCGCTCCTGGCCGAGCGCCAGGTGGAGGGGGCGGTGGTGCAGGGCCTGGGCTACGGCCTCTACGAGGAGTTCCTGGCCCGCGAGGGCCGGGTGTTAAGCCCGGACCTGGCTACCTACATTATCCCCACGGCCCTCGACGCGCCGGAGATGGAGACGGTCTTCGTGCCCGGCCATGAAGAGAGCGGACCCCTGGGCCTGAAGGGGGTGGGCGAGGTGGGGATAGACGGCCCCCTGCCGGCGCTGGCCAACGCCCTGCGCGACGCCGTGGGTGATTGCCCGCGCCGATTTCCGCTTACCCCGGAGCGGGTGCTGGAGGCCCTGGCCGGGGCCGGTGAGAGAGGGGGGCGGCCATGAGGATCAACTTTGTCTTGAACGGCGAGCCCCGCCGGGTCGAGTGCGACCCCGATCGCCGGGTGGTGGACCTCTTGCGCGAGGAACTGGGGCTGACCGGCGTCAAGGAAGCTTGCGGGGCAGGCGAGTGCGGCGCCTGCACGGTGCTGGTGGACGGCCAGGCCCGGCTCTCCTGCCTGATGCTGGCGGCGCAGCTCGAAGGCCGGGAGCTGACCACCATCGAGGGGCTGGCCGCCGCCGGCCAAACCCTTGATCCCCTGCCCGCGTCCTTCGTCGAGACCGGTGCGGTGCAGTGCGGCTTTTGCACACCGGGCATGGTGCTCTCGGCGCGGGCGCTGCTGGAGCGCGCGCCCGCGCCCAGCCGCCGGGAGATACGCCAGGGACTGAGCGGCAACCTCTGCCGCTGCACCGGCTACCAGAAGATCATCGATGCGGTGGAGCTCGCCGCGGCGCGGGGGAGGGGAGACGAACCGTGGCCAAGGTGATCCTGCCCGCCGATATGGGCCAGCTGTGGGAAGCCATGGAGGCCCACCCCGAGGCCCGACTCTACGCCGGGGGCACTGACCTCCTGGTGCGCCTGCGCGCTCAGGCCGGCCCGCCGCCGGCGCTGGTCTGCCTGGAGCGCTTGGAGGAGCTGCGGATCATCGAGGAGCGGGGCGGGGAGCTGTTCCTGGGGGCCGGGGCCACCCACGCGCAAATATTGGAGCACCCCAAGGTGCGCGGGCGGCTGCCGGTGTTGGCCCGGGCCCTTGCCAGCCTGGGCTCCCCCCAGGTCCGCAACATGGGCACCCTGGGCGGCAATCTGGTGACCGCCTCCCCCGCCGGCGACAGTCTACCTCCTTTGTACGTGCTGGGGGCCGAGGTGCAGCTAATCTCCCGTAAGGCCGGGCGGCGGCTTCCCATCACCGAGTTCATAAAGGGGCCGGGCCGGGTGGACTTGAATCCCGGCGAGGTGGTGGCCGGGGTCTGCCTGCCCAAAAGCGAAGGATGGACACTCCAGCACTTCGAGAAGGTCGGCAGGCGCGATGCCCTGGCCATCGCCCTGGTCAGCCTGGCCGCCCTGTTGCGGCTGTCGTCGGAGGGCGTCGTGGAGGAGGCCCGCCTGGCCTGGGGCAGCGTGGGGCCCACGGTGATGCGTGCGCCCCAAGCCGAGGCGGCGCTCAAGGGCCGTCCCCTGGGCTTGGCCAGCCTGGGCGAGGCGGCGGAACTGGCCGGCCAGGCGCTGACCCCCATCGACGACCTGCGTGCCTCGGCCTCCTATCGCCGCCGCGTGGCCGGCAACCTGCTTCTGCGCCTGGCCGAACGCGAGGCCTAGCTTCTACTGGCCCAGCACCGCTTCGCGATCATGGCGGATGAAATCCAGAAGGCGCTGGGCACGCTTGCCGAAAAGCTTTATGCCAGCCCAATCCGGTTCGCCGGCCACCTTCTGCATTAGCAGCGAATCCTCGTCCCGCCAGAGCGGTAGAGGACCGGCCAGAAAATAGCCGCGGGCGCAGGCCACCTCCACGGCTAGGGGCAGGCCAGGGTCGGTCAGGGGCAGGCAGACCTGATGCAGATGACAGCCGGGATGATTTTCCTCCATCGCGGCCAGGGCTGCCCTGAATCCGTTTCCCACCACCGCGACCTCCAAGCGGGCCAGGGAGGCGTAGGCGATGAGACCGACCTCGGCCTGAGTTTGGCCGGCGGGGAGCTTGCCGGGGGCATGGCGGCGGTCCAGGCCCGGCTCCGCGTAGAGCTCGGCGATGATGCCGGCATAGCGCTCCGGCGGATAGATGGTCTGGGGCTGGTCCTCGATTATCTCGAATTGACTGAGCAGGGCAGTGCGCCGGGATTCCCTGCCGGCGCTGTCGGTCTGGGTGGGCAGCGCGTCCAGTTCCAATGCGAAAGGCGACATGCCAAGACGGGCCACGATCTTCTGCGAGATGAGGTGGTCACAGACCGATTGGCCCTGCAGGGCCCATAGCCCCAGCCTACGTGGTAGCACCTTGTGGGTTAGACGCGGCAAATCCAGGCCGTGGGAGCCCTGGCGGTATTCAGGCAGGAGCATGAGGCCGCCGGCTTCCATGATGTGACGGCCCGGGGCTGAGCGGAAGAGGGAGGCCGCGCCCACCACCTCACCGCGTTCGGTGCGGACCACCACCTGGTGGAGGTCGGGTCCGGCGTTGGCCTCGACGATGGCCGCGGGGTCGTAAACGTAGTCGATGGGAAAGTCTTCGCCGTAAACGGCGAGGTAGAGCCGAGCCACGCCCTCGGCGTCCTGGGGCCGGAAAAAATCCACCTTCACCTTCTGCCCGGGCTCGATGCTTTGGAGGCGTTCCTGCAGCCGCGCAATGCTTTCTCGCCTTCCCACTTGGCCTCCCCGTGTCCTGGGTTGATTATTTGTGTTAACTTGAGCTAGACCGATTAGCACAAACCGGGCAGAGCCGCCATGATCAAGCCGGGCGGCGGGAAAGGCCGATGACCCAAGACAGCGGAGATTCCAGGGAGCGGGAGCCGGGGCGCATCCTCATCGTCGACGACGAGGAGGTGGCGCTCAAGGCCCTGCGCCGGCTTTTGGAAAAGGAAGGCTACCGGGTCTCCACCTACAGCGATCCCGTGCGGGCCTTGGACCGCCTGCGCGAGGAGCCCTTCGACGTGGTCCTGAGCGACATCCGCATGCCCCACCTGGACGGGTTGGCCTTCATGGCCGAGGCCCAGCGCCTGTGGCCCGGCCTGGAGGTTATCCTTATCACCGGCTACGCCACCCTGCCCAGCGCGGTGGAGGCGGTCAAGCAGGGGGCCTACCACTACCTGGCCAAGCCCCTGGACCCGGATGAGGTGCGGCGGCTGGTGGCCGAGGCGCTCAACTCCAAGGCCCTGCGGGACATGGCCCAGTGGCCTTCCGGCCCCGACGCCCCTCCCAGCCGGGCCCCGCTCATAGTGGGCCAGAGCCCGGCCATGCTGCGCCTGGAGGAGACCATCCGCCAGATCGCGCCCACAGACGCCAACGTGCTCATCGTGGGACCTTCGGGGACCGGCAAGGAGTTGGTGGCCCGTTCCATCCACGTGCTCAGCCGCCGTCGCGCCGGCGGGCCTTTTTTGGCCTTCAACTGCGCCTCTCTCACCGAGGATCTGATCGCCAATGAGCTTTTCGGCCACGAGAAGGGGGCCTACACCGGAGCCACTCAGGCCCAGGCCGGGCTGATGGAGGCTGCTGGCGGAGGGACTCTCTTTCTGGACGAGATCGGCGACATGCCGCTTACCATGCAGGCCAAGCTGCTGCGGGCGCTGCAGGAGCGGGAGGTGATCCGGGTGGGCGGCACCAAGGCCATACCTCTGGACGTGCGGGTGGTGGCCGCCACCGCCCGGGACCTCAGGGAGGCCGCCGCCGCCGGGGCCTTCCGGCAAGACCTCTATTTCCGCCTGAACGTGGTCACCTTAACCCTCCCGCCCCTGGCCGAGCGCAAGAGCGACATCCCGCTTTTGGCCTACCACTTCCTCTACAGGATCAGCAAGCGCACCGGCAAACCCATCAAGACCATCTCGCCCGAGGCCCTGGCCATTCTGGAGGGGTATGCCTTCCCCGGCAATGTGCGCGAGTTGGAAAACATCCTGGAGCGGGCGGTGGCCTTGGTCCAGGGGCCGGTCATCCGCCCCGGCGATCTGCCCGCCGACTTGGCCGACCTCAAGCTTTTCTCCTACGCCGAGTCCGACCGCTCGTTGCCCACCCTGGAGCAGATGGAGCGCGATTACGTGGCCTTCGTCCTGGAGCGCTGCGGTGGTTCGCGCAGCAAGGCCGCCCGCCTGCTGGGCATAGACCGCGCCTCGCTTTGGCGCCGGCTCAAGAAGTTCGATTTGGCCTGATGGGTTCGATTGCGCTACGTCACCGAGCGTAATTGAAACAAAACGTTCCCCGGCAGCATTGAAGCCTCTTTCCGGTGACGGTCCTGCGCCGCGTTCGCCTTTGCAACGATCCGATCCTTGGCCGGCCAGTCGGCCCCGCGTATTAATCGCAATCATAACAAAGTGATATCCGGAACAACCTCTTGGCCCGCCTTTTGCGAAGGCTAGGAGGCGATGTCCCGGAAGAGAGGTGTCATGTTTCAACGAGCCCTGGTGGTCTTCGAGAACCATAAGGTCCTGAGTCAGGCCGTGGACTACGCCCGCGAGCTGGCCAAGCGCATGGATTGCGAGATCACCCTCCTGATGCTGGTGGAGATGGCCTTCCTGGATTTGCCCCTCTTGGGCAAAAAACGCAACGAGGTCACCGGACTGGAGGAACAGGCCCGGGTGGTGCTGCCGGACTTGGTGGCCCGTTTGATACGGGAGGGCGTCACTGTGACCGCGGCTTTGCGGGTGGGCGAACCAGCCCAGGAACTGGTCAAGTTCCTGGCTGAGCGTCCTCCATTCCAGGTGATCGTCTGGGGCAGCAGCGAGGAGCTGCCCGAAACGGGAAGGGGGGGGCGTCCCCATTGGCTCGCCAAGGTGGCCGGCGCCTTGGAATGTCCCTTGCTCACGGTGCAGTCCAGGCAACGGCCCCTGGATATCGCGCCGGCGGCGGAGGAGGGCGCGGGGAGGCAGCCGATCAATTCGAACACAGGCCGTTCCAAGGCTGCGGGCAACCGCGGCCGTCAACAAGGAGTCTAGGATGGCCATTGTCATTGTATCCAGCGCGATCGAAAGCGCCAGGAGAGAGTTGGCCCAGAGCCTGGCGGCCAAACTGGGCGGGGTGTGCGCCAGCCGCGAACAGCTGGTGGAGCAGGCCACCCTGGCCGGCATCCCGGTGGGCAAGCTGGAGGTCGCGGTGCTCAAGCAGAGCACCCCGCGCGAGCGTCTGGCGCGTCTGAAGTCGCGCTACCTGTCCTTCGTCACCTCGGCACTCTGCGATCTCGCCTCACAGCACCGCAATCTGGTCTACCACGGTCGGGCCGGCAACCTGCTCCTGCCCGGGGTGTCCCACGTGATACGGATTCGGCTCCTGGCCGACAATGAGCGCCAACTTCAGCAGACCATGGCCGCCCTGAATCTGGACCTGGACAAGGCCAAGGACTACCAGCGCAGACTCAAGGAGGACGTGGCGCGCTGGGTTCACTTCATGCACGGCACCGAGGTGGACAGCCTGAACGGCTACGACTTGGTGCTCAACCTGGCCCACATGAGCATGGAGAGCGCCGCGGCCGCCATCTGCTCCATGGCCCAGTTGCCGGACTTCAACGAGACCCCGGCCTCCGTCCGCGCCCTGGGCGACCTCTGCCTGGCGGCCCGGGCCCGCGACCTGCTGGGCCGCGACGAGCGCACCGGCGACATGGACCTGGGAGTCTCGGCCCAGGACGGTCGGGTGACCGTGACCTACATGCCCCAGCAAGCCGACGAGGCCCCGGCCATCAGCGCCGTGCTGGCCTCCCTCCAGGGCGCGCGCGAGGTGGTTTGCACCATGGCCCTGACCAACCTGCTCTGGCTCTCGGAGTCCTTCGCCCCCGACAGCCCCGACTTCGCCCACGTCACCGAGTTGGCCCAGCGCTGGGGCGCGGCGGTGGAGTTGATGCGCCTGGTGCCGCAGGACGCCGACGACCAGCCGGTCTGCCTGGCCAGCGCCGACGAGTTGACCGCGGCCGGGCCCTGCCGGCCCAAGGAGGCCGACCCCACCGGCGGGATCGAGGACGACGTGGAGAGCAAGCCTTCGGCCGTGGACGGCGGGCTGGCCGCCACCGCCGAACGCCTCATCAGCTTGGGCCTTTTCGGCGGAGGGCGCACGCTGGCCGGCGGCGGCCAGGAGGTGGTGGCGGCCATAAAGTCCGCTCCGCGCTACTCCCTGGTGATGGTGGGCGACGTCTTCATGAGCAAGGGCCCGGCGGTGCGCACCCGGCTCAGCCGCGATCTTGCGGCCTATGTCACCGAGCGCATCACCCTGCCGGTGATGTCCAAGGAAGACCTGCAGGCCAAGGTGGTCTTCGGGGCCAAGCAGTTCTCGCGCATGGCCCTCTACACCGCCTTGGTGGTGGTGATCTACCTGGTGGTTTTCAGTTTCCAATGGCCGATCCAAGAGTTTCTCGGCTCGCCGGGCTCCCTGGCCATGAAGGTGGTGGCAACGATAGCGGTGGTCTCCTTCGTGCCCCTGGTGGCTTATCTCTTCGGCAACAGCACGGGCCTGCTCTTCAAATGGCTGCGGTTTGAGTAAACACCTGCGGGCATCGCGGCCCGCTCTTCGTCGGGGAGGATGGAAATGCAAGGTCCCATAACGGATCTCTTCATCAATATCGACCTGTACTCGGCCCTGCAGGTGGTGGTCCTGGGCTTCATCGGCGGCGTTCTTAGCGGCTTCATCGGCAGCGGCGGCGCCTTCTTCATGACTCCGGGCATGATGAACCTGGGGGTGGAGGGCGTGATCGCCGTGGCCAGCAACATCACCCACAAGTTCGGCAAGGCCATGGTCGGTTCGCACAAGCATGGCGAAATGGGCAACGTGGACAAGAAGCTGGCCATGTACCTGCTTCTGACCGCCGCCGCGGGAATCCGCCTTGCGGTCTGGATATCGAGCTTTCTGTTCGAGAGCGGCGACACCCACGGGGCCGACAAGGGCGCCGGGGCCAACCTCTATATCAGCCTGGTCTTCGTGAGCATCCTGACGGCGGTGGCGCTGTCGATGCTCAAGGACGTATTGGGAAAGAAAAACGACGGCGGCGCGGGGCCCTCGCGCAAGATGGTCGAGACCCTGGCCCGGCTCAACCTCAAGCCCCTGATCTACTTCAAGGTCGCCGACGTGAGCGTGTCGCTTTGGGTGCTGCTGCTGGTCGGACTGGCCACGGGCTACCTGGCCGGCACCATCGGGGTGGGCGGCTTCATCGGCGTGCCGGCCATGATCTACATCTTCGGCATCCCCACCGCGGTGGCCGCCGGCACCGAGCTTTATCTGGCCATGTTCATGGGGGCTTTCGGCGCGCTGAACTACGCCTTCGCCGGCTACGTCGACCTGCGCCTGACCATGTTGCTCTATCTGGGGTCCCTCGTGGGCGTGCATCTGGGCGTATATGGCGTGAAGGTTGTCAACGAAAAGGTGATCCGGCTGGTCACGGGTGTTATCATCCTGTTATGCGTGTTCAGCCGGGCTGTCGCCATACCGGTTTATCTGCGCCAGATGGAGATGCTCAACATCGCCGCTTCCTGGGACGGCTGGCTCAACGGCGCCAGCAAGGCGTTGCTCTTCGCCAGCGGCCTTGCCGGCACCGGCATCATCATGGTGAACGTCATCAAGGCGTACAGGCAACGGCTGCGCCTGAAGCGCACCATCGCCTACTCGAGCCAACCCGCCGAGCAGCACTAGACCCAAGGAGGAGGTTAGCCATGTCAGCCCAGCTGAAGGTCATGGTGATAGACGACGAACCCATCGTGGGCAAGCGCCTGGGGCCGGCCCTGGAAAAGATGGGTTGCCAGACCGAGACTTTCGTGGACCCCGCCGCGGCCCTCGGCCGCCTGGCTGAGTGTGAGTTCGACGTGGTGGTCACCGATGTGCGCATGGATGAAGTGGATGGCATCGGGGTGCTGGAAAGGGTCAAGGCCTTGTCCAAACGCACCAAGGTGATCATGATAACGGGGTACGCGACTCTGGAGGTGGCGCACGAGGCGCTGGCCAAGGGCGCTTTCGACTTCATCGCCAAGCCCTTCAAACCCGAGGATCTGCGGCAGGCCGTGGCCAGGGCCGCCGAGGCCCTGGGGATCCAGGGCCCGGGAGCGGCCGCTTCGCAGGCTTGATAAGATTAACCCCGTCTAGGGGAGGTGAGAAAATGTCCGTGATAGCCATATCAGCGTGGAGCCACTGCCACGGTGAGGAGATAGCCCGGCGGGTGGCCCGGAAGTTGAACTTCCGCAGCCTGGGGCCGGAGCTCCTGGGAGAGGTGGCGGATCGCTGGCAGCTGCCTCTGCCCAAGCTGGTGGCTGCCCTGGGCAAGCAGCAGACGCTACTGGGGGTGACCCCCCGCGAGCGCCGCCGCCTGTTGGCCTACCTGGAGGCCGCCGTCCTGGAAAAACTGGCCCAGGACAAGGTGGTGACCTGGGGTCTGGGGGCCCACTTCTATGTCATGGGCGTCTCTCACGTGCTCAAGGTTCGCCTGGTGCTCGACTGGGAGGCCAGGGTGCGGGCCATGATGGAAGAGGGCGGCATGAACGAAGCCGCCGCGGCCAAGGCCCTCAAGAAGGAGGACGAGGCCCGCGCCAGGATGGCCCACGAGATCTATCGCAAGCAGGAGGACGACCCCACCCTGTACGATCTGACCATCAACCTGATGCAGATAGACATCGAGCAGGCGGTGGAGATCGTCGCCGAGGCCGTCCAGCACAAGCGGTTCAAACCCATGACCTTCTCACGCAAGCTTATGAAGGATCAGGTTTTGGCCACCCAGGTGAAGGCGGAACTGTTCTCGCGCCACCCCGACGCCCAGGTCTCCGCCGACGGCGGCCAAGTGCTGGTGACGGTCCCGGCCGTCAGGCGAGACCAGGAAAAGAAGATCTCGGCGGTGCGCGATTTGGCCCGGAAGGTCAAGGGGGTGGCCAGCCTCAAAGTAGAGGTGGTCAACGACTTCCTGGAAGAAGCCGCTGAATCCATGCGTTGATGGGCCCGCGCCGGGCTTCGACCCCGAAAGATGCCCGGCCCCGGCGGCCCGCGAAGGAGCCGAAGATGAGCGACACGCTTGAGGTCTTGGTGCTCGACGATGAGCCTATCGTGGGCAAGCGCCTGAAGCCGGCCCTGGCCAAGGTGGGGTGCGCGGTGGAGGTCTTCGATTCCCCCGCCGCCGCCCTGGCGCGCATCGCCGAGAAGGAGTTCGACGTGGTGGTCACCGACATCCGCATGGACGAGATCGATGGCATGCAGGTGCTGGAGGCCGTGAACAGAAAGTCGCTACGGACCAAGGTTATCATGATCACCGGATACGCCATGATGAGCCTGGCGCGGGAGGCCATGGAGAAGGGGGCCTTCGATTTCATCGCCAAGCCCTTCACCCCCGAGGACCTGCGGGAGGTGATCGGACGGGCGGCCCAGGCCCTGCGCTCGCCGGCGGAGCCGCCCTCGGCCTTGGCCGGATAGCGCGGTAATTGTCACCGAACGCCGGGACGGGGCACATGCCGGATGACAAGCAGCCGGCCGAGCCGGAGCGGGGCCAGGCCGCCACGGTGGAAGGCCGCTACGAGCGGATTAAGGCGGCCGAGGCTGCCCGCCAGGCCCTGCTCACCCGGCCCCGCTTCAGCTTCCGCACCCAGATATTCCTGGGCTTCTTCCTGGCGTTCCTGTTCTCATTCGGCATAGCTACCTCGATGGTGATAACCATCTACCTCGTCGAGAACAAGATGAAGTTCCTGGAGATCGCCAGCGAGTACGTCACGGAAATTCAGCAGGCCCGGCGCTTCGAGAAGAATTACTTTCTTTACGGCACCAACCTGCAGGATGCCCTGGAGCAGGTCTACCTGGCCAAGACCATACTTGAGAAGAACTCCGACGAGCTGCTGCGAGTGGCCGGCGACAAGCGCGATTCCATGATAATCCCCCATCTGCAGCGCTACGAGGAGCTGCTCAAGAGACTGGCCGCCCTGGAGAGCGAGCCGGACAGTCCGCGCCTCAACCAGAAGAAAAAAGAGATCGAGATGGAGGTGCGCCAGCACGGCCAGGAAATGGTCTCCTTCGCCCAGGACGTCATGACCAAGGAGAAGGAGTCCATGGCCCGGATGGTGGCGCGCTCACGCAACATCCACGTCCTCTCCTTCGCCGTGGCCTCCATCTTCATGGTCTACATCGCCTATTTCCTAGGCAGCAGCCTTCTGGGCACGGTCAATCGATTCCAGGGCTACGCCCAGCGCATCGCCGCCGGCGACTTCACCCCCATCACCCCCATCCGCCGCTTCCGAGACGAGTTCACCGAATTGGCCATCACCATCAACCAGATGTTGCAAGAGCTGGAGGCCCACGAGGCAACCTTGGTCCAGTCGCACAAGATGCGCGCCGTCGGCACCCTCACCGCGGGTGTGGCCCATGAGCTGAACAACCCCCTGAACAACATCACCCTCACCGCCCACGCCCTCCTGGAAGACTACCGGGAAATGAATGACGATGACCGCCGAGAAATGTTGGGAGACCTGGTCAACGAGGCTGGCCGGGCCCAGAGCATCATAAAGAATCTGCTGGACTTCGCCCGCGAAAGCGGAGCCCAGGTGGAGCCGCTGGACCTGGTGGCCTTGCTCAAGGACACCACCCACCTGGCGGCCAACCAGATCAAGCTTTCAGGCATAAAGATGGAGTTCAGCGCCACCGACAACCTGCCTAGGGTGCATGGCGACGCCCAGCAATTGCAGCAGGTCTTCCTGAACCTGATCCTGAACGCCATGGACGCCTCGCCCAAGGGCGGCAAGATTCAGGTGCTGGTGGTTCCGGCCGACGAGCCCAACTTCGTGGCGGTCAAGATAATCGATTTCGGCTCGGGCATTCCCGAGCACATCCTGGGCTCCATCTTCGACCCCTTCTTCACCACCAAGACCAAGGGCAAGGGCACCGGCCTGGGGCTCAGTGTCTCCCAGGGCATCGTGGCCAAGCACGGCGGCCGCATCATGGTCAGCAGCCGCGAAGGCCAAGGCTCCACCTTCTCGGTGGTGCTGCCCATCACCACCTTGCCAGCGCGCATCGGGGGGAACATGCCACGCTCCGGGGCCCTAAGCTAGACCCTCCCCGCCGAAGGCGGCCCTTCCCTCTGGTCCCGGCAGTGAGCCTAGTCCCCCGCTCGTCCCTTGCCGGAATCTCCCAGGTCGAAGAGTTCCCGCGGGTAGGGCTGGAAGAAGCTCTGTCCCAGCAGATAATCCACCTTGAATTGTAAGGACCATGCGGTTAGCAGGCCCTGCAAGAGCAGCAGAGGCGCGCGGCCCGCGCGGTATTGTTCCAAGGTCTCAAGGAAATAGGCCTTCTCCCTGGAGCCCAAGGCCTTCTTGAAATAACCCAGAGCGTGCATGCAAACGTTGATGACCGCCGGCGCGCGCGGCGGGCGGGCCATGGCTTGGCCTAGGAGACGGGCGTACTGGGCAATGGCCGACACCGGGTCGTCCGCGGCCAGACCCGCCACCAGACGACCCATCTGCCGCAGGGCGGTCTGGTTGTAGGCCATGAGCAGGAGCTTGTTGGATGCCTGAAACTCCATCAGACCGCGAGCCCCGGGTCGCGCCGCAATTTGGCGCAGGCGAGCGTTGACGAAAAGTTTGGTCAGGAAGTGCTCGCGCAGCCGGAAGTTCAGCACCCGGCCTTCGTGCTCCACGGCCAGGGCCGGGAATGCCTCCATCATGGCCGCGGCGAACAGGCCCCGGCCACGGCGCAAGGGCGAGCCCTCCTTGCCGACGTTGTATACCTTCACGTCCAGGGGGCCGCAGGAGGGCGAACGGCTTTTGAGGAGGAAGCCGTCGACCGCTTCAAGGCTGGCGATGATTCGCTGGCTGAAGCGAGCCATTTCCCCGGTGAGGTCGCGCCCGCTGGCGGGCTGCACCATCCTTATGGCGCCGGATGTCCTTTCAACCAGGCGCACCGGCGAGCGGGGCACCCCCAGGCCGATCTCCACCTCCGGACAGACGGTGGTGAAATCGACCCAGCCACCCAGGCGGGTGGCGAACTCGTCATTTATGGTTTGGCCGTTGTAGCGGCAGGAGGCGAAACCCAGGCACTTGCTGGCCAGAACCTTGGGTCGGGGGAAATCCATAATTCGTGCTCCCGGCGGCGGGGTGCCGCCGCGCTGTTAAGCTCGTGAAGATGACATCCGGCCGATTGAGCATGGCCCTGGTCTGGGCTATCCTGAGTCAAACCAGGGAGGTGTCAGCGACCATGGTCCCCCCGGAGAGAATCAGGGTCCTCAACCAGAGTCCCCTCAACCCCCAAGGCCGCCACGTGCTCTATTGGATGACCGCCGCCCGCCGCTCGAGTCACAATTTCGGCCTGCAACGCGCTGCCGAGCTAAGCCGCGAATTGGACCGCCCCCTGCTGGTGCTGGAGGCCCTGCGCGCGGACTATCCTTTCGCCTCCCGCCGCCTGCACGCCTTTGTAATGCAGGGCATGGCCGACAACCTGCGCGCCTTCGCCAAGGGCCGAGCTCTCTATCACCCTTATCTGGAGCCCGCATCAGGGGCGGGCAAGGGTTTGCTGGAAGTCCTGGCCGAGCACGCCTGCGCGGTGGTGGCCGACGACTTCCCGGCTTTCTTCCTGCCCCGCATGCTGGCCGCGGTCGCTTCACGGCTGGCGGTGGGCCTGGAGGCGGTGGATTCCTGCGGGCTGCTGCCGCTCGCGGCCACGCCGAAGGCCTTCCCTTCGGCCCACCAAATGCGCCGCTTCATGCACCGCCATCTGCCTACCCACCTGGGCAGCCTGGCCGAGGCCGATCCCTTGCGGGCTGGCCTGCCCGCCGGGGCGGCCCTGCCTGCCGGTCTGGCCGAGCGCTGGCCCGCGGCCACGGCGGGGCAACTGCGGTCCGGCTCCGGCTGGCTGGCCAACCGACCTCTGGACCATTCCCTGGCCGTATCGCCTCTGGCCGGCGGGTCTCAGGCCGCCGGAGCCAGGCTGCGCGCCTTCGTGGCGAACGGCCTGGCGCGCTATGCCGAGGAGGCCAAGCATCCCCTCTCCGGCGCGGCCAGCGGGCTCTCGCCCTATCTGCATTTCGGCCACATATCGACCCAGGAGGTCTTCCTGGCCGTGGCCGGGAACGAGGGCTGGGCTCCCCACCTGCTCAACCCCGGGGCCGCCGGCCACCGGCAAGGCTTCTGGGGGCTCACGGCCTCCGCCGAGGCATTTTTGGACCAACTCGTCACTTGGCGCGAGCTGGGCTACCACTTCTGCCGCCATCGTCCGGACCATGAGTCCTTTTCCGCCCTGCCGGACTGGGCACAGCACACCCTGCGGAAGCACGCCCGGGACCCCCGGGCCTATGTCTACGGCCCGGAGGAGCTGCTGGCCGCGGCCACCCACGACCCCATCTGGAACGCCGCCCAACGTCAGCTTGCGCGGGAAGGAATTATCCCCAACTACTTGCGCATGCTATGGGGCAAGAAGATCCTCCACTGGGCGCCTGACCCTCGCTCAGCCTTGGCCATCATGCTCGAACTCAACAACCGCCTGGCTTTGGACGGCCGCGATCCCAATTCGATCAGCGGCATTCTCTGGTGCCTGGGGCTTTTTGACCGGCCCTGGGGGCCAGAGCGGCCAGTATTCGGCCGGGTGCGCTACATGACCAGCGAGAACGCCGCTCGCAAACTGCGCCTCAAGCAATACCTGGACCTCTATGGACCTGAGTCGGGCGTCATGGCCGCCGCATCAGACCTCAAGCCGGCTTCGCAGAGTCCGGAACCTCTCCGGCCAAATAAGCCGAAAGCACGGCGTGCAAAAGGGCCAGGGCGACCTGCCAGATAGGCCCTCAGGCTCTCAGCCTCTCCCAGACCAGACACCCCTGGGGGGCAAGGTAATTGCCGGAAATCCCGAAACCCAGTTGCGCGCCGCCCGCGCTCCAGGGCAGGCTCGGGAATCGCTCCACCTCTGCTCCTTCGTACACCCGCCGCAACGGAACCAAGAGTTCCACCCCGAAATTGGCCAGGAGCACCAGCAGGCAGGACTTGGATTGATCGGGGGCGGCACGTTTCATAGTGCCTAAGGTCCCCTTCAGATGCGGCAGACGTTGCTGGCGTCAGGGTCGAAGGCCTCCACCGGCCCCAGGGGCTCGCGTCCCAGGCTGCGGGATAGCCCGCGCAGGAGTCCGCTGAAAAGCCAGCCGTGCATGGGCAGCAGGGCGCGCCAATAAGCCAGGCCGGCCAGGCCTCGGGGCAGGAAGCTGGCCACCAGGCGCACCTCGGTTTCCTGGCCGGAAATAGGCTCTAGGATGAACTCCATGACCGCCTCGCCGGGGGCCTTCATTTCCGCCACCAGGAGCAACCGTTTGCCAGGCGTCACCTCGGCCACCCGCCAGAAATCCAGGGCATCGCCCACCCGCAGCTCGTGGGGGTGACGGCGGCCCCGGCCCAGGCCCACTCCGCCCAGAAGGCGGTCGCCCAGGCCCCGCAGGCCCCAGAGCCAGTCCTGGAAATACCAGCCCTGGCTTCCGCCCAGGCGGGACAGGGCCGGCCAAATTCTTTCGGGGGGCAGGTCCAGGCGAGCGCGGCAGGCCGACTTGTAGACCGTGCCGCCGGCGTAGGGCGCGTCGGCGCAGTAGAGCCATTCCGGCGGGGGCGGTCCGCCGGCGTCCATCCAGCAGGTGTCCACCCGCCCTTGGGCGATCCTCTGCAGGGCCCGCCTTATGGCCTCGCGGCAGGTGATCAAGTCCTGGGGGATCATGCCCCTGATGCGGTCGTCCTTGACCACCACCTCGTTGCGCAGGCCCTCAGTCAGGGGGCGGGCCAGGGAGGCTGGCACCGGGGTGATAAGGTGCGCCCAGTAGGAACTGAGCCGGGGGCTGAACAAGGGCACAGGCACGATCAGCCGCCGTCGCAGGTGGGCCTCCTCGGCGAAGATGCGAAACAGCGCCTCGTAGGTGAGCACCTCGGGCCCGCCGATGTCCAGGGTCTGGCCCAGGACCGCGTCGGTGTTCAGGCAGCCCTCCAGATAGCCCAGCACATTGGCGATGGCTATGGGCTGACAGGGGGTGCGCACCCAGCGCGGAGTTATCATCACCGGCAGGCGCTCGACCAGATAGCGCATCAACTCGAAGGAGGCGCTGCCCGCCCCCAGGATCATGGCCGCCCGCAGCCAGGTGCGCGGGGTGCGTCCCGTCCCCAGGATGCGGCCCACCTCGGCCCGGGAACGCAGGTGCTCGCTGATGTGGGGGTCGTCGGGCACCAGCCCCCCCAAGTAGATCAGGCGGTCCAGGCCCGCGGCCTCGGCGGCTGCGGCCACGTTGAGCGCAGCCTGGCGGTCGGCGCTGGCGTAGTCCTTGGTCTGCGGGTTCATGGAGTGGACCAGGTAGAAGGCCGCGCGGCAGCCTCGCGCCGCCTTGGCCAGGGAGGCCAGGTCCATGACGTCGCCCTTGACCACCTCCATGCGGGCATGGGAGGCCCAGGGCCGGCAGGAAAGCTTGGCCGGGTTGCGGGCCAGGGCCCGCACGGCGTGGCCGGCTTGCAGCAGGCGCGGCGCCAGGCGTCCGCCCACGTAGCCGGTGGCCCCCAATATCAATACGGGCGATTCGTTCACGCAGACCCCCTTCTTGCCGTAATAGTGTTGCGCCGGAGGCGTCCACTGGCAGGCAGGATCAAACCTGGGCGCGCCGCTATTTCTTTAATTTTAACCCAATTTTAACCCAGACGCCTTTACTGTCTCGCACGAGAGTATGCCCCGGCGCTGTCGGGGGGGCGGGGCTCCGGTCCCAGGCCGCTCCTGGGGGCCTCCGGTTTTTATGGAAGGCCGCCTATCGCCTGGGTTAGGATTGGGTAATAAAAACGAGGGCTGCGGAGGGGGAGGCCCGGTCCTTTTCACGCCAAAAGGAGGGCGGCAAGTGAAGATCAAGCATTGGATGACCAGCAATCCCATCACCGTAAAGCCAAGCACATTGGTGGTGGAGGCCTCCAAGCTCATGAAGGAGCACGGCGTGCGCCGTCTGCCGGTGGTGGAAAAGGGCAAGGTGGTGGGCATGCTCACCCACCGCAACATCATGGAGGCCTCGCCCTCGGCCGCGACCTCCTTGAGCGTTCACGAGCTGAACTACATCATCGCCAATCTCAAGGTCAGCGAGGTGATGAGTAAGGATCCCCTGTGCGTGAGTCCCGAGGATTCGGTGATGGACGTGGTGCTTCTGGGCCAGCAAAAGGGCATCGGGTCCTTCCCGGTGGTGGAACGCGGCCGCTTGGTGGGCATCGTCACCGAGACCGAGATATACCGGGCCTTCGTGGCCCTGCTGGGTCACGGCGAGGAGGATGAGCAGGTCATCTCCCTGGAGAACGTGCGCTTGATGGAGCGTGTGGGCGCCATGAGCCGAATCGCCGGCATCATCGAGCAGCTCAACGTGCCGGTGCTGGGCATCTTTTCCCTACCTCAGCGCCGCCACGCCGGCCGCCGTCTCTTCATCCGCGTGGTCACCAAGGACAAGGCCGGCGTGGAAAAGGCCCTGGTGGACAACGGCTACAAGCTGACCGACTGATTCCGGGACGCAACCGCGGGCCGCGGGGGTAGCCCCAACCTCCGCGTCCCGCCTGCGCGCGGCCAGTCCGCTCAAGAAGGGTCTGTTTGGCCGGTCTGCCGCCGGCGGGAGGCGGCCAGGGCCAGGACTTCCAGCAGGCGGGCGCGTTCCACCGGCTTTTGCAGATAGGCGGCGGGCCGGCAGGAGGCGTCGCCCACCTCCTGAAGCTGGTCGCTGGACCAACCGGAGAGGATCACCAAGGGTATGCGCCCCAGGCCGGCGCGCTCTGCGGCCAAGGATAGCCTCGAGCATACCTCCCAGCCCGAGGCGTCGGGCAGCCCCAGATCGCAAAGGATAAGGTCGGGGCGGTTGACGGCCACCTCATTCTCGGCCTGGGCCAGGGTGGTGGCCTGTGAGACCAGGTGGCCGGCCCGGCTCAGGGTGGAGGCCACGCCCATGGCCACCAGAGCCTCGTCCTCCACCAGAAGCACATTGAGCCGCGTGGCGAGGGGCTCCGACGCGAGGGTGACGTTGATCGGCGCGGCGGGTGGGCCGGAGGTCAGGGGGAGATATACCGTGATGGCCGCGCCCCGGCCCGGCAGGTTGTTTGCTTCCATGCGCCCGCCGTGGTTCTGTACTATGGCCCGGCTGACGGCCAGACCCAGCCCCTGGCCGGCCACGCCCTTGGTGGTGAAGAAGGGCTCGAATATCCGGGTCAAGGTCTCCTCGTCCAGCCCCGGCCCCTCATCCTCGAAGGTTATGACCGCCTGGTCGTCCTCGGCCTGGCCGGAGATGCGCAGCCTGCCTCCTTGGGGCATGGCCTCCAGGGCGTTCTTGGCCACGTTCAGGAAGACCTCCATCAGCTCGCCGCCGACCCCTCGCGTGCACAGGTCGGGCTCCAAGTCCAGGGCCAACTCCAGCGGGGACGCGTTGGGCTGGCGCTGGCTCATGCCGTCGATAATGCGGCCCAGCGAGCGCAGGAGCCGGCCCAAGTCGACCAACTCGGGGGGGGTGGCCGACTGATCGCGGCCGCGGCCCACGAGACGGGCCAGGCGCTCCACCACGTCGCGGCCGCTCCTTGCCCCCTGCACCACGTTGTTGAGCAGGACGTGGATCTCCTCGGAGTATCCGGTACCCTCGCGCAGCAGGGCCTGGGCGGCCTGGGCGTTGCTCATCATGGCCATGAGCACGTTGTTGAAGTTGTGGGCCACGCCAGCGGCCATCTGGATTTGGGC
>JAJZPI010000025.1 GCA_021811275.1 Deltaproteobacteria bacterium
CGTTTCATGGGAGCAGTATTAACGGCGGCGGGGGACGGGCGGCCAGGAGGGCGCTTCCCAAAAACGCTTCATACCAAGCATGCGATCAAAACCATTCATGGCTTTGATCCTCGACCGGCAGGGCAATGGCGTGGTTCTACCCCACAAAGCAAGCGTTATGGGACCCCCGGTTTTGCCCCGCCTCGCCAACGCTTGCGCGCTCGGCGGGCCATCCCCGGGGTCCCCAGCCAACCTCTTGGCTGGGGTTGCTCCATGGCCCGTATGCCAATTAGCGTTCAAAATTAATCGGTTGAGCGCTAACTTGGTATCGTCCGCGCGGATCGCGGAGGCTCAAACCAGGATGCGGCGCTCGGTGGGGATGCCCAGGCGATCGGCCAGGGAGGGCGGGGCCTGGCCGGCCAGCAGGTGTTGCCAGCCGCCCACGTGGACCAGGGGCCCCCGGCCCAGGCGGCGGGCGGCGGCGGCCAGGCGGGTGAGCCTGCGGGCCAGAGCCGCCTCGCGCAGGGCATCCGGCGGCTCGGGCCGGGGCCATCCGCCCCGGCCGGCCAGCAGCGCGCGGGCCCGCTTGAGTTCCAGGGCCGGGCCGGCGGGGGCGGGGGAGGTAAGTAAAAGGGCGAGGTTCGCCACCTCGACCATCTCGTGGGCCAAGGTTAACAGACGCCGGGAGAGGGCCGAGATATCCAGGGCCAGGCAGGGCGCGCCCCTGGCCCGGGCCGCCGCCAGGCTGGCGGTCCATTCGAAGGGCTGCTCCAGGTAGGCTTGCAGCCAGGCCAGAGCGGGGTGGGACCGGGCTTGGCCGAGGCTCAGGCCGGCCTGGCGCGCGGCCTCGGGCAGGCTCGCCAGGGCCCGTTGCCAGAGGACCGGTCCAAAGCGCCTGCGGAAGCTCAGGGCGTAGGCGCTGACCTCCACGCTGACAAGGTTCCAGGGCAGATCAGCCAGGATCCTGGCCAGGCGCGGCCCTCCGTCCGGGTCGCGGTGGACGGTGCCCAGGATGTACAGTTCGATCTCCATGCCCCACCATAACCCATGGCCGGGCTTGTGGTACAATCCCGCCACGATCGGATGGCACGGAGCGGAAGCATGAAAATTTTGGTCACCGGCGGGGCTGGGTTCATAGGCAGCCACGTGACCGAGGCCTTCCTGGAGGCCGGCCACGAGGTGGTGGTGCTGGACAATTTTTCCAGCGGCCGGCGGGAGAACGTCCCCGCCGGGGCTCGCCTGGTGGAGCGGGACATCCGCGACCCCGAACTGGGGGGCTGGCTGGCCCGGGAGCGCTTCGAGGTTATCGACCACCACGCCGCCCAGATCTCCGTGCCGGCCTCCATGAAAGATCCTCGCCTGGACGCCGAGGTGAATCTGGTGGGGCTGGTCAACCTCCTGGAGGGGGGGACGCTGGCGGGAATAAGGCGCTTCATCTACATAGGCTCGGGCGGAGCCATCTATGGCGACCCCGAAACCCTGCCTGTGGATGAGGATTACCCCCCCCGGCCGCTCTCCCCCTACGCCACCAGCAAGCTGGCCGGGGAACTCTATCTCGGTTACTACGCCCGCAGCCGGGGACTCGATTGGGTGAGCCTGCGCTACGCCAACGTCTACGGCCCCCGCCAGCTCCCACAGGGCGAGGCCGGGGTGGTTTCCATCTTCATGCAGGCCCTGAGCGAGGACCGCGAGGTTACCATCCACCGCCCGCCGGGCATGGAGGGCGGGGGCTTGCGCGACTACGTCTTCGTGGGCGATTGCGCCCGGGCCAACCTGCTGGCCCTGGGGCGCGGCCAAGGTCCCTATAATATCGGCACCGGCCAGACCACCAGCACCCTGGAGCTTTGGCGGGCGATTCAAGAGGCGGCCGGTAAGACGGGCCGCCACCGGCTGGGAAATCACCGGCCCGGCGACGCCAGGCAAAGCGCCCTGGACTGCGCCCGGGCGAATGATGGCCTGGGCTGGCGGCCGGCCACCGGCCTGCCTCAAGGTTTGGCCCCCACCTGGGCCTGGCACCAGGGCCGGCGGACGCAAGAGGGGAGCCAAGGCGCGTGAACGTAATCGGCGAGATCATCGGCGGCGAACGCCGGCGGCCCTATCCCCTGTTCAAGGTCTGCCTGGCCATCCTGGTCCTGGCCATGGCCGGCGGGTTTTCCTTCAACCTGCTCATGCCCCAGGGCATCGGCTGGCTGCCGCCGGAGATCATGTCCCCGCGCTATGCCTTGGCCGGCCTGGAGCAGGTCAAGGCCCTGCACGACCAGGGCGCGCTTTTCGTGGACGCCCGCGACGCCGGCTCCTATGCCCAGGTTCGCCTACGCGGGGCGGTGAAGCTGCCCGCCGACGAGCTGGACCAGGTCTACCCCCTGCTCAAGTCCACCCTGGAGGCTGCCCCGGCCCTGGTGGTCTACGGCCGCAGCCTCTCGCGCTTTCCAGCGGCCAAGGTGGGCCAGTTCCTGCGCGACCAGGGATTCAAAGCGGTTTACGTCTCCGAGTACTGCTTGGATTCACTTCAAGAGGCCGGCCTGTCAGTGCAGCGGCGCCGGCGCGGGGGGCAGTCATGAGCCCCTGGCAAGAGGCGCTTTCGCTCCTGGCCCGGCTCTTCGTGGCCGGGGTGTTTCTCTATGCCTCCTACGACAAGGTCTGGGAGCCGGCCAAGTTCGCGGCCTCGGTGGCCCAGTACGACCTGA
Source organism: Deltaproteobacteria bacterium (assembly GCA_021811275.1). Lineage (GTDB taxonomy): Bacteria > Desulfobacterota > Desulfarculia > Desulfarculales > Desulfarculaceae > JACRDC01. The sequence continues at coordinate 2,667 of JAJZPI010000025.1, forward strand.
TCCCCCTCTGGTCGGTCAACGCCGTGAGCGTGGTCATGGCCTGGCTGGAGATCATCCTGGGGGCCATGCTGCTTCTGGGGCTCTACACCAAGGCGGCGGCGGCCTGGGCCTCGGCCCTGTTGATATTCTTCACCGGGCTGATGATCTACGCCGGCATCACCGGGGCGGGCTTTGACTGCGGCTGCTTCCCCGGCGGGGTCCCTGGCGAGGCTCACGCCGCCGGCTGGCTGGGCGCGGCCCGCGACCTGGGTTTTTTGGCCGCGGCCCTGTGGCTGGCCTGGCGGCCCGGGCGCTGGGCCTCGCTCAAGGCCTGATTTTCAACCTATCCGCTCGAATTTGTCCCTCTTGCTGCGGCAGACCGGGCACTCCTCCGGAGGGGTCTCGTCGAAGACGTAGCCGCAGACTTTGCAGACGTGGTAGTCGAGGGCCCGTTCATTGACCAGGGCGTCCAGGGCGTCCTTGTAGAGCTTGGCGTGGCGCTCCTCCACGTCGCGGGCGCGGATGAAGCTCCAGGCCACGTCTTCCCTTCCCAGATGGAAGGCCTCCTTGACCAGGGCGGGGTAGATGTCCTGCTTGACCCTGATCTCGCTTTCGAAGGCGCGCTGGAGGTTGTCGGCGGTGCCGCCCGTCACCCCCTCGAGATACTTGAGATATTCATCGGCGTGCACCTTCTCGGCGGCGGCCACGGCCTTGAACAGCCTGCCGACCTGCTCCAGACCCTCGTCGAAGGCCCGCCGGGCATAAGCCAGGTTTCGCACATAGGCCTGGGACTCGCCGGCGAAGGCCTCGCGCAGGCGGCGCTCCAACTCCTCGGGCAGAGGGGCGTAAAGGATGAATTGGTACATGGACGAGCCGCAGACGGGACAGGGGTCCGGGGGGTGTTTGCCTTCGTGCAGGTAGCCGCAGACCGTGCATTTCCATTGTTTGGAGGTCATTCCCTACACCTTGCGCCGGTCCCCGGGGTCAGATCGCCGGGGCCGATCATGGCAGAAAGCTGGCCGGCCGGTCTCAGCGATTCAGCCAGCGGTTCTTGATCCGGTCAAATTCTCCGCTGTCGCGCAGGGCTTGCAGCCCTTCCCGCAAGCGCGCGGCCAGGCTTTCCTGGCCCATTCCCACCGCGAAGTACAGGGGCTCCTCGTTCAGGGGCTGGGGCAGGGCCGTGATCCCGGGTTGCCCCAGCGCGGCCAGGCCATGGCGGGCAGTCAATTCGCTGCCGGCCATGGCCTCCACCTGGCCTTCGGCCAGGGCCCGCAAGGCCAGCCCCTCGGATTCAAAGGTGACCACGGCCACGCCAGGCCGGGCGCGCAGGATTGCTTCGTAGGAGCTGCCGCCCAGGGTGCCCACCCTGCGTCCAACCAAATCGTCCAGGGTGCGGATCTCACCCCCCTCCCTGATGAATACCAAGGACTTGAGCATGGCGTAGGGTTGCTCCACAAAGCGGTACAGCTTGCGGCGCTCGCCGGTGTCGGTCAGGCCGGAGATGACCTGGGCCTGTCCGGCCGCCATTTGCGCCTTGGCTTGGCTCCAGGGCAGGGGACGGAAAGACAGATTGATGCCCTGGCGCTCGGCCACCGCCCGCAGAAGATCGACATCCAGGCCCACGGGGCGACCGTTTTCCAGATACGAAAACGGAGGGAAGTCTTGATCGAAGACGCAGACCACTCCATCTCCGGCCCGGGCCCAACCCGCCCCTTGGCCCGTCAGACCCAGGACCAGCAGACACATGACAACCGTGATCACCGCCCAGGGCCGTGCTCCCATTCTTGCCTCCTCCGATGCGGGGGTTGGTCGCCTATTTTGAAACTCTAGCATGCTCCACCCCGGGGGGCCAGGAGGTGATGCGCCTCCGCCGAAGCCGGGTGCGGCGTCCGGGCTCGCCCACTCGCGCAAAAGCCGCTTGACGGGTACATTTCCCGGGGACCAAGCTGGGGCTTGGACTTGGCTTTTTCATCCGGGAGAGTGGAGCCGATGAGCGGCGGCGCGAGCCATGAGGTGACATCAACGGGCCTGGTCCGACGGCTGGACGCCTTTTTCTTCCCTGTCGACGGCGGCCGCTTCACCGCCCTGGAGGGCCTGCGCGGCTGGGCCCTGTGGATGATCTTTCACGTCCACTTCCTGGGCTACTACGAGTCCCGCAATTACTTTGTCGAGCCGGGGACGCCAATCCACCGCGCCTTCTCGGCGCTCACCGCCGGCCACGCCGGGGTGGACCTCTTCCTGCTCCTGACCGGGCTGCTGATCTACACCACCATCCACCGCAACCATCCGCCTTTGGGGCGTTTCCTGGTCAACCGCTACTGGCGGCTCTTCCCGGCCCTTTTCCTGGTGAACCTGCCTCTGATCGCCATGATGGCCAAGGACGTCCCCACCGTCATCGACAACCTGTTCCTGCTCCACCTCTTTCCCCAGACCGACTACCTGAACGTGGTCGAGTGGGTGATGACCTACCAGATATACTTCTATATCCTGGCCGGAATCTGGTTCATCGCCCTCGCGCGGGCGAGCTTTATGCAGGGCTGGCCGTTCTTTTTCCTGGCCGTGGCCTTGCTCTATCTCGCCCATCAGTACGAGGTGTTCGGGTTCTCTGCCGTGCCCCGCTTCCTCTCAATCTTCTGGGGCCTGGCCCTGGCCAAGCTGTATCATTCCCCGCGGACCTGGGCCCGGCTCTCGCCCGTCCTGGACCGCCTGAGCCCGGCCGCGCCCCTGGCGGTCTACGCCGCCCGCTGGTACTGGGCCGGCAACGCCGCGGCCATCATCAACGGCCGCTGGCAGTGGGCTGCCTACTTCGGCTTTATGGACCTGTGCTTCTTCATCATCGTGGGGGCGGTGCTCACGCCCGGGAGCCCCCTGCGGGCCATCTTCGCCAGCCGGCCCCTGCGAATGGCGGGCGCGGTGAGCTACTCCGCCTTTTTGATCCATGCCTGCTGGGCCATACCCGTGGCCGAGATATTCCTCAAGCCTCTGCCGCAAGGCTTGCCCTACCTGGCCTTGCATTATATTCTCAGCATTGTCTTGACCTTGCTCACCGCCGCGCTGATGTTCCACTTCTTGGAGAAGCCTTATTTCGTCAGACGGAAGGCGGGGGCCCGCGTGGTGGATGAAGCGGCCAACGCGGGCGCGGCCCCAGGCGGCCGTTGAACCACCGCACGGGCGCGGCGGATGATAGAATGACGCTCAAGCGATCAGGCGGCGGGGCCGGGCGGGAGCGGGAGGGCTCATAGGCGCATGCGCACGGGTTACCAGGTCAGGCGGGAAATGCGGGCCGAGACGGGCCGGCTGCGCCGGCGCGCCCGCCGGGCCGAGCTGACCCGCCGGCGCGCCCAGGAGGCCCGGGCCGAGGCCGAGGAGCGCTTCCGCCTGCTCACCGAGACCACAGGCGAGGCCTTCTACCGCCTGCGCTTCGAAACCATGACCTACGACTACTTGAGCACCGGCATCGTGCGCCTGACCGGCTACAGCCCCGAGGAGGTCAACCGGCTTTCCTTCGCCAGCCTGGTCAAGGCCATCACCGCCCCGGCCGCGGGCGAGCTTTCGCGCCAGGGCCTGGTGGAAAAGCGGCGGCGCGGCCAGGCCGGGGAGTTTCATGCCGACTACCTGATCGTGACCAAGGACGGTCGTGAGAAATGGCTGGCCGACCATTCCTTCCCCTGGCTGGACAGCCGGGGCCGCCTGCTGGGCTCGGTGGGCATCCTCACCGACATCACCGTGCGCAAGCGGCTGGAGGAGCGCCTGCGCCAGTTGGCCACCACCGACCACCTGACCGGCCTGCACAACCGCCGCTATTTCCTGGACCTGACCCAAAAGGAGATGGCCCGTTTCAACCGCTATGGCCTGCCGTTTTGCCTGCTGGTGATGGACATCGACCATTTCAAGAATGTAAATGACACCTACGGCCACTTGGTGGGAGACCGCGTATTGAAGGACATCGCCAGCCTATGCCAGGGGCGCCTGCGCGCCAACGACTTCATGGGCCGCATGGGCGGCGAGGAGTTCGCGGTGGTGCTGGTGGACAGTGATCTCAAGCAGGGGGTGCTGGCGGGCCAGCGTCTGCGGGCCTTGGTGGAAAGCCATGTGCTGCGCCAAGCGGGCCAGGAGGTGCGGGTGACCATCAGCGTGGGCGCCACCCAGGCCACGGCCCAGGACGACCTCACCTCGCTGCTCAAACGCGCCGACGAGGCCCTGTACCTGGCCAAGAACAAGGGAAGAAACCAAGTTGAAGCCGCCGAGCAGGCCTGAGCAAGGGGCGGCCGGTCCCCTCGAGCCATGACCGCCCGGCGCTTATCGCCGGCGATCTTGATCTGGACCGCGCTGGGGCTTGGCTTCCTGGCCCTGTGGTGGTGGGGCCAGGCCCTCGTTTTTCGCCTGGCTCTTTTGCCAAGCGTCGAGGAGGGCAAACCGGGCTGGATGGTGGAGAGCTTCACCAATGAGTTCCTGCGACGCCCCCCTTGGCGGGTGGCCTTCGCCCCGGCCAGCGACCGCCTGCACCTGGATAAGCACGACACCTCCTTGAGCGCCTACGGCATCTGGCGGGCGTCGCGTCCGGGCCTCTACCGCTTCCTGGTCATTTGCGACGACTATGCGGATCTGGGCCTGGATGGTCGAAGCGTAGGCTCGATGTCGCCGGCCCAGCAGGCGTACAACCTGGATGAATTCACGGTGCGGCTGGAGCCGGGCCCGCATCTGATAAAACTCGATTTGCACAACGCCGGCGAGAAGGGCTACGCCGCCCTGCTGGTGGCCGAGCCGGACCAACTTGACCACGAGATGGTGTCTGGCCGGGCGGTGGCCTTTCCTGATCTGAGCAACGTGCACAACTGGTGGCTGATGCTGGGCTGGGTGCGCATGCTGTGGCTCCCGGGCCTGGCGTGCCTATGCGTGGCGGCATTGATCATCTTGCTGCCTCGCGCCGCCGGCCTGGGCTGGCCGGCCCTGGCCACGGCCTGCCTGGTGCTGCTGGCCCCGGCCGCGTTGATTCCCCCGCCGACGCTTGATAAGGCTCCCTTCAGCGACCGCGGCATCATCGAAAAACTGCAACTGGAACAACCTCGCTACGTCTTCATCGGCAACTCCATCGTTGAGAGCCAGGTGGACACCAAGCGCCTGAGCGAACTCTTGGGCGGGGCCAAGGTCTCCACGGTCATCACCTACGGAGGCTTCACGGCCTACGACTACCTCATGTTCAAAAATGTCGTCCTGGCGGCGGATATCCATCCCAAACAGGTCTTTTTCGTTTTTCGGGGCACCACCCTCACCCAGCCCACCCTGCGCACGGAAGGCGAGTTCCGCAAAATCATAGAGAGCATGTCCCATGAACGGGAGGACCGGCTCGACCAGGTGTTGGAAGGGCGGCATACCTGGGCGCAGCGCGTTGAGGCCTGGTTGGGCGAACGGGTCTTCACCGTCAGCGCCAGCAGGGAACAGGCGCGTTCCTGGCTTGACCAGGCGGCGCTGTTTTTGGCCATCCCGCCGCTGCCCGGCAACAAGCCCCAAAAGTGGCGCCCCCGCCTGAAGGCGGCGGTCAACGCGCGCTTCGGTCTGGCGATGCTGCGAGGGGCGGCCGGCGACCTGGTGGAGGCCGACCCCGCCGCCGACAACGGCAGGCCTGACTATGACTTCGCCGGCAACGTGGAATACTCCTTTTTGCCGGCCATCATCGAGTTGGCCAAGGCGCGGAGCGTGGGCCTGGTGTTCATGCGGGCTCAGGAGCGACCCGGACCCAAAGGGCCCCCGCCCCAGGACCCGCGCCTGACGCGCTACATGGAGCAGGTCCGGGCCTATATGGCAGAGCGCGGCATACCCTTCCACGACTTCACCGGCGACCCCGAGCTGCCGCTGTCCATGTACGCCAGCGGCGACCATATCGCCGACCCCAGGCGCTACTCGGAGATCCTTCACCGGCGCTTGCAGGGAGTATTTCGATGAGTTTCACCAGCATCGAATACCTGATGTTTCTGGCTGCGGCCCTGGTTGTCTATTGGCTGCTGGGCCACCGCCTCCAGAACGTATTCCTGCTCCTGGCCGGGGTCGTCTTCTACGGTTGGGTCAATCCCTGGCTGTTGATTCTGCTAGGGGGCGTGGTGCTAGCCAGCTACGCCTGCGCCCTGGGAATGGTCGCCAGGCCGCAATGGCGGCGGCTCTTACTCTGGGCGGCGCTGGTTGTCTGCCTGGGAACCCTGGGCGTGTTCAAGTACGCCGACTTCTTCCTGTCCAATCTGGGCGGCCTTTTGGACGCCTTGGGGCTGCCCACCTTCCATGCCTCCCTGAAACTGATCCTGCCCGTGGGCATCTCCTTCTTCACCTTCCTATGCCTGGGCTACTGCCTGGACGTCTACCACGGCCGCCTGCAGCCCCGGCGCAGCCTGGTGGACTTCGCCCTCATGGCTTGCTTCTTCCCCACCCTGCAGGCCGGGCCCATCGAGCGCGGCGGCCATCTCCTGCCCCAGATCGAGCACCCCCGGCGCTTCGATCCCGCCGCCTTCCGCGACGGCCTCTTCCTGCTCGCCTGGGGATTTTTTCAAAAAATGGTGGTGGCCGACAACCTCTCTCTGTTGGTCAATAAGATCTTCGCCCTCAAGGACCCGGACTTCTGGCTGCTCTGGACAGGGGTGCTGGGCTTCACCTTTCAGATATTGGCCGATTTCTCCGGCTATACCGACATCGCCCGGGGCAGCGCCCGCCTGCTCGGATTCGAGCTGCTCAGGAACTTCGACCAGCCCTACCTGTCTCATTCGCCGGCCGACTTCTGGCGACGCTGGCACATGTCGCTGTCATATTGGCTGCGCGACTACATCTACATCCCCCTGGGCGGTTCGCGGGTGGGGCCGGCGCGCGCCGGCCTGAACATACTCACCGTCTTCTTCGTCTCCGGTCTCTGGCACGGCGCCAACTGGAACTTCATTGTCTGGGGGCTCTACCACGGCTTGCTGGTTTTGGCCGAACGCTGGTGGCGCAGGCTCGTTCCCCGCGCGCTCCAGGAGGCGGCCTGGACCGCTCCCTTCAAGGTGGTATTCACCTTCGCCTTGGTAGCCTTCGGCTGGCTTTTCTTTCGCGAGACCGATCTGGGCTGGATCGCGCGCTATTTGAGCCTTTCGCCCTTGGCGCCCTCCGAGGCGGGGGACCACCTCATAACCCTTTACCTGTTCTACACCGTGCTGCTCTACTCCCTCCCCCTCTGGGCCCATGCCGCCTATGACCGCCTGGCCCGCCGGGCGAGGCCCGGCACAGGCCTGGCCCGGCGCCTGCTACTGTTCCGGCCCCTGGCGGCCAGCCTGCTCCTTTTGGGGGTGCTCACCCTGAGCAGCCCCGCCTCCGGGGTTTTCATCTACTTCCAGTTCTAGCCGCCGTCTTTTCCGGACCGGCGAAAATCGGGTGCGGCTATTTTTCGCCTCCGGGAGCGGGCCGCGCATTTTCCGTTAAAGAAAGTCACGCCCCCTGCCGATCTAAGCAAATAGGAGAATCTCGCTTCGGGCGACGCGTTTTTCGAGCCATACGGCCAGGGGGCGGAGGGCCGGGAGGCCGGCGGGAGGGCAGCCCGCCGGGCTTGGGGAGACTTGCGCCCCGGCTTGGGCGGCAAGGGCCAACTCCAGGGAGATCGGGCATGGGCGCTGGGCCCCTCATAGCCATCATCCATCACAACCGTCCGGACCTCACGGACCTGGCGGTCTATTCCCTGCGGGCCCACACCCCGGCTCCCTACCGCCTGCTCCTGATCGACAACGCCTCCGGCGACGACCTCGCTTGCCTGGCCCCGGACGAACTGGCGGTCAACCAGCGTCCCCGCCAATTCGCCCACAACTGCAATCTGGCCCTGGAGCGGGCCGGCGGCGCGCGGGTGGTGCTTCTGAATAACGACGTGTTTCTGCCGTCGGGCTGGCTGGAGGGTCTGCTGGGCGGCCTGGACCTGGGCCACGGCGTGGTGGGCGGGGTTTCCAACTTCGAGTTGCCCCTGGACCTGGAACTGGCCGGGGAGAGGGTGCGCCTGGGGGCTCAGGGCGACCGCAAGGATGTGCACGGCCGCTGGGAAGAGCTGGCCGGGGTGCTGGGGGCCTATAATCGCGCCGGGGCGGGTCGCCCGCCCTTACTGAAGAACAGCGTTTCTTTCTATGCGGTGGCCATCTCGCGGGCCGCGCAACGCCAGGTGGGCCGGTTGGACCAGCGTTTCGTGCACGGCTACGAGGACCTGGACTACTGCCTGCGGACCTGGTTGGCCGGGCTTAGCGTGGCGGCGGCCCCGAACGCCTTCGTGGTGCATTTCGGCGGGAGATCCACCCCCGGGGCTGGGCCGGAGGAGTTGGCCTATCGCGACCGTCACAACCTGGCCTGGCTGCGCGAACGCTATCCCTTGCCCCTGCGGAGAAAGCTGGCCCGGATATGGTCCGGCCACGGCCTGGGCGAGGAGGGCCGCCTGCTCTGGTCGCGTATCGACCGTCGCTGGGAGTGGCTGCGCTCGCGCGAGGGCTCCCTGCCCACGGCTCCGGCTCCCGCCCGCCGCCCCGCCATGACCATAATTCCCGGCGGCGTGGCCGGCGCTCTGCCGATCTAGGAGTGTTTCGGAGAAAGCCGTCCATGACCCGCCCGGGAGCCTGTCGAAGGATTACTCCGGCAGGCCCCTAGGTCCGGACCGCCTCCACCTCCACCAGGTTGCAGTGAAAGGCCGAGGATCCGCCCAGGTCGGCCAGGCGCTGGCTGGTCAGGTGGTTTATGCCCTTGCCGCCGGGGGCGTGCGGCCCCCACCAAAGCCCTTCGGCCACCGTCACCCCAGGCAGCACCTCCCCGCCCACCCGGGCGCGCAGGACGCACTCGCCGCGCCGGTTGAAGACCCGCACCAACTGGCCCTGAACGATGCCACGCGCCGCCGCGTCTTGGGCGTGCATGATCAGCTCGGCTTGGCCCGCCTTGGCCCGCAATTCCTCCACCTCGTTGAAGGTGCTGTTGAGGAAGTGGTGGTTGGGCGGAGTTATGAGGCGCAAGGGGTGGCTCGGGCCACCCTCGGGGTCCAGGCTGGGTTCGCCGTTGGGCAGGGGGTCCAGGCCCAGGCCGGCCCAGGCCGGCAGGCTCATCTCCACCTTGCCCGAGGGCGTGGCGAAGCCCTCGGCGTAGGGGTTGGCGGGCGCGTTGACCCTGAGCGGTCGGCAGGCGGCCAGGCGCTCGAAGGTGATGCCCTCGAGATAGGGGGATTTGGTCTCCAGCAGCCAGGAAATGATCTCATCCTCGCTGGCTTTGAAGACCGGCTCGCTGAAGCCCAGGCGGCCGGCCAACTCCTGGAAGACCGCTAGGATGGAGCGGCTCCGGCCCACGGGCGGGATGACCGGGCGGGCCATCTGCACGTAGTGGTGGCCGTAGGCGCGGTAGAGGTCGGTCATCTCCAGGGACGAGGTTCCCGGCAGAACCAGGTCGGCCAGACGCGCGGTCTCGGTCAGGAACATCTCGTGGACCACGGTGAACAGGTCGTACCTGGCCAGGCCCCGCTGCACCTGGCCGCTGTCCGGGGCCACCACCGCCGGGTTGCTGAGGTAGACGTGCAGCAGCCTTACGGGCGGGTCGGCTTGGTTCAGGGTCCGGCCCAACTGCACCATGTTGAAGGGGCGGGTCCCCTTGGGCGCCAAATCTTCGCGGGTTAGCGCCTTGAGATTGAAGGGCGCGGCCTCGCTCAAGGTGCGGGTGATGCCGCCACCGCCCTTGCGCAGGGCCCCGGTCAGGGCGGGCAGCAGCGCCACCGTGCGCATGGCCATGGCCCCCTTGAGCTGGCGTGAAAAGCCGAACCCGGTGCGTATGTAAGGCGCGCGCGCCCGGCCATAGGCCCGGGCAAGGTCCTCGATCTGGGCGGCAGGCACCCCGGTGACCGCCTCGGCCCGGGCCGGGGTCCACTCGCCCGCCCTTTGCGCCAACTCCTCGAAACCCAGGCACCAGCGCGTAATGAATTGGCGGTCGATCAGGTCCTCGGCGATAATCACGTGCATGAGCCCCAGGGCCAGGGCGGCGTCGCTGCCGGGCCTTAGCAGCAGGTGCCTGTCGGCGGCCTGGGCGGTGCGGTTCAAGTAAGGGTCCACCACCACGATGGGCGCGCCCCGGCGGCGGGCCTCCAGGAAGAAGGGCCAGGCGTGCAGGTTGGTGGTGAGGGTGTTGCCGCCCCAGATGAGTATCAGGTCGGCCCTCGCGGCCGACTCGATGTCGGCGCTGGGCCCCGCCCCCAGGCTGGCGGCGAAGCCGGCCCCGGCGGTGGCCCCGCAGATGGTGCGGATCAGTCGGCTGGCCCCCAGGCGGTGGAAGAAGGCGTGGCCGCCCTGGCGGTGGACCAGTCCCATGTGGCCGGCGTAGGAGTAGGGCAGGATGGCCTGGGCCCCGTGGGCGGCTACGGTCTCGTCGATCTTGTCCGCCAGCAGGCTCATGGCCTCGTCCCAGCCGATAGGCTTGAACTGGCCGGAGCCCTTGGCGCCCGCGCGCAGCAGGGGCTGGGTGAGCCGGGCCGGGGAATGGACTCGCCGGGGATAGTGGGCCATCTTGGCGCAGAGGAAACCACGGGTGAAGGGGTGCTCAGGGTCGCCGCGCAGGGAGACCAGGCGCCCGTCCTCGACCTTGGCCAGGCACCCGCAGGTGTCCGGGCAGTCGAAGGGACAGACCGTGGGTTCGAGCTTGGCCATGATGCCTCCCGAACGGTTATGATGCGTCTGAATCGCTGACCCATTATATGCCCGCCTCGCTGCCGGCGCCCCATGGTTCCGATCAATCCTCCGAAATCGGGCATGGACCTTGAACGCCGATTTGGCTTATTGTGAATCAGGGCGCGGGGTCGAAGGAAGAGGAGGTGCGGCCGGTGCGGGTGCTGTTGGTTTCGGGCAACCGCGAAGAGATCAACATGGTCTCCCTGCCCTTGGGGCTGGCCTTGGTGGCAGAGGCCGCGCGGCTGGCCGGGCACGAGGTCCGCATGCTGGACCTGCTGGGCGTGGAGGATCCCGGGCCTTTGCTGGCCGGGTCCATCGCCGAGCATGGCCCGGAGGTCATCGGGTTGTCGGTGCGCAACATCGACGACCAAAACATGGCCGCCCCTCGGCTGCTTCTGGACCAGGTCCGGGAGGTGGTGGAGGTCTGCCGGCGGCACAGCCGCGCCCCCATCGTGGCGGGAGGCGCGGGCTACAGCATATTCCCCGACAGCGCGCTGTCCTATTTGGGCGCGGACATGGGGCTGGCCGGGGACGGCGAGGATGCCTTCCCGGCCCTGCTGGCCAGGTTGGCCCAGGGCGGGGACCCGGCGGGGGTGCCCGGACTCTGGCTGCCCGGCCACGGGCTGACCGCGCCCCGGGCCTTTCCCCGCGACCTGGACCGGGTGCCCCTGGCTGCGGCGGCGCGCTGGTTCGGCCAGGCCAGGCGGGCCGACCTCTGGCTGCCGGTGCAGTCCCGGCGCGGCTGCCCCATGGCCTGCTCCTACTGCTCCACGCCGGTCATAGAGGGCAAGGCGATCCGGCGGCGGTCCGTGTCCTCCTTCACCCAGGGGCTGGCCGAGCTGATGGCCACGGGTTACGGCCAATTCTATTTCACCGACAACGTCTTCAATCTGCCGCCCGGCCACGCCCTGGAGCTTTGCCGGGCCCTCGCCGGGCTTGATCCCAAGCCGCGTTGGCGCTGCATACTTTATCCCGGCGGCCTGAAGCCGGAACTGGTGGAGGCCATGGCCGGGGCCGGTTGCGTGGAGGCCTCCCTGGGCTTCGAGAGCGGCTCCCGCCCCGTCCTGCGCGGATTGGGGAAGCGCTTCGCCCTGGAGGAGGTGCGTTCGGCCCGCGCCCTGCTGGCCGGGCAGGGTATCCGTTGCATGGGTTTCCTGCTGCTGGGCGGACCGGGGGAGACCCGCGCCAGCGTGGAAGAGAGCCTGGCCTTCGCCGAGTCGCTCAAGCTGGACATGCTCAAGCTGACCATTGGCATCCGTATCTATCCCGGAACAGACCTGGCCAGGCTTGCCGTGGCGCAAGGCATGATCCCCCCTGAGGATTCGCTTCTGCTGCCGCGCTTCTATCTGGAGCCAGGGCTCAACGGCTGGCTCAAGGAAAAGCTGGCGGCCTGGCGCGCCGGGCGTCCCCATTGGGTCATGTGAGGGGATGGGCCTGCCCGGACTGCCTCGGCCGGGAGGACCCAAACGACCAGGTCGGCCCGGCCTGCTTGATCGAAGGCGGCTCAAAAGCGCGCCGATGGCTATTGCCCGAGCCGGGAGCGGGCGCTCCTGGCTGCTGATTGATACAGCATCGAGTATGCGTCCCGCCGAACCGTAGGGCGCGCCGGTTGTCTTGGGTGGCGGTTTCTGGGATCCTGCACCCAATGCCCTTCTCTTTTCGGGGCGGATCGTCCAATGGCCATGGCCATGTTTCACGGACATCGTCTGCCGCTGATGGGGCTATTGATAGCCGGTTTGGCTCTGCGCATTGCTTTCATGGAAATCAGCCTGGAAAAGTTGCCCGCAACCTCGGATGAAGCCATTGTCATTTTGCAGGCCGAGGACATAGCCGGCGGCAACCGACCCTTGCTGCTCCTGGGCCAGCCTTACATGTTCCCCATGGACGCCTATTTCCTGGCTCCCACGGCCAGGCTCCTGCCACGCAACACCTTGGGAGCCAGGTATCTATCCTTGGCTTTGGGCCTGGCGTCATATTTGGGAGCCGGGCTTTTGCTGATCCAGCTTGGCTCCTTGGCCACGGCCTGGCCAGGGTTGTTGTTGCTGGTCTTTCCGCCCGCCTATTTGTTGATGATCCAAAGCGCGTATGCGCCTCCGGGATACGGCTTTCTCCTGGCCTCGTGGACCCTGGGGGCCTGGCTGGCCTGGACCATGAGGGAAAAGTCCGGCTTGCCGGCCCTGGCGACCGCCTTCGTGCTGGGGCTGTCGCAGGGGCTGGCCTTCAGTGTGTTGCCTCTGGCTGCGGACCTTGCAATCCTCCTGATCCTTTGGGCTTGCCTGGCCGGCGGCCTTCGGCCGGCCCCCACCCGCCTGGCGGCCACGGGCCTGGGGCTGACCCTGGGGTTGGCTCCCTACCTTATCGCCCTCTCCAGGCACACCCAGGACGTCTTGGCGGTCTTCGAGACGCGGCCGCTGGCGGAGGCCGTGAGTTGGCGCTGGCTGGATGCCTTGCGGGAAGCCCTGGGCGGGGTGCTGGGGGCGAATACCTGCACCTACCCCGACTTGTACGGAAGGCTGGCCCTGGCGTCCTGGCCGGAGGTTCCGATTCTGGCCGTTTTTGCCGTGGCTCTGTTTATTGCCATCGCGGCCGGCGTCGGGCGTCTGGCCCGCAAACCTTCTCAGGAACCCGCGGCGGCCGGCGGCCTGCTCGCGGCGATCTCGGCCGCGCCTTTGTTGGGCATGGCCTTGTTCCTGCTTAACGACCGCTCACACCCGGGACAGTTCCGCTACCTTTTGATCGTTCCCTGGTGTCTGCCTTTCCTGTGGCTGCAAGTCCGGCGCACAGCGGGCAAGTACATGCGGACGGTTTGGGGAGCCGCGGCCGCGCTTCTGGCCCTTTTCAATCTGCTGACCTCGATCTACCTGGGCGGCAGATGGATGGAACCGGGCTTTGCCGAACGCGATGCCCTCATGCCGGATATTGGCCCGGCATTGAGCTTCCTGCGCCGGGAAGGCGATAACCATTGCTTCGCGGCTTATTGGACGGCCTACCGCCTGACCCTGGAGGCCCAAGGCGAGATGCTGTGCAGCCAGCCCTTCAATGAACGGTTCCCTGGCTGGCCCATTCCTTATAAGGACGAAGTCAGCCGCGATCCTCGGGCCGCCTATGTGCTCACATCGTCCGACTCCTTCAATAGCGCCGATTTTGCAAAACGGTTGGACCAGGCCGGTGTTGCCTGCCGCCGCACCCAGGCCGGCGGTTATGTTGTCTTTGACCATTTCAGTCAAGGGCAGGCGCCTCGGGAACTGCCCGTCCCCAGGCATCAGATCAGGGCGGAAACGAGCCACGAGCCGTCCCGCGCCCACTTGCTCGTGGATGGTCAACGAGCCAGCAAATGGAACAGTGGCAAGGGACAGGAGAAGGGCATGTGGATCGAGCTGCGTCTTGGGCAGCCGTTGCCCCTCAGCCGCCTTGTTCTGCATTATCATCACTACGCTGATGACCAGGCCGAGACCTTGAGGCTGTCCTGCCTCAGGGATGGGAAGTGGCAGGTCCTGCTGGAAGATATCCCGGCGGGCCTGGACCCCTTTGAGTTCGCCAACGACTTGCCCTTGTTCGGGGAGAAGTTGCAGACCCTGCGTTTTGCGGCGGTTTTGACCAATGCCTTGCGTTTGGAGATCGTGTCCCCGCGGCCGGGACGGCTTTGGACCATGGCCGAGATAGAGATCTTTCGAACAGAGCCCCTTCCCTGACCCCGTCGTGGTCATACACGAAGATCAACCGGGTGATGACCGCCGGTGGCGGCACGCATGCCTTATCCCAATATGCGATCAAAGCCATCCATGGTTTTGATCTCCGATAGGCAGGGCAAAAGCTTGGTTCGACCCCACGAAGCAAGCTTTGTGGGGACCCCCGGTTTTTGCCCCGCCTCGCAAGCGCTTTCGCGCTCGGCGGGCCATCCCCCCGGGGTCCCCGGCCAAGGTTGTTGGTTGGGGGTGAATCCAAGGCCCGCATAACGATTGGCGCTCAAACTACTCGTTTGAGCGCCAATCGGAATTACTGTTATTTTCGAGATGTCACCGCCGGGTTGGGCTTCCGGCGCCTGCGAGCCGGCCTCCCGCCTTTGCGCGCCCACGGCAAAGCTAGGCGGTTCATCCAAGCCGGCTCCCATGAGGGGACCTGCAAGGCCCCCCAGGCGTCCTCAAGCGGGAGCGGTGGTTGTCTCCCGGCTCAGCTTCAAGGCCACAAACGTCGCAGGCCGGTTGCCTTGCTGAACCATAACCCGCCTGGTTCCAGGATCATCATATCGAACGACGTACTCGCCACAGCTAGGGGTTCATCTCGTAGAGGCCCTCCAGGGCGTAGACCTCGTCCCAGACCCTGCCGAAAAGCTCCCTGTCCACCGCCGGCCGCTTGATCATGGCCAGGCACATCTCCATCTGCTCAGGCGTGCTGCTGGGCTTGTGGTAGAGCTGGAGCGCGTACTTGGAGAAGTCGCGCACCATGAAGTCGAAGATCTGCTCCACCAAGTCCCGGGAGACGCCGTAAATCCTGGCGTTCTCCAGGATCAGTTGGCCGTAGGGGATGAGGGTGAATATCTCCCCGAGGCTGAGCAGGAAGTCTACGTCCTTCTGCTGCTCCGGGCTGGGCGGAGTTTTCAACAGGAACTTCTTCAGGGTCTTGATCTGCTCCTTGAATATGCTCACGTTGAGGCTGTCCGCCGGGCCGTAGGCCAGGTTGTAGTCGTGGAACTGTATCTTGCCCAGGCCCTTGGTGGGGCCCTGGTGGAAGAGGAACTCGTCGTCGGCCGCGTCGTCGCGCCTGGGTATCTCCGGGAACTCGCGGGGGTTGAACAGGTAGTTGGCCATGAACTTGACCACCAGGGCCATGTTCACGTGGGCCGTGCCCTCCAGCTTGGGCAGGGCCCGGATGTCGCGGGTGGCGCTCTCGAAGTAGACCTCCTTCTCAAAGCCGCGCGCGGCGATCACGTCCCAGAGGGCGTCGATGACCTGCTCGCCCTGCATGGTGACCTTCATCTTGACCATGGGGTTGTAGAGCAGGTAGCGCCGGTCGTTCAGCGAGGCGCTGCGCAGGTAGTCGGCGGCGCGCAGGGAAAAGAGCTTCATGGCGATGAGCCGGGTGTAGGCGTCCACGAAGAGCTGGCGCACGTGGGGGAAGTCGGTGACGAACTTGTCGTAGAGTCGGCGGTTGGCGGCGTGGTTGATGGCCTCGTAGAGGGCGTGGGTGCAGATGCCGATGGAGGCCCAGCCCAGGTTGAACTTGCCCACGTTGACGGTGTTCAAGGCCGCGTCCCAGGCCTCGGGCCCCCGCGAGAGGATGTCGGCCTCGCCGATGGGGTAGTCGTGCAGGGCGTATTCGGCCACGTAGGACTGCACGTTGACCAGGTTGCGGATGCATTCGAACTTTTCGTGTTGGGAATCGGTGGCGAAGAAGACGTATTCGTCCGTGCCCGCGAAGCGGCCGAAGTTGGAGACCAGGGCGGCCACGTTGGCGTTGCCGATGTAGTACTTGCCGCCGCGGGCTCGCCACGTTTTCTCACCGGTTGGGAAGAGCGTCATCTCGCTGGCGTAGACGTCGGCGCCGTGTTCCTTCTCCGAAAGCCCGAAGGCAAAGACCGCGCCTTGTTTGAGCAACTCGGCGGTCTTCTCCTTGATGGCCTCGTTGGCGCTCATCCACAGCGGCCCCAGGCCCAGAATGGTCACCTGCCAGGTGTACCAGTAGTGCAGGCCGTAGAAGGCCAGGATCTCGCTGAACTCGCAGTTGCGCCAGGTGTCCCAGCGGCAGTCGCCCTGGCCATACCTGGTCGGGGTGAGCAGGGTGTGGAACACGCCCTCCTTTTTAAGGAATTCCAGCAGGTCGGCGTACCAGATCCGCTCGCGGTCATCCTCCTTGAGCTTGACCTTGCCCTTTTTCTCGAAGAACTCGATGGTCTTGACCATGATTTGGCGCGAGCGCTCGTCGGGGTAGGGCCGGTTGTGGGCATGGGGGTTCAATAGCAGCATGGCTGGCTCCTGGCTTGGTGGCGGGCGGGGCGCCGGGGGGAGGTCGGTATCCCAGGGTCCGGCCGAGGGGCCGGACGCTGGGATCATCTTCGCCCTATGAATGCCATTCGGCAACAGGTTTCGCCGGGTGCCCGGCGGCGGCCGGTCCGGCGGTTCAGCCGGCGGGGCGCATGTCCCCGCTGGTCAAGAAGCGCTGGTGGAAGCCGAAGGCCTCCTCCAGAATATGAGGCTCGTGGCCGCCCTGCCTGAGCGCCCGCTGGAAATAGTCTCGCAGGGGCTCCCGATACTCGGGCGCGGCGCACTTGGCGATGATCTGCTCGGCCGCCTGGCGGGGGGGCAGGCCGCGCAGATCCACCAGACCGTGCTCAGTCACCACCACGTCCACCGAGTGCTCGGAGTGGTCCACGTGGGCGACCATGGGCACGATGCGCGAAAGTCTGCCGCCCTTGCCGGTGGAGGGGGTGACCATGAAGGACAAGGCCGCGTTGCGCACGAAGTCTCCCGAGCCGCCGATGCCGTTCATCATGTCTCGGCCCCAAAGATGGGTGGAATTGACGTGGCCGTAGATGTCAATTTCCAGCGCGGTGTTGACCGCCAGCACCCCCAGGCGGCGGATCACCTCCGGCGAATTCGATATCTCCACCGGCCTCAGGATCACCCGCTCCTTGTAGCGGTAAAGCTCCTTTATGAAGCGGTCCTGGGCCTTGGTGGAAAAGGTGAGCGCCGAGCCCGAGGCGCTGCGCACCTTGCCCAGGTCCAGGAGGTCCAGCACCGCGTCTTGGAGCACCTCCGAATAGAGATCCAAGGCGTGGAAGAAGTCATTTTCCAAAAAACCCAGGAGCACGGCGTTGGCCACGTCACCCACCCCGGATTGCCAGGGCAGGCCGGCGGGCAGGCGGCCTGCCCTGATCTCGTGCTCAACGAACTCGAGGATATGGCTGGCGATTTCATGGGCGGCACGGTCCGGGGGCGGGAAAATGGGGCAGTGGTCCCGCTCGTGGGAATAGACGATGCCCACCACCTTGCGGGGGTCCATCTCGATGAAGGGCTTGCCGATGCGGTCGCTGGCCCGGTAGATGGGTATGGGCATGCGGTAGGGCGGGTCCTCGGGGATGAAGATGTCGTGTATGCCCTCCAATTCCGGCGGGCAGGCGTCGGTCATTTCGATGATGATCTTATTGGCCTCGCGCACGAAAGTGGGGGTGTTGCCAACGCTCATGGTGGGAATGAGGTTCCCCTTCTCGCTGATGGCCAAGGCCTCCACCACCGCCACGTCCACATTCCCCAGGCTGCCGGAGCGCACCTGGGCCGAGGTGGAGGAGAGGTGGTCGTCCTTGAAAAGAATCTCGCCCCGGTTGATGCGTTCGCGCATAGCCTTGGCCGCCATGTAGGGTCTGCGCCAGTTCACCACGCCGGCCTCGGCCAAAACCCCGTCCAAATCCTCGCCTGTAGAGGCGCCGGCGTAGAGGTTGATCTTGATTTTTTCTCCGGCGCGGGCCCGCTTGGCCACTTCCTGGGGGATGAGCTTGGGGTAGCCCACCGGGCTGAAACCGCTCACGAAGAGGTTGCTGCCATCGAGGATGTGGCGGGCGGCCGAGGCCGGATCGGTCAGCTTGTCGCGCAAGGGGGCGTAGCGGATGCGTTCATGCGGCATGGCCAGGCAATCTCCGCTTCGGGTTTGTGGTGGAGGGCGCGGACGTGGTTCAGTATAACAGGAAGCGTAACGGTTGCGGCGCTCTGGGCTATCAATGGCGGCGCGATTATGCCATCATGGCTCGAAGCGGAAGGCGCATGGTAAGAGGGAAGATTGGAGCAAGACGCACCCAACTGCTTTCGCTGCCAGCATCTGGTGATCACCTGGGAGCACGGCAGGGGCTATGCCTGCCGGGGCATGGGCTTCAAGTCCAGGGAGATCCCCTGGCGGGTGGTGCTGCGCACCTCGGGAAGGCCCTGTCTGCTTTACACCCCCAAACAGCCTCGCCCATCCGGCGGAGCCTGACCCGGGCCGGACGCCAAGGCCCAAAAGTTCGCCCCGGCCTGATTAACATGCCGGGGCGTGGCGGTAACTCTTCAGGTCTGAAAAATTAGATCAGGCCCAACCTGGCCAAGGTGTGGCGGTCGGCTTGGCCGGTGGCTGGCAAACCATGGGCGCGCTGGAAGTTGCGCAGCGCCTGACGGGTCTTCTTGCCCAGCTTGCCGTCCAGGGGGGCTGGGTGGCCGGCGCGGTTCAATGCCTGCTGCACCGCCCGGGTTGAGATCTTGGCCGGAGGCGCAACGGCTGCCCGGGGCGCGGCCTTGGGTGCCTTCACCTGCTTGGGTGGCGCTGCCTGCCTTATCGGTTTGATCCGCTTGGCAGTCTTGGCAGGCTTGGCCGGTTCAACCTGCTTGACCGGCTTGTAGGTTCTGGCCTTGGCCCGGGGTTTGGGCCCCTTGACCAGCTTGGGTGGGGCAGGCTGGGAGGCGCTGGCCGCGGAGTCGGCCTTCGGGCGCTTCCTGGCCTTGGTGGACTTGGCCGGCCTGCTGGAAGGCGAAGCGGGGGGTGCGGCCGGTTCAATGTAGTTGCTATGTAGCGGCTTGGGCTTGGGGCCAAGGCGGGCCGGGCGGTCACTATCGCCGACATAGGCCCCGCCCT
Organism: Deltaproteobacteria bacterium; assembly: GCA_021811275.1. Lineage (GTDB taxonomy): Bacteria > Desulfobacterota > Desulfarculia > Desulfarculales > Desulfarculaceae > JACRDC01. The sequence continues at coordinate 21,923 of JAJZPI010000025.1, forward strand.
CGCCGGTTTCCTGGGCTACCGCCGGCCCCAGACTCCAGACGAGGCAGAGAGCACAGGCCAGGACAGCGGGCAGTAGTCCCCGGCCTTCAGACAATTTCATTTGAGTCGTTCCTCCTAATGAGCTTGTAGTCTTCCAGGTAAAGCCTTTTGCGGCCACCTTCGTGCTCGCTGACAACCCCGGTGACCTCCACCTCGCGGCGGACCAAACCCAAGAGTTCGCTGGAGCGTGGACTTTCGGCCAGCAAATATTCTATCTCATCGGTGGCGGATATGCCCACCGCGGTGACCCTGCCCTCGGCATCCCAGGCGGTCGGAATGACCACGCCTACGATGTTTTTGATTCTGGGCACGGGCATGGGGCGGACGCTCCTTTGAAATGGCTGGAACACACCATTCCCTAGCAACTATGCTGCCACATGATAACAAATTGAATATCAAGATAAAATATATCTAGGCTAATGCAAGGCGAACTTCCAATTCCGGTAAATAAAAGACTGTTTACTAATGGCCTGTACCAAGTCTCACTAAAAGTAATGTTGTAATTTATTGATAACATATAAATAAATAATTTTTAGGAACTAAAATTTCTTAAAATATCTGATCATGAACCAATTATTCCGTAAAATATGGAGCATTGAAAAAATTCTTTTTGTTTTATTTGGTATAATTTGTAGTTAATAAGTTTTTGTTCGGATTATTATTTAGTTGCATAATAAGACAGGAACTTGATGTTCCTAAAATCAATATTCATGAATTAGAGGTTCCGTTATCAAGGAACACAGTAAAATAACAATTATTTTTGATGGTATCTTATATTTGGCCAGAGGCAGGATAGACCAAAATTATATGATTATATAAGAATTTTTAGTTCTCAACCATGTCTATTGTTTATAATAATTATAAATATTTCAGTAGGTTGTTATGGTGGCAAGCCCATTGCTGTAGACATGCCGGAAGTAGATTGGGCTGACCTGGTGGAGAACGACAGGCACCCGAGCAAGAGAGAAGGGTTGCCGCATTGAGCAAATGCTGCGTCGCGCGTTTCGACCAGAGCCAGCAACATTAGCTTCTGGATTTCACCGATCAGGAGGAGAGAAGATGAAAAAGCTGTTGGTGATTCTCATGGCCCTGGCGTTCTCCGTGGGCTGCGCTTCCTTCGTGGCCGCGGCCGATACCGCCACCGGCGACCAGCCTGCCCAGACCACCACCAAAAAGAAGAAGAAGAAGGCCTCCAAGAAGAAGGTTTCCAAGAAGAAGGCCAGCACCGCCGCGACTTCCGCCACCACCAAGTAATCCAGCTATCGCGCATGGTCCGGTGCCGCCGGACCGTTCGGATGATGGGCCGTGAAAGCGGCCCATCATTTTTTTCCGTCCCAGCGCTTGACACTGGCCAATAAATAAGTATTATAGTACCTAAATACATTAAAGAGGGCCCCATGAATTCTCTACGCATATCCGAAGCCGCATCGCTGGGATTGCATACCATGGCTCTTCTGGCCGCCTATCCCACACAGACCCTTTCCACCAAGGACATTGCCACAACCCTGCGGGTCTCTGAGGCACATTTGGCCAAGATACTTCAGCGCCTGGGCCGCGCCGGCCTAGTCAGCTCCCAGAGGGGACCCAAGGGCGGGTTTTCCCTGGCCTTGCCCGGCGACCAGATAACCCTGCTGGACGTTTATCAGGCCGTGGAGGGCGCCTTGGAGCCGCCGGGCTGCCTGCTGGGCACGCCGGCCTGCAACGGGAACTGCATCCTGGGCGGCCTGCTTCACAAGATGGGCCAGGAAGTGCGGGACTACTTCTCGCGAAACAAGCTTTCTGATTTTTCGGATTCCTTTCAATTGGAGGCCCGCCATGCCTAAGCTCAGAAACATCATCAGCATCGACGAGGATAAGTGCACCGGCTGCGGCCAGTGCATCCTGGACTGCGCCGAGGGCGCCCTGGCCCTGGTGGACGGCAAGGCCAAGCTGGTGGGCGAAATCTACTGCGACGGCCTGGGCGCCTGCCTGAGTGGTTGCCCCACCGGCGCGCTGCAGGTTATCCAGCGCGAGGCCGACGATTTTGACGAAAAGGCCGTCGAGGGCCTGCTGCGCTCCCAGGGCCGCCCCCTGCCCCCGCCCCAGGGTGGCCATGCCGCCCACGCCCAGCCAGCCGCCGCGCCCATGGCCAGCGGCTGCCCCGGCTCGGCGGCCATGGCGCTGAAGCCCGCGGCCCCCGCCGGGGCCGCGCCCGCCGCGGGACAGGCCGCCTCCACCTTGGGCCACTGGCCCATCAAGCTGGCCCTGCTGGCGCCCCAGTCACCGTTTCTCAAGAACGCCGACTTGGTGCTTTTGGCGGACTGCGCCGCGGCGGCCTTGCCCGATCTGCACGCCCGGGTGTTGCCCGACAGGGCCGTGGCCCTGGCCTGCCCCAAGCTCGACGACGCCCAGGCCCATATCCGCAAGCTGGCTGCCGTGCTGGCCGAGGCCCAGCCGCGGTCCGTCACCGTGGTGCACATGGAGGTTCCCTGCTGCCATGGCCTGATGTTCGTGGCGAGCAAGGCGGCGGAGATGGCCGGGATCAGCATACCCATCCAGGCCCTGGTGGTGGGCCGCGACGGCAAGGTGAAGGAAGACGCAGGTCTGCTGCGCATGGCGGCGCGCTAACCTAAGGAGGGCGGCTCATGCCCAGGCTAACGTGGGAAAGCCAGGCCCAGGAGGCCTTGAAGCGGGTGCCGGTCTTGGTGCGGCCCCTGGCCCGGCGCAAGATCGAGGAGCGTGTGGGCGCTAGCGGCCGCCGAGTGGTCACCGTGGCCGACTTCGCCGAGGCCGAGGCGCGCTTCAAGGCGGTGGCCGGAGGCAGGAGCGGCGAGGAGATCAAGGCCGTGCTGCCGGCGGCCAATGAGCCGGGCGTGGAGATGGTGATCCTCGAGGCCTGCCGGGCTTCGCTATCTGGCTGTCCCAACCCGCTGATAGATGTTGACGCCTGGCGGAGCGCCCTGGAGCGCTGGGTGGCCGAAAGCGGGCTGTCGGAACGGCTGCGGGCGCGGGTTCAGGGCGAGCAGGTGCTCTTTCACCACAAGCTCAAGATCGCCGTGGCCGGCTGCCCCAACGGCTGCTCGCGCCCCCAGATCGCCGACCTGGCCCTGGTGGGCATGGCCCGTCCTGAGTTCACGCCGGGGGCCTGCACGGCCTGCGGTGCCTGCGCCGAGGCCTGTCCGGACCAGGCCCTGACCGTGGACGGCGCGCCGCCCCTTTGGGACCGGCTCGCCTGCCAGGGTTGCCTCGCCTGTCAGGAGGCTTGCCCGGCGGACTGCGTCAGCTTGGCGCGGCCGGGCGCGCGCATCCTCATGGGCGGCAAGCTCGGCCGGCAACCCCGGCTGGCCACCCTGGCCGGTGAGGCCCGGAACCCTAGCGGGGCGGTGGAGGTCCTGCGAGGGACGATGGAGGAGTATCTGGCCCAGGCCAGGAGCGGTGAACGATTCGCGGCCTGGTATTGCCGCGCTCACGCGTAAGGAGCAAGACCATGGGAAAGACCATGTGCCCCGGCCAAGACACCGCCTTCTGGCGGCCTGGCGACATCTTCGAAGTTCCTTGCAGCCACTGCGGCTACGAGCTGGAATTCTTCAAGGATGACGCCGCCCGCCGCTGCACCCGCTGCGGCTCGCGGGTGGCCAATCCCAAGCTGAACCTGGGTTGCGCCCAGTGGTGCGAGCACGCCAAGGAATGCCTGGGCTATGACCCCAAGGAGGTGCTCATGGCCGAGGGCGACGAAACCTCCCTGGTCGACCGCCTCATAGCCGCCATGCAGGCCACCTTTGGCCAGGATCAGAAGCGCATCACCCATGCCCTCACCGTCCTGGAGAGGGCCAAGGAGATCATGCGCGGGGAGCAGGGGGCCGAGCCCAAGGTGGTGCTGGCCGCGGCGGTGCTGCACGACATCGGCATCCAGGAGGCGGAGCGCAAGCACGGCTCCAGCGCCGGCCGCTGGCAGGAGGTGGAGGGCCCGCCCATCGCCGAGGCCATCATGAAGGACCTGGGCATGGACGAGGCCAGCCGCGACCACGTGGGCAAGATCATCGCCAACCACCACAGCGCCGGGGAAATCGACACGCTGGAGTTCCGTATCCTCTGGGACGCCGATTGGCTGGTGAACATCCCCGAGGAATACCCGGAGCACACCCCGGAGAAGCTCGAGGCCCTGATCGAAAAGGTTTTCAAGACCGCCAGCGGCAAGGCGGCGGCCTACCAGCGCCTGCTCCAGCGGGAGGTCCCGGCCGCAGCCCCTCGACCCGCCGCCCAGCAGCGCTCCTGGCTGGGGGCTTAAATTTTGGAGAGCGTGCAGGAGCGGGGGGAAGCCTTTTGGGTGGCCCCAAAAGGCTTCCCCCCGGCCCCCCCTTCCTAACAGGCCGGGGGTAATGCCAATTAGCGTTCAACCGAGTAGTTTGAGCACTAATTGGTATGCGGGCCAAGGATCCACTCCAGCCAACAAGTTGGCTGGGGACCCCGGGGGGTGGCCCGCCGAGCGCGCAAGCGCTCGCGAGGCGGGGCAAAACCGGGGGGCCCCACAAAGCTTGCTTTGTGGGGTCAAACCACGCCTTTGCCATGCCGATATGCGATCAAGGCCATGGATGGCTTTGATCGCATATTGGTATAAGTTCAACTTCGCGCTGTTTACGTCGGGGCGGGGCTGATCCCCGCCTTTTATGCCAAGTTGAAACTTGATGTTAACGCCGCTGCAATCTCCCGCTTCGCTCGCAATGACAACTAGTTCAGTATTTGCCTGGACAACCCTTCAACGGAAGCGCGCAAGGCCGAGGGGGCGGGCCGTTATCGACACGCCTCGGCCGCGGCGGCACGCCGCCGGCCCGGGTGAGGGAGGGAGACCTCGTCCGGGCCGGCGGGTTGAGGAGAGAGAGGTTTGGTGGGTTACTTCTTCTTGCCTTTGCGCTCATCGATGTCGCCGGGATACATGACCGCGTCGTGGCCGCGCTCGCCGGTGCGGATGCGCACGACTTCCTCGACCGGCAGGATGAAGATCAGTCCATCGCCGGCCTCGCCGTTGGCGCCGCTGCGGGCGGAAGTCACGATGGTCTCGACGGTCTCGTCGACGTTGTCCTCGCTCAGCACGATATTGATCTGGATCTTGGGCAGCAGGTCGACCTGGTAGGAGCCGGAGCGCCCGCTGAGGACGATGCCTCCCTGTCGGCCGTGGCCGCGTATCTCCGCGACGTTCATGCCCATGATCCCGATGCTCCGCAGGGCCTCCTTGACGTCGTTGAGCTTGTCTTCCCTGATTATGGCTTCAATCATCTTAAGCATGGCTTTACCGCCTTTCTTTCTACGAGTAGGCCCGTTCGCCGTGCTCGCTCAAGTCGAGTCCAACTTCCTCCTCGGGGGCGGTCACCCTGAGCCCGAAGATCGCGTCCAGGATCTTGGTCAGGATGTAGGTCGCCACGAAGACAAAGACTATGGTGGTGGCGCAGGCGATGATCTGGGTCACGAGCTGGCCGGGGTTGCCGTAGAAGAGGCCGTCGGCGCCGGCTTCGTTGATGGTCTTGGTGGCGAACAGGCCGGTCATGAGGGCGCCGGTTAGGCCGCCCATGCCGTGACAGGCCCAGACGTCCAGGGAGTCATCCAGCCCGAACTTCTGGCGCAGGCGCATGCAGTAGAAGCTGATGGGGGCGGCCACGGCGCCGATGACTATTGCGCCCATGGGGGTTACGAAGCCGGCGGCCGGGGTGATGGCGACCAGGCCCACCACCGCGCCGGTGGCGATGCCCAAGACGCTGGGCTTGTCGTGGCCCCAGCTGACCAGCATCCAGGAGAGGGCTGCGGCGGCTGCGGCGGTGTTGGTGTTGATGAAGGCGTAGGCGGCCAGACCGTCGGCGGCCAGCGAGCTGCCGGCGTTGAAGCCGAACCAGCCCATCCAGAGCAGACCGGCGCCCAGCACCACGAAGGGGATGTTGTGCGGCTCCATGGGGGCGCTGGGATAGCCCTTGCGCGGGCCCAGGGCCAGGGCGAAGGCCAGGGCGCTGAAGCCGGCGGCGACGTGGACCACGGTGCCCCCGGCGAAGTCCAGGGCGCCCAGGGTCTTGAGCCAACCGCCATCGCCCCACACCCAGTGGGCCAGCGGATCGTACACTACCGTCGCCCATAGCAGGCTGAAGATCAGGAAGGTCTTGAAGCGCACCCGGTCGACGATGGTGCCGGTGATCAGCGCCGGGGTGATGATGGCGAACATCATCTGGAAGATGCAGAAAACCAGGTGGGGAATAGTCTTGGAGTAGGCATCAAAGGGCTTGGGACCCACGCCGGCCAGGCCGGCCCAGGACAGATCACCCACCAAGCCCTTCACGTCGGGTCCGAAGGCCAGCGAGTAGCCGAAGAGCACCCACTGCACGCTGATCAGACCGATCATGATGAAGCTAAGGTTGAGGGTGGACAGGACGTTCTTTTTGCGCACCATGCCCCCGTAGAAAAAGGCCAGGGCCGGGGCGGTCATCATCAGCACCAGGGCCGAGCTGATCAACACCCACGCGGTATCGCCGCTGTTGATACTGGGTTCCATGTTAACTTCCTCCTACTGTCTGATTTCCGCGGGCGAGTTCAAGGAGCCCTCTGCTCATCGTTGCGCCCACTGTGCGCTGGTTGGCTCATCCAAGGCTTGAGCAAGGGCCGTGCCATAGGCATGAAAAAAATATAAGTTGCTTAAATATATTACTAAAATAGATTTAGAACAAAGGCGGGCAGGGTCCTGTCCCTACGCTCAGGTATGATATTCAATATGGGCCAATAACCAAAATGTAGGGATGAGGATGGGCTATCGATCAGAGGCGGGAAGATGGCGGTTGCGCGCGGCTTCCCTGGGCGGGATTCCCGTGCCGGTGGGTGTTGCCATTGCCCTTCCAGTAATGGCGTTTATGATGCAAGGGATATATTGTCGCCGAGGATAGGTCGGTTCAAGGGTAAAGATACCAAATTGTAGGTTATGCCGGATGTCCTGACCCTGGGGAATGATTTTGGCATATAATGCTCGGCGAGAGATGGATGTTAGCCATGCCCATCCTTAAGGTAAACGAGATATTTCTGAGCATACAAGGCGAGTCGTCCTGGGCGGGGCTGGCCTGCGCCTTCGTGCGCCTGACCGGCTGCCCCCTGCGCTGCCGCTGGTGCGACACCGCCTATGCCTATGAAGATGGCGAGTATTTGAGCTTGAATGAGGTGGTCCGACGGGTGCTCGATTTCGGGGTGGGGCTGGCCGAGGTCACCGGCGGCGAGCCCCTGGCCCAGGCCGGGACACCGGAGTTGGTCTCGGCCCTCTTGGAGGGCGGGCTCACGGTGCTGGTGGAGACGGGCGGGTCGCTGGACATCGGGGTGCTGGACCGGCGGGCGCGGGTGATCCTGGACGTGAAGTGCCCCAGCTCGGGCATGAGCGGGCGCATGCGCTGGCCCAACCTGACCAAGTTGCGCCCCCACGACGAGGTGAAGTTCGTCCTGGCCGGCCGCGAAGACTACGAATACGCGCGCCAGGTCATTATTGAATACAACCTGGCCCGAAGGGCATCGGCGCTGGTGTCCGTGGCCCATGGCCAAATCGAGCCCCGGCGGGTGGTGGAATGGATGCTGGACGACCGCCTGCCCGCGCGCTTTCAGCTCCAACTCCACAAGCACATCTGGCCGCCGGATAAGCGGGGGGTATAGGCAAACTGGGGCGGGGGCGGTCAAGGCGGGGGGGCCGGCGTTCAGCCGCCTGCGGCTATGACCAATTCAGCCTCCGAAACCAGGCTGACCCCGCGTTGGCGAGCGGCTTCTTGCAACCGGGCCAAGGCCGTGGCCTCGTCGATGTGGCGGCGTTCCATGAGAATGCCCTTGGCCCGCTCGATGAGCTTGCGGGCCCTGAGTTCCTCGCGCAGGTCCACCACCTGCCGCTCCAATTCCCGCACGCGCCGGAAGTTCTGGCAGGCCAGGTCGATGGCCGGGCCCAGGACCGCGGTTTCCACCGGTTTGAGTAGGTATGAGCAGACCCCGGCCCGACGGGCTCGCTCCAGGAAGATCCGGTCGGCGTGGCTGGTGACCAGCACCACCGGCAGAGGGCTCTGGCGGTTCATGGCCTCGGCGGCCTTGAGGCCGTCCAGGATGGGCAGGCGGATGTCCATGAGCACCAGGTCGGGCACCAGCTGCCGCCGAAGCCGGCAGGCCTCGCGTCCGTCCCGGGCCAACCCCAAGACCCTGTGCCCCAGGGCGTTCAGGCTTTGCTGCAAGGACAGGGCGTGGGCCGCCTCGTCCTCCACCACCAGGATCCCCAGACTCATTGCCAAGCGCTGCGGTTTAAGTTGGCCAACTCCTCGGCGGGCACGGTAAGCCGGACCTGCAAACCGCGGCCAGGCTGGTTCAAATCCATGCGCCCGCGCAGATCGTTAATGGCCACGGCCTTGGCCAGTCTGAGCCCCAGGCGGCTGTGCCGTTCGAGGTCGAAGCCCGAGGGCAGGCCGGGGCCGTTGTCGGTGACGCTGAGGCTCAAGCCATCCCGGCCCATCTCGCCCTGCACCACCAGCTTGGGCCGGCTGGAACGGCCCAAGCCGTGAATCAGGGCGTTGCCCACGACCTCATGCAGCCAAAGCGAAAGAGGGGAGCAGATGCGCAGGCTGAGCGGCAGCTCCTGCACCTGCCGCTCCACTTGGGCCAGGCCGCCATAGCGCCAGAGCAGCCGCCGCAGCACCTCCTCGGCCATGAGGTCGAGCCTGGGTTGGGCCCCCTCGCCGGCGACCAGGGTGTAGCAGACGCTGAGCGCGCCTACCCGGCCCTCCACCGCCGTGGCCAGGTCCTCGGCGGACTTGGCATAGGGGGCGGCCAGGGCGATCAGGTTGGCGATGGTTTGCAGGTCGTTCTTGGCGCGATGACAAACCTCGCCCGCCACCCGGCGGCTATAGGCGGCCAGGTGGGGGAGGGGCTCCTTGGCGAGGGCCTGGGGCGGGATTTTTCCTTCAACGGTCTGGGCCATGCGACGATCCCCGTTGGTTAAAGGGTCAGGGATCAACAATGGCAGGCCCGGATTCGCCGGGCGTCTATACCGACTCGACGCTTTTCACTTCGGGCACGAACTGTTTGATGACCTTTTCAATGCCCATCTTTAGGGTCATCTGGCTCATGGGGCAGCCCCCGCAGGCGCCCTTGAGGCGGACCTTCACCACCCCCTGGGGATCGACCTCCACCAGTTCGACGTCACCGCCGTCCCTTTGCAAGGCTGGACGAATTTTCTCCAGGGCGTCTTGCACCTGCTCTTTCAAGGCGATCCTCCGCTATGATGATTTCCGGACCATAGCACACAGTTAGATGATTGCCAACTAATCCAGCCCCCGTCCGCTCAGTCTGGTCAGGGCCTCCAGATAGCGGGCCCTGGTGCCCTCGATGATCTCCGGAGGCAGCTTGGGCGCGGGTGGCTTCTTGTTGAAGCCCACGCTTTCCAGCCAATCCCTCACATACTGCTTGTCGAAGCTTTTCTGCGAGCGCCCGGGCTGGTAGTCATCGGCCGGCCAGAAGCGGCTGGAGTCGGGGGTGAGCACCTCGTCGATGAGGATCAGTTCGCCGTTCTTGAGCCCGAATTCAAATTTGGTGTCGGCGATGATGATGCCGGCCTTGGCCGCCATCTCCCTGGCCCGCTTGTAGATGGCGATGGCGCGCGCCGCCACCGTCCGCGCCACCTCGACGCCGGCGATTTTCTCGGCCTGGGCCAGGTCGATGTTCAGGTCGTGGTCGCCCAGTTCGGCCTTGGTGCTGGGAGTGAACAGCGGCTCTTCCAGGCGGTCGCTTTCCCTCAAGCCCTTGGGCAGAGCGTGGCCGCAGACCGCTCCGGTCTGCTGGTAGTCCGCCCAGCCGCTGCCGGCCAGATAGCCGCGCACGATGGCCTCTATGGGCAGGGGCTCGCACTTCCTGACCAGCATGGAGCGGCCCTCGAGTTGCCCGCGGAAGGGCTTGAGGGAGGCCGGGAAGTCGTCCACCCGGTGGGCCACCAGGTGGTTGGGGGTCAGATCGGCCATGGCCTGAAACCAATAGAGGGAAATCTGTGTGAGAATCTTGCCCTTGTCGGGGATGGGGTCGGGCAGGATCACGTCGAAGGCGCTGAGGCGGTCGGTGGCCACTATCAGGAGGTTCTCGCCCAGGTCGTAGATGTCGCGCACCTTGCCGCGGGCCTTCAAGGGGATGCCTTCCAAGTTGGTCTGTACGACAACGGAGCTGGACATCTTTCATTACCTCCGGTTCAAGATACGGGGGTGTGTTGACGATGTTCGGATGGCGATAGTATCCTCATCTTCGTTGAATTATTCAATACCCCAACCGGCAAGGAGAGTTTTCCATGCTTCAGAAGATAACCGTGATCGGCGCGGGCAACGTGGGCGCGACCTGCGCGCAGCGCGCGGCGGAGAAGGAACTTGCGGACGTGGTTCTGGTGGACGTGGTGGAGGGCATGCCCCAGGGCAAGGCCCTGGACCTCTGTGAGGCGGCCCCTGTGGAGAAGCACGACGCGCTCATCACCGGCT
>JAJZPI010000194.1 GCA_021811275.1 Deltaproteobacteria bacterium
AGCTTCCGTTGGAGGCTCCAAAGAGGCTGCACGGGCCAACCCAGGTCGCCCGGGCGCCTCTGCACAACGATAATTGGGCCGAAGGAAAAGACCACCATCACCACGTCGGACTTGTGCAGCGGCCTCGAAACAGGCCTGGCCATTGGGTTAGGATTTGGCCTTTTGACCTTTCCCATTGTTAACCCGAAACCGTAGTTAAAGATTCCGGAGGCAGGTCACTGGAGCATGTGGGGCAACACCAACAGCCGAGGCCAACGTGACTCCCACCCGCGCAACTTGTTTTAGCATCCGTCTGAGCCATTGCCGCTGAGGATATTTAGTCCGATCCCTCGGGTAGCTGCAAGACAATCATGCGGAAAATCGATATGTTGGGATAAGAGGCCAGCTTAACTTCAGCTAAGTGGCGGGTGAGGAAAATAGCTGCTTCCAAGCCAGGATATCGCTGCTGTTGAAGACTTCGCCTATATAGCGATTAGCCCAAATGCCCACTTCACCCCGGCCAGTATGGGGCGCCACGGTTTCTTCCAGTCGACGGTGGTACGGAAAATACTGGCTCAATATGGACTTGGCGTCGGTATGAAAACCGGGCTTGAAATAATTTTGCTCTAGGAAAACCCCCTCCTCGCCTAAAAGGCCGCCAAGCACACGGGCGTAATAATCCACCTGCTCGGGGCTCATCTCGGAGAGGGACAGGACGTTGATAGCCAAGTCCATCTGACCCAGACTGGGCAGAAACTCATCCAGCAGATGATTGGCCAGGTAGGTCAAGCCTGGCCCGGCTTCCGCCTTTTGGCCAGCCGGCACCACCACATGGTGGGCCTGGCCTGGCAGGACAACGTTAAGGTAGCAAGTTGAGTAGACCAGCGACTCGGGCAGATCGATAATTGTGTAATCCGTCGGCCCGAGAATCCGCGTCAAGGCATAGGCAAGGTTGCCGTAGCCGGCGCCGATTTCCAAAATGCGGCAGAACCCTCTTGCTTTGATGCGTTCCTGCAATAAGTCCAGCACCCCGGAGCAATACAAGGCGTTGATACGTTGCTGAGTGGCCCAGTTATCATAGTTGATGACCACCCCTCCGACCTCCCAACCACTTTCGCCCATGATCCGTGGGGCCTTAACCACAAGACTGGAAGAAAGGTTGGCCACTGAGCGCAGAAAATGTTCTACGAACGGAGTGGCCCTTTGGGCATGCGCGCGCACCACTTCGTCAACGTTAGGCGGGATCTCGGAAATCAGTCCCTGGCCCTCGGCAGACTGCATGTCCAGGAGACGATAGCCCGAAAAGTTGTACGTCAACATGCGCAGGTGGTTGAGGGTATGGTAGTTCTTGGCGGTAACGGTGTTGAAGTTGGCAGGGCAGAAATCCCCCTCCCATACGTGTCCGGGCAAAAACACCCCAGGGTCAAGCCCCCGGGAAGCAAGGTATCCAGGCCGGTTGTTCCGCAGACCGACCATAACGTCGCAAAGTTGGCAGGCCAGATTGTAATCCCCCCGAGAAAGAGGATGGTTTTCCCTGGGGCCGATAAAGCGTGCCGGAATTTTCTGGCTCATTCGCTGTTCCTTGTGGTTAGAGGGGCCGCCACACCAAAACAGAATGTCCTTCGTGAAAGAGGCTCCCAAACTTGAAGCGGCTTGCCTCGATTATCTCCGCCTTTCCCAGCTCCTCCAATTCACGCACCCTGGATAAATATCCCGACAAATAACCTCTTTTGTGGTGGTAACGCCAGGCCAGATAATCCATGAGGTCTCGCTGATCATACAATTCCTCTATAGGCTCGGTGTGGACGCATAAGGCCGGGCGCTTGTCCAGACAAAACTCAATGAATGCAGCGTGGTTTCCCCCAAGCTGCTCAAGCGCGTTCATGGTGAGAAATGCGCTCCCGGAAGGCGCTTCCAAATCGTAGGCGGGATGCTGAAAATCAAAGGTCTGGCCTTTAATGTTCAGGCCAAGCTCCCGATTTATTTCAGTGATAAGCGCCTGGGAGGGGTTAGCCCAATCCAGGCCGAACAGTTGTTTTTCAGGCGCAACGGCGGCCAGTGCCACAAGGTTGTGGGCGGTTCCGCAGCCGAATTCAAAAACATGCTTAATTTCTGGGTTCAGGAGGAAACGATCAAAGACATGGCGCCGAAAGACCTTGTATATATTCAACTCTAAGTCCTGGACAAGTGGGCGCAGGTAAAGGCCCTGCCAGCGCACGATCTGGAAGGGACGAAAATATTGGGGTGTTAGTGCCGCCGCGCCCTGGCCCGACTGCCTGAAGTTTTCCAGAACCTCCTGCCATCCGCGCACCCAGGCCTGGTGACGTTCCGGTCCACTCACCGGTAACCGCTCCTCCAGAAGCGCCCTCACCGCCGCCAAGATCATCAGTTCACGTTCGGCACCCTCCATGACTTGGTGGGAAAAGTCCATGCTGTCTATCAATGCCATAAGACCAGAAGAAAATTCTTCTTCCCTCCCCCACAGCGCCTCCGAAAAATCTTGTCTGGTCAGCTGCCCGGCGCGCTTCATCTCCGTCACCTTCATGGCTTATCCCCGGCATGGGAGTGGTATTGAGAAACCATCATGCAAGTGATGGGCCAGAAGATCAGGGCGGCAAAAATCAAGGTAGTACGCGCCGCCAGCCCCATCGATCTATCTCCGGTCGACAATATTTTGACAACAACTCAATTCTTGTCGCCAATGCCTCATGGACTGCCCAGAGACAACTCGTTGAGAAAACCAACTATCGGCAGCCGCGACGAGAACGGATCAGGGCAAAAACCATCGAAATGGCTGGCACATCAATTGCATCTACAATCCGGCAGGGCCCTTTCGCGATTATTGACGCATCCACTTCGACGGCCTCGGTAAAAAGTCCTTTGAACAAAGGATGGCAGAGTTGACAAACGCGCCGGCAAGAGGTCAGGAATTCATGGTCGAAGCTACTCTGAAATACCGGTAGGTAATAATTGCGCGCAGCCCCGACTCATGAGCCTTGGCCTTTGTTGCCGCCCAGGCTGCGTCCCCTGAGAGACTTGCAAACGAGAACCAAGGGTTTTGGTCCTAACGGCCGGTCAATCTGGTTGCATTTCCGGCCGAATTTTTGACGGTTGAAAAGATCGCCTCTCGCTGGAAAGCGGAGAACATGGCCTTTGATGAAACGTTTCAGGATGCTGGCGAGGTCGTCTTTGGGTTCGGATATTCCCACCAAAGCCACGAGTTGGTGGCATTGAACGGCATGTTTTGCCGTCACTAGGCGGAACCGATGCTTAACCCCGATATTTTGCTGGTAAAACCAGGTAGTCAACGCCAAATATACAGTCATCTCAGCGACAGTGGTCTGACCGCCATAGAACCACCCCTCTGGTCCGCCCTGCTGGCAGCTTTTTTTCGCGACCAGGGGTGGAGGGTGGAGATTCTCGATGCCGAAATATTAAGGCTAAGTTGGGAGCAAACCGCCCTGGAGATAGCGCAACTGCATCCCAGGCTGGTGGTAATCATGGTTTCAGGCAGCAACCCATCCGCCTCGACCATGAACATGGCGGGCGCGGGCGAAATCCTACGCCTGCTCAAAAAATCGTCGCCTGAAATACCAACGGCGCTTTGGGGGTTGCACCCTTCAGCCCTGCCCGAGCGCACCCTCCGGGAAGAGGCGGCCGACTTCGTAGTGCAAGGCGAGGGGTTCCATACCTTGCCCGCCCTCCTCACGGCCCTGCGCGACGGCCAGACCCTCAAGGGGATACCTGGACTTTGGCGACGGGAAGGCGGCATCCCCGTGGCCGGCTCCCTCGCCCCCGTATGGACTGATTTGGACACTCTGCCCCGCCCCGCCTGGGAGATGCTGCCCATTACCGCTTATCGGGCCCACAATTGGCACTGCCTCGGCGACCTAGCCAATCGCCAGCCCTATGCCGTCTTGTACACCAGTATGGGGTGCCCTTTCCATTGCAGTTTCTGCTGTGTGAACAGCCTTTTCGGCGGTCCTGGGCTCAGATGCCGGGATGTCTCCAAGGTCATCGAGGAGGTTGACTTCCTCGTTGAATCCTTTGGAGTGCGCCATATCAAGATAATTGACGAGATGTTCGCCTTTGACGAGGCTCGGGTGGTACGGCTTTGCCAGCAAATCGCTGATCGGGGATACGACCTCAACATGTGGGCCTACGGCAGGGTCAACACCGTCACCGGGCGTATGCTGGGGGCCATGAAAAAGGCGGGAATCAACTGGATCGCCTATGGATTCGAGTCCGCCAGTGCCCGGGTGCTCAAGGACGTGTCAAAGGGTTACCAGCCCCGACAGGTTGAAAACGTAGTAAGGCTAACCGAGCAGGAGGGTCTCCACATCAACGCCAATTTCATTTTCGGTCTGCCTGAAGATGATATGGCATCCCTTGGCGCCACCCTGGACTTGGCTTGCCAAATAAACGCCGCCTGGGCGAACTTCTATCCAGCCCTCGCCTTCCCCGGCTCCGCCCTTTTCGAGAGAGCCCAACAGGAAAACTGGCCTCTTCCCAAGTCCTGGTCGGGATACTCGCCATATAGCAAGGAGACCCTGCCCTTGCCGACCAAATATCTTAGCGGACCCGAGGTCCTGGCCTTCCGCGACAGGGCCTTTCATGCCTATTTCCAGCGGCCCGAGTATCTTGCCAAAATTCGCGCAACCTTCGGGCAAGAGGCTCTCGAACACATTATCGCCATGACCGAGATGCCCTTAGTGCGTGAGCATGTCCCTGCCCAAGGGGACTCCGCCCTCCGCACCCGCGCCGTCGAGGCGTGCTCGGCGGCCGAGCCGACTGTGGACTTGGGGGTGCGGGCATGAGCAAAAAGCTTTCCCCCCCCGCGGCTGCGGACACCGACCATTTCCAGCCTGACCCGGATGAAGTGGATCGGGCTTTCCAAGCCGGGAATTACGCCCAGGTGGCCAGGTGGGGCCGGCAAGATCGCTGGCAGACATTTGCCGCCCTGGGCTTGATCGGACTCATGGAACCCGCCCTGGCCGGGCTGGAACGCTTTTCAGGGGAGCAAGCCAGGTTCCATGAAGCGGTGGCTTTGTTCATTGGCGGAAGGGAAAGGGAGGCTGTTCTGCGGCTCGAAAAGCTGCATCTGCCCCACGCCCGGCAGCTTTCGGCCCTGATTCGCAAACCCCGCATCAGGGTGCTGGGGCAGCTACCCTGGGTTCGTTCCGGCCCCTCGGATTTTCTGAGCTCCCTGGAAAAGAATCCACGTTTCGAGATTATAAACGTCAGCTTCGCCAGTGGGGACACGCGCAACCAGCCCTACGCCGACGTCACCACCTTCTTCGATCGGAGACATCCTCCCGACCTCTATCTTTGCAAGATGGTGGAGTGGCACTATCTGCCCCCAAACCTTCAGGAGCTGCCCTGCCCCATCCTCGGTCACACCGGGGATTACGATATGCATATCCAGGCTCTTCAGCCCTGGCTGCATCTATTCGACGAACTGGTGGTTTGCGACCAGAGTGAGTGGCGCGCAGTAGGCGGGTTGACTCCGGTGAAGGTTTCAACGTTCCCCAAGGCCTTTGGCGTGCCAGGGGATTTGCCTCCGGCGCCCCGCCAGCCCAGGGGAATAGACGTCTTCCAATCGGGCACACTCAACAATCTCTACCTGACCGACAAGATGGGTCCGCTTTTCCAGGCGCTCTCCATGCCGGTCGAGCGCAACGTGGTGGTCATAAACGGTTTCATTTCATCCGAAAATTACTTTCAGTTATTGGGGGACAGCAAGAGTACTTGGACCTACGTGCGTCACCCTGGGGCCATGCCCACCCGGGGCCTGGAGGCCTTGGCCATGGGCTGCGCCCTGGCGGTGCAACAGAAATGCACCCTTTCTCTTTTCTACGGTGAGAACGAAGGCGTGGTTACCTACGGTGAAGGACCCGGCGATTTGTCCGCGG
>JAJZPI010000195.1 GCA_021811275.1 Deltaproteobacteria bacterium
CAGGGCCAGATTGCTGTGGGCCATGATCGGCTTGCTGATCCTGGCCCTGGTGGCCATGGCCGCCTGGCGCCTGCACAGCCTGCGGGCGGTCAACGACCTCTTGCGGCGCTCCAATCTGGACTTGGACCGCGCCAAGGCCCTGGCCCAGGCCAAAGCCGAGGAGCTGCAGCTGGTGCTGGACACGGTGCCCGCCTCTATCTGGTTCAAGGACTCTGAGAACCGCTTCCTGCGCGTCAACCAAGAGGCGGCCCGGCAGCTCGGCCTGCCCCAGGAGAGGATCGAGGGTCGACACGCCAGGGACATCTTTCCCGCCTGGCTCGCCGACAAGTACCACCAGGACGACCTAGAAGTGATGGCCCGCCTTAAGCCCAAACTGGGCATCGAGGAACAATACACCCGTGCGGACGGCTCCCTGGGCTGGATGAGCACCCACAAGGCCCCCTGGCAGGACCCGGAGGGCGAACGGTTCGGGGTGGTGGCCATGGCCGTGGACATCACCCTGCGCAAGGAGGCGGAGCAGCGACAACGTGAGAGCGAAGATCGCTTCCGCGATATGGCCGAAATGCTGCCCACGGCCATTTGCGAGGTCGATTCTGATTTGCGGCTGACCTTCTTGAACGAGGCGGGGATGCAGATTCTGGGCCTGTCCCGGGAAGACCTGGACCGGGGAGTGCGGATGCCGGAGCTGATCCACCCCGACGAGCTGCCCATAGCCTTGGCCAGGGACCAGGCCCTGCTGCGCGGTGAGAAGCTGTCTCCCCAGGAGTACCGCTTGGTATCCGGTAACAGCCAGGAGAGGGCCGTGCTGGTGTCCGGCCGTCTGCTTCGCCGCGACGGCATGCACACCGGTTTCATTTTCACCGTCACCGACCTGACCGAGCGCAAGACCATGGAAGAAGCTCTGCTCCAATCCAAGGCGGATCTCGAAGGCAAGGTCAATGAGCGCACCGCCGAACTGGCCAGGATCAACCAGGACCTGCAAAAGGAGGTTGCGCTGCGCTATTCCTCCGAAAAAGACTTGGAGAGGGCGCTGAGCGCGATTTCCGCGGCCTTTCAGTCCACTGCCGACGGCATAGCGATCATAGACGGCCAAGGCAGGATCAGCTTCTACAACCAATTGTTTCACCAAATGTGGTCCCTGCCGGCATCCGTAACCGACGCGCGCGACACCGAAGCGGCCCTGGACTGGGTGCTGGCCCAACTCAACCAGCCCAGGGCTTTGCTGAATCAGGTCAGCCAGGCCCTGCGCCAGCCCGAGGGCGAGATAACCTTCACACTGGAGCTCAAGGACGACAGGGTGTTCGAGGTGTTATCCCTGCCCCAACGGCTGCGGGGCGAGATCATCGGGCGGGTGTGGAGCTTCCGTGACGCCACCTCCCGCTTGGAGGCGCAGAGGGCCCTGCGCCGCTCTGAGGAGAGGCACCGTCAGGTGGTGGACAACGCCCAGGAGGCCATTGTGGTGGTCCGCGAGGGGGCCTTGGCGTTCTTCAACCCCCAGGCCACGGTGCTCACGGGTCTGGGTTCGGCCCAACTGCATGGCCTGGCACTGGAGAAGCTCATCCACCAGGATGACCGCGCCATGTTTGCCGAGGCCCAGGATTCCCAAGCCAACGTGGGGTGCGAGCCCGGCCTGATCCAGTTCCGGCTCAGTGACAACAAGGGGGGCTGGAAATGGGTGGAGTCCAAGTCGGTGCCCATAGAATGGGAGGGCCGCCACGCCACCCTTCACCTGCTAAACGAGGTCACCGAACGCAAGAAAGCCGACCTCGCCCTGCGTGAGAGCATGCAGATATTGAGCGCCACCCTGGCCGCCTCCCCGGTGGGAATCGGCTTCGTTAAGAGCCGCACCCTGCAATGGGCCAACGCCGCTATGTACGAGCTGTTGCAATACGAGGAGGAGGAGCTGACCGGACAGCCAGCAACCCTGATCTACAACAGCGCGGAGGAGTACCGGCGGGTGGGAGATATGGCCTACGGCCGCCTGGGGGGGAGCAAGACCGTATCCCTGGACACCACCTTCCGCCGCAAGGACGGCTCGCTGGTGGACGTCTACGTTCAATTCAGGCAGCTGGATCCCCAGGATGCCTCGAAGGGCGTGATCGCTGCCGTGATCGACATCAGCCAGCGCAAACGCCACGAGGAGGCCCTGCTAGACTATCAGGAGCAGCTGCGGCGGCTGATCAACGAGGTGAGCGTGGCCGAGGAGCGGGAACGGCACCGCATCGCCTCCGACCTGCACGACGGCCTGGGCCAGGACCTGGCCCTAGTATGCATCAAGCTGGCGTCGATCCTGGGCTCCCCGCGCAGGCCGGCCAAGAGCGCCGTTAGGGAGATACTGGCCATGGCCGACAAGGCCTTCCAGCACGCCAAGGCCCTGACCTGGGACCTCAGCGCTCCCATGCTTAACGAGCTGGGCCTGGACCCGGCCCTGGACTGGCTGGCCGAGCAGACCCAGGCCAATTACGGGATCCCTACCACTTTCGCCTTGATGGGTTCGTCCCCCGAGTTGGACCGGACCCAGGCCGATTCGTTGTTTCGCATGACCAGGGAGCTGGTCATGAACGCGGTCAGACACGCCAGTTGCGGCAAGATAAAAATATCCTTGACCTGCGGCGGGCAAAGCCTGACCTTGGCGGTCGAGGATGATGGGGCCGGGTTCGACGCGTCTTCGCTCCAGAACGGGCGGGGGTGTAAGGGGTTCGGCCTCTGCCACATACGCGGGATGATCCACTCCTGGGGGGGGGTGAGCGAGATCGAGTCCCGGCCCGGCCTGGGGACCATGGTCCGGCTGACCACCCCCCTGATGGCCTTTTCCTGAGAGGGATAATCCTTCATGGCTGTGCGCATAATTCTTGCCGACGATCACTCCATCATGCTGGAGGGGCTCAAGGCCTTGTTCGAGCGCGATCGCGACATGGAGGTGGTGGGCATGGCCCATACCGGCCGGGAGGCGGTAAGGCTGGCGGAGAAGCTTTCCCCCGATGTGGTCATCATGGACGTGAGCATGCCCGACTTGAACGGCATCGAGGCCACTCGCCAGATCATGGCCCAGGATCCGGGAAAGAAGGTGATAGCCCTGACCATCCATTCCGACGCCCGCTACGCCGTGGAGATGATAAAGGCGGGAGCCAGAGGCTATATCCTCAAGCAATGCGCCTACGAGGAGATCAGGCGGGCGGTGCGCTGCGTGGTCAAGGGCGAGGCCTACCTTAGTCCCGGGATCACCGGCAGCCTGCTTGGCAGCCTGACCGGCCAGGCCCCGGAGGCCGGGGGCGGCGCCTTCGGCTTTCTGAGCCCCCGGGAAAGGGAAGTTCTGCAAATGCTGGCAGAAGGCAAAAGCTCGCGGGAGATGGCCTCCATGCTCAATCTGAGCATCAAGACCGTCGACACCCATAAGATGAACATCATGCACAAGCTTAAGCTGAGGTCCGTGGCCGATTTGGTGCGTTACGCCATCAGGGAGGGACTGGTGGAGGCTTGAGATATTTAGCACTTACTGCCACGCTTGCCTCGACCCCTAATTAACTTAAGTCATCAGGGCAACATATCCTGGCAATAAGAATCACAACCGGTTTTATTCAGCAAGCACCCATGTTATTTTAAGTATATCCCCGATTGTGCCATCCACGAGTCCGGCTGTAGCCTGAGTGCATAGGCTAAAGCCTGGATCTTGCCGCAGTCACCTTTTTTTGCGTGGTTAACATCTTGCGCTGAGTTTTTCGCATCGGCGAATGGGGGGGGAAGCGCCCGCTCCCCGGGCCCGCAACGCGTCAAATCATCTCGTCTGTCTACCCCCTGCTCGCAGAGGCGCCTTGGGCGCCACCATATCCAGGGCCGTGCGGCCGTCGCTCCGGGGCGGCCGGGCCGTGACCACGTTCGTGGAGGGAGGCTGATGAAGGAGCAATCCGCGCGTCTGAAAGGATCAGGAGAGGCCGCCCTGGCGGCCGAGGAGGGGAAGTATCTAACCTTCGCCTTGGGGGAGGAGGAGTTCGGCATCGGCATCCTCAAGGTGAAGGAGATTATCGGCATGATGCCCATCCGCCCCATCCCCAAGACCCCTGACTTCGTCAAGGGGGTGATCAATCTGCGGGGCAAGGTGATCCCGGTCATCGATCTGCGCCGGCGCTTCCATTTGGCCGAGAAGCCCTACGACGACCGTACCTGCATCATCGTGGTGGAGGTCAGAGACGTCTCGGGCCACGCCAACATGGGGGTGGTGGTGGACTCGGTTAACGAGGTGGCCAACATCAGGGACGAACAACTGGAAGGCGTGCCGTCCTTCGGTATCAGCCTCGACACCGCCTACATCCTGGGCATGGCCAAGACCGGAGAGGGAGTCAGGATACTGCTGGACATCGACCGGGTGTTCAGCTCCGAGGAACTGGAGCAACTGGGCCAGGCCGCCTGAAGACGGCCAAGGCCCTGTCCGTATAGTCAAGGGGGACATAATGGATCGGATGAAATTAGGGGCCAAGATATCTTTGGGCTTCGGCCTGCTGATCCTGCTGACCATGACCCTGGGGGGTGTGGCCAGCTACCAGAACGCCGGGGTCTCCGGTAACGTTGGCCAGGAACGGGAGTTCATGGAGGCCCTCAACGTGGTGGGCTACGCCCAACAGCGCTTCCAGGCCAGCATGTTCGACCTGCGCGGCTACGTCTACAGCTTCGAGAAGAAGTACCTCGACAGGGCCAATGTCAACCTGGCCGAGGCCAAGAAGGGCCTGGACAAGGTCAAGGCCCTGGGGGCCAAGGGAGGTGACTTCGCCAAGTTGGCCGGGGGGGGCGACGGCATCCTGGCCACCACGGCCAAGTACGAGGACATGGTCAGGCAGACCGTGGGCCTTCACGAGTCGGAGGTGGCGGGGCGCCAGGCCATGAACGCCGACGAGGTCAGGTTCCTGGAGAACGCCACGGCTTACCTGGAAAGCCAGGAGGAGGCGTTTTATAAGGAGATGGCCGCCGGGGTCTCCGCCGAAGCCGTCAAGGAGCGATTCAAGAAGACCGTGCTCTTGAACGACATCCTGGACCTGGGTAATCAGGTGCGCATTGCCAACTTCAAGGCTCAGGCCACCGGCGACCCCGGCCAGATCAAGGACGGCCTGGCCCGCTTCGAGGTCATGGATCGCAAGATCAACGAGATAAGGACCCAGACCCGCCAGGCCGCCAACCTCCGGCAGCTGGAGGAGATCAAGAAGGCCATGGACGGCTACAAGGCCGCCATGGCCTCGGTTATGGGCAGCATGCAGGCGTTCCAAGACATGCGCAAGACCCGGGGCGCCCTGGCCGACCAGATCATTGGCATGGTCAACGCGGTCAGCGAGGATGCGGTCAAGACCGTGGACCGCGGCCAGCAGGACACCCAGAAGGCGGTGGGCGCCGCTTCGATGATCAACTACGCCGGCATGGCCGTGGCCCTGGCCCTGGGAGTCCTGCTGGCCTTCTTCATCACCCGCAGCAGCACCCGCCCCATCCACCGGGTGATCGCCGGGCTGAGCGAGGGGGCGGGGCAGGTGGCCTCGGCCTCCACCCAGGTGGCCACCGCCAGCCAGGCCCTGGCCGAGGGAGCGGCCCAGCAGGCGGCGGCCCTGGAGGAAACCAGCGCTTCCCTGGAGGAGATGGCCTCCATGACCAAGACCAACGCTGACAACGCCGGCCAGGCCAACAACCTGGCCCTGGAGACCCAGGCGGTGGTGGTTAAGGCCAACCAGGCCATGAGCGAGCTGACCCGGTCAATGCAGGAAATTGCCCAGGCCAGCGAGCAGACATCCAAGATCATCAAGACCATTGACGAGATCGCCTTCCAGACCAACCTGCTGGCCCTGAACGCCGCGGTGGAGGCGGCTCGGGCCGGGGAGGCCGGGGCCGGTTTCGCCG
>JAJZPI010000196.1 GCA_021811275.1 Deltaproteobacteria bacterium
CACCCTCAGCAACATCCAGATCATCGATGGCCTGGAAGAGGAGTACAAGAAGAAGTTCTACCTGCACTACAACTTCCCCGGCTACAGCGTGGGCGAGTGCAAGCCCAACCGCGGGCCCGGCCGCCGCGAGATCGGCCACGGCATGCTGGCCGAGCGGTCGCTCTTCGCCGTGCTGCCCTCCCCCGAGGAGAATCCCTACACCGTCCGCGTGGTGAGTGACATCACCGAGAGCAACGGGTCGTCCAGCATGGCCACCATCTGCGGCGGAACCCTCGCCATGATGGACGCCGGCATCAAGCTGAAGGCCCCCGTGGCGGGCGTGGCCATGGGCCTCGTCAGCGACGGCGCCACCTTCGTCGTCCTGTCCGACATCGCCGGCCAGGAAGACCATTACGGCGACATGGACTTCAAGGTCGCCGGCACCACCAAGGGCATCACCGCCCTGCAGATGGACATCAAGATCGGCGGCATCACCACCGAGATCCTCACCAAGGCGCTGGATCAGGCCAAGGCCGGCCGCCTGCACCTGCTGGATGCCATGGGCAAGGTGCTCGCCGCCCCCCGCAGCGACTACGCCAGCAACGCCCCGCAGATGCACAGCATCCAGCTCCCCAAGGAGAAGATCCGCGACGTCATCGGCAAGGGCGGCGCGATCATCCGCAACATCATCGAAGTGAGCGGCTGCCAGGTGAACATCGACGACGACGGCCTCTGCCAGGTCGCCGGGCCCACCCAGGAGAAGCTGCAGATCGCCCTCAAGATGATCGGCGACCTCATCCAGACCGCCGAAGTTGGCAAGACCTACCTGGGCAAGGTCGCCAAGGTGGTCGAGTTCGGCGCCTTCGTCACCATCCTCCCCGGCCTGGATGGCCTGCTGCACGTCAGCGAGATGGCCCACCACCGCGTCAAGGATCCCGCTGACGAGCTGAGCGAGGGCCAGGAAGTGATGGTCAAGTGCATCGGCATCGACGAGAAGAGCGGCAAGATAAAGCTCAGCCGCAAGGTCCTCATCCCCAAGCCCGAAGGCATGGAAGACGAGCCCGCTGGCGAAGCCCCCAGCCACGACGACCGTCCCCGCCGTCCCCGGCCGCCCCGCCGATCCTGATCGACGATTAATACTGATTCGCCTTCAAGCATGTACGGATTCACCACGGAGCCACGGAGCATGGGCACACGGGAGGCGCCGGGTCTGGATTCCCCCAAAAGGATCCGGGCCCGGCGCCTCCCGTGGCTTCCGGCGCAGCCGGAAGCGGCCTCCGGCCGGCCCATGCACGGAGGTTCACGGAGGCCGTGCCACCTCTGTGGGTTCGGTGGCTCCGTGGTGGATCTCCATCATTGACCGCAAACTGGTATAAGCTCCAAGAGAAGAGGCCCGGTTCGGGCCTCTTCTCTTGTTCAAGGGAAACGCGAAAAGCTATTCGCCGGTGATGGACGGTGATGAACGGTGATCCCCCAATGAAGGTCATTCGGGGCCTGCGGCTCCCCATCACCGTCCATCACCGTTCATCAGCCTTTTATCACCGGTAAGCGCTTTTCCATCACCGGCCCGCCTCTGGACATTCAGACAAAACAGACCATACTCCTGTTTTAGAGGCTAAATCGGGATCATGTTCCACCGCTTGCTCAACCTTCCTGGCAACAAAAGTTGCTTCCTGTTCGGGGCCCGGGGTACCGGGAAAAGCACCCTCCTCCGAGCGACGCTGCCCCCGGCGTCCACGGTGGTCTTCAACCTGCTGGAGGCCGACACCGAGGACCGTCTGGCCCGCGATCCCCGCGCCCTGGAGCGCGAGGTCCTGGCCCTGCCCCCCACCCTCACCCACGTCGTGGTGGACGAGGTCCAGAAGCTGCCCCGCCTGCTGGATGCCGTCCACAACCTCATCGAAACCCACCGGGTGCCCCAGCGGTTCATCCTCACCGGCTCCAGCGCTCGAAAACTCAAGGCAGGGGGAGCCAACCTGCTGGCAGGGCGGGCCTCGCTGCGGCACCTGTTCCCCTTGCAGCGCCGCGAACTGGGCGACGCCTACGACGAGGACCGGGCCCTGCGCTTCGGCGGCCTGCCCGCCGTCTGGAACGCCACCACCGATGACGAACGCGCCGACTTCCTGCGGGCCTACGCCCACGGCTACCTGCGCGAGGAGATCCAGGCCGAGCAGGTGGTGCGGAACCTGGAGCCCTTCCGGCGCTTCCTGGAAGTCGCAGCCCAGAACGACGGCAAGATCCTCAACCATGCCCGCATCGCCCGGGAGGTGGGCAGTGATCCCAAGACCATCCAGGCCTGGTACCAGGTACTGGAGGACACCCTCCTGGGCTTCCATGTGGATGGCTTCCACAGTTCCGTTCGCAAGCAGCTCCGCCAGGCGCCCAAGTTCTACCTGTTCGACACCGGCGTCACCCGGGCCCTCAGCCGCATGCTCCAGGTGCCACCCCAGCCCGGCACCAGCTATTTCGGCGACCTGTTCGAAAGCCGGGTGATGACCGAGCTCTTCGCCCGGAATGCCTATGAGCAACTGGACTGGCGCTTTTCCTACCTCCGCACCAAGGCCGGCCTGGAAGTGGACCTGGTGCTCCAGCGCCCCGGCCGCCCCCTGGCCCTGGTGGAGATCAAGAGCACCGCCCAGATCCGCGAGGACCACGCCGCCCCCCTGCGCGCCCTCCTGCCCGACGTTCCCGATGCCGAAGCCTTCCTCCTGTCCCGCGACCCCCATCCCCAGCGCCTGGGCCCCATTCTGGCCCTGCCCTGGTGGGAAGGCCTCCTGGCCCTGTGAGCCAGCCCCGCCGCTCGACCACCCGCAGTCCCCAGCACCGTGCATCGCCGTTCATCAGGCCTTTCATCACTGGCTAAATCCAGCCCCAGCATGGGTGCGGTGCTGGTAGGCTGGAGGAAACCGTCGTCATGGGTGATGAACGCGGGTTCGCTCCCGGCTGTGCTCCCTGGCCTGTCCTGAACCGTTGTTTCTCCCCGTGCCCCCATGCCCTCAGCTTCCGTCGAAATCCCGGCCTCCGAACCCATCCAGGCCTTTCCCTACAAGCCGCCCACCGAAGCCATCCGGCGGCAGTACGCCCATCTGTTCAGCCTCGACCAACCCCTGCAGCCCCGCCTGCTCAAGACCGCCTTCGACAAGCTCGTGGCCTTGGCCCTGCTGCTCGTTGCCGCCCCCATCCTGGCCTGCCTCAAACTGGCCTACATGGTGGAGGGCTGGCTGGATCCTGAAGCCAAGGGGCCCCTCTTCTTCCACTACAACGCGGTAAGCGCCGGCAACGTCTTCCCCAAATACAAGATCCGCCTCATCAAAACGAAATTCATTGATGCCGAGGGCGCCCGACGCGGCGACTGGCACGCCTTCTCCGCCGAGTGGACGCCCGAGAGCCGCACCCGGGTGGGGCATGTCGTGAAGAAGTTCTACCTGGATGAACTGCCCCAGTTCTTCAACATCCTGCGGGGTGACATGAGCCTCATCGGGCCCCGTCCCCTGGCCGTCCACCACTACGAGCGGGACCGCGCGCAGGGGCATGTCCCCCGCTTCCTTATTCGCGGTGGCCTGCTGGGCCTGTGTCTCACATCCACAAGGGCACTCCCGAAATGGGTAACCTCCGCTACGAATACGAGTACGTGGAGCGCTACCGCACCGCCTCCGCCCTGGGCCTGCTTTGGCTGGATCTGACCATCCTCCTCCGGGGTATCCTGGTGGTTCTCAAAGGAAAAGGCCTGTGATGCACCCCTTCCGTTCCCGCCTAGTGTCCCGGCTTTTGAGCGTGGGCTGACCATGGGCCTGCGCGAACTCTTCCGAAAGGATCTCACCCTGAAGAAGGCCCTGGCCTGGGGCCTGGCGGCCGGCCTGCTCACCGCCGGCTACACCCTGACGCTGCCCAACCAGTACACCTCCGAAATCCTGGTGTTGCCGAGCAATGGAAACAGCAGCCTGTCGGCCCTTTCGGCGGCGGCCGGCATGCTGGGAATCGGGGGGCTTGGAAAGGGTGGAGAGGATGACTACTATCCGGACATCCTCACCAGTCGTTGGATGATCGAAAAGCTCCTGGATACCGAGTACAGCTTCACCTATCGAAGCTGGTATTTTGGATCCCCTCAATTGCGTCGGCAGACCCTGGCGGCATTCCTGAAGGCGGACACACCACGAAAGCGAGAGGAATCCCTGCAGAAGGTGCGCAATACTTGGGTCACTGCTACACGGGATCTCAAGACGGGCGTACTCCGCATCATGGTTCAGGCTCCCAGCCCCCAACTGGCGCAGGAAATGACGGATAGGGCGGCAGATCTCCTGGACCATGCCCTTAAGACCCGCGTTCGTACCCAGGGCATCGCCAAGGCAAATTATGCCGAACAGCGGCTGGCTCAAGCCAGACAAGAGGAAGCAAAGGCTCGTCAAACCTTGGTGAACTATGCGGAGGCCCACCGGAACCTAGACCAGAGCCCTGATCCCGCGGTTCGAGCCGAAGGGCAGGCCCTGATGGCGGAGGTGACTCTGCGCCAGCAGATCGCCACCAATGTGGCCCTCGGGTACGAACAAGCCGAGTTGGATGCCCGCAGCACGGTGCCTGTGCTCAGCCGCTTGAGCAGCGCCTACCTTCCCGCCTTAAAGAGCGGACCACGGCGGGGCATCATGGCGTTTGTAGCGCTTGCCCTCGGCACTTTGATGGGTTGGGTCCTTCTGGATCCAATGCGCAGGGACTTCAGGACCTGGTTTCCGGCTAACGGTCCGAAGGATTGATGGGCGTGTCTAGTAGAAGCCTCGACGAACCAACGCCCCCAGGCCCACCCCTGGGGGCGGGTTTTCCCCAAGACCAAAAGAATCGTTGGTTTCATGCGCGAGACCTTTCTAATTGGATGGTCTGGCCCGCAGGTGTGTCCCTTGGCGTTCTCTTGTGCCCCATGGTCGTCTTGCTTGGGGCCTTATTCTGGAAAGCCGCGAATTCCTCGCCCCGGGTCGCCCGAAGACTTGTTTTTTGGGGCATTGGGATCTTTTTTGCGTTAATGAATGCCACCAAAATGCCTCAAGGAGATTGGGCATGGTATCTCACCTATTATAAATTGGCGACTCACACTCCATTCAACAACTTAATGCAATCAGGGAACCTGTCCATCCGACCGACGGAACCCATATATTACGGCATATCTTATATAATTGGTTTCACTTTTAACCATAATATCTGCATACTTGCTATTGTTATTACATTGTTAATATATATTCCCTATGCCTGCGGGCTAGAAATGGCATTTGAAAATTTTGATCTTAACCCCCAAATGGCGATGGCAGTAATGATCCTTGCACTGATCGCCGGAATCACCTTCACCTTATCTACTCAACTTATTCGACAGTATTTGGCCGGAACTTTGGTGTTTTTGTTTATTGCTCAACTTCTCAGGAAACATGATTTTGCAGCATTTGTCACTGCCTCTATGGCATTTTTAACGCATAACTCTGCGATTATACCAGTCGTCTTTGCCTATTTCGCCTTTACGGCAACTCGTTGGGAGTTTATTCGGATAAATGTTTTTAAAATAATCATATTAATGCTTGGAGTTGGATGGGTCGCAAGCCGCGCCATGGCCCCCCTGGCTACGGCCTTTTCACAAAGCAGTCTTAAAAATGATGGCAATATTTCTCCGTTGGTATGCCTGAGCGATATGGTTCTTTTTTATGCGATTGCATGGACGCTTAATCATACTGCTACTGAAAATCAGAGAGATTTGTTGCGCCCCATATTGTTTTATCTTTCCATGATGGCTGCTCTTCTTTTGGCCCTGCACCAACTACCACTTTTGCTTTTAAGATTTTATTTCTATTTTGAGTGGATGCGTGTTTTTGGTTTTATCTGTGTTATTATGATTTTTTCAAAAAAAAT
>JAJZPI010000197.1 GCA_021811275.1 Deltaproteobacteria bacterium
CAGGATGATGGCGAAGATGGCCACCGAGAACAACACCACGGTCAGGATGGCGGGGATGATCAGGCGCACGGGCAGGGGCTGCCAAAGCTGCCGCCAGGTCTTCTCCTGTTCCTTGTCCGGTGAGTCTTCGGGCATGGCCGCACCCCCACAAAGGACCGGGAAATACCCGCCGGGGCCGCGCCGGTCCGGAACCGGACCGGCGCGCCTGCCAGCAAAGCACACGGCGGGGAAATTGGCAATAGGGGGTGCTAGTAGCCAAGCCCCGCTCGGCGGCAAGCCGCCGTCAAGCCAGACGCGCCGAGCCTTGAATTGAGCCCCGCAGGCAGAGGCCGCGATGCAGGCCCAATCAAACACAAAGTGGCGATAGAATATTGGGACGATCTGCCCTCAAGCAAGGGCCAGGCAGGGCTAAGTGCCCGGTGGCTGGTGGAGCTCCTCCGCCTAGCTGGTCATCTATAATCCATCTCCAGGACGTACTTGTCTTTGGCTGGCCTAAACGAGAAAAAAGCGGGAACCTAGTTAGATTCCCGCTTTTTATATTATTCTTCTTCAGAAAGGAATGTCGTCGTCGCCCAGGGGGGGCGGGCCGTAATCGTTGCCGCCCCCGCCGGAGGAACCCTGGCCCGAGCCGCCCGGCGCGCCGCCCAGGAACTGGATGTCGCGGGCGTTGACTTCGGTCATGTAGCGTTTGTTGCCGTCGGGGTCGTCCCAGGAACGGGTCCGCAGGCTGCCCTCGACGTAGACCTGCTTGCCCTTGGAGAGGTATTGGCCGCAGATCTCGGCCAGCTTGGACCAGGCGATCACCCGGTGCCATTCCGTGCGTTCCTGCTGGTTGCCGTCACGGTCCTTGTATTGTTCGGTGGTGGCCAAACGGAAGGTACACATGGGGGTCCCGCTGGCGGTATACTTCATCTCGGGATCCGCCCCAAGATTGCCAATGAGGATGACCTTGTTTATACCGCGTGCCATGATAACCTCCCTTGAAGTGCGCAGTGACTCTAGCACAGCCCCCCAGACCAAGCAAGACCGGGAGCTGCGCCCATGAGCCTGCCCAAACCTCTGCGCTATCTCTGGGCCTGCTGGGGCCTGCCCTGGATGCTTCTGCTCACCGGCGTGATAGCCTCCCTGGTGGTGCTGGCCGGGGCCCTGGGCGTGGGCCAGAACCGCATCCAGGTGCTGGCACGGCTGTGGGCCCGCCTGCTGGCCGGTGGGGTTGGCTGCCGCATTTCGGTCAGCGGGCTGGAGAACCTGGAACCCGGAGCCACCTATGTCTTCGCCAGCAACCACGCCTCGGCCCTGGACATCCTGGCGCTGCTGGCGGTGCTGCCCAACAACTTCCGCTGGATCGCCAAGAAGGAGCTCTTCAGCATTCCAGTCTTCGGCCCCTCGCTCAAGGCCGCGGGCTACATAGCCATCGACCGCAGCGACAACCGCGCCGCCATGCGCAGCATCATCGACGCCGCCCAGCGCATTAGGGACGGGGCCAGCGTGGTCATCTTTCCCGAAGGCACCCGCTCCGCCGACGGCAAGCTGCTGCCCTTCAAATCCGGCGGCTTCATGCTGGCCCAGCGTTCAGGCCGGCCGGTGGCGCCGGTGGCGATCATCGGCAGCCACGATGTCCTGCCAGCCAAAAGCCTCCTGGTCGACCCCGGATCGATTCATGTGAAGATCGGCCAACCCCTCACCCCGGAGGAGGTCAGGGGCCTGGACCGCGACCAGTTGTCCGAGCTGACCCGCCGGAGGGTGCAGGCCCTGTTGGGCCAGGAGGAATCTAACGCCCCGCTTGAGACCCTGGCCGGACAGGCTTGACACCCTAAAAAGCCTTGCCCAAGATTAGCCCCGGGCACGAAGGGCATCTATCAGCCACAATTATAGAATTGGATCACATGTCTGCACGCGACCCCCAAGACGCCAGCTTATCGGTTCCGGATTCGGCGCCGGCCTGGAAAATACCGCCCTGGCCGGCCCTGGCCGGGGCCACGGCGCTGTGGCTGCTGGCCCTGGTCGTGATGGTGGCCCTGGTCGGCTTCCATCCCTCAGACCCTCTGCCCAAGGCCGACCTTGCCGGCCCGGTCAAGAACCACCTGGGGCTGGCCGGGGCCTATACCGCTGGGTTGCTCTACGAACTCTTCGGGCTGGGGGCCTGGCTGGTGCTGGGCCTGCTGCTCCTGGCCGGCGGCCTCTGGGCCGGACTGGGCAGGGCGGCCACCTTGCTGCCCCTGGCCGCCGGCGGCCTCTGGATCATGGTGGCCACGGCATCCATGCTGGGCCTCAGCGGACACCATCTGCGCCTGGCCAAGGCCAGCCTTCCCCTGGGGGGCTCGGCCGGTGCGGCCATGGCCGGATCCCTGACCGGCTTCTTGGGCCCAGCCGGGGCCTGGGCCCTGGCCGCGGTCCTGTTCCTGGTGGGCTTGGGGGTTTGCGCCTGGGCGTCCTGGCCGCTCTGGGGTCCGGCCTGGCGACGTCGCACCCGGGCCCTGCCGGAAGATACGGACCTGCCTGATCAGGTGGCGTGGGAAGCGGAACTGGCGATGGCCACCACGCCCGAGCCCCAGCCCATGCCAGAACCTGCGCCCCAGCCTTCGGTCGCCGAGCCGCCAGCATTGGAGCCGTCGCCCGTTCCAGCCCAGACACCCCCGCCAGAGCCTGCGCCCGTAGGGCCCGCCCCTGCCGCCCATGCTCCTTCGGCTCAGGGTCCGGCCCCGCGCATCAAGCCGCGCCTGCCCCAGGCCCCGACCCCGGAGCCAACGGCCCCGGCCCCCGAGCCCAGCGGCTATGTGCTGCCTCCACTGGACATCCTCCAGCCGCCCCAGGGCCCCCGCGCCCCCGAGCAGGACGAGGCCCTGCTGAAAAACAGCCAGCTTTTGGAGCGCAAGCTCCTGGACTTCGGGGTGCAGGGCCGGGTGATGGAGGTGGCTCCCGGCCCGGTGGTCACCATGTACGAATTCAAGCCCGCCCCAGGGGTGAAGATCAGCAAGGTGGCCGGCCTGGCCGACGACCTGGCAATGAACCTGCGCGCCAGCTCCATCCGCATCGTGGCCCCCATACCGGGCAAGGCGGTTATCGGCATCGAGATACCCAACGCGGTGCGCGAAACGGTCTTCCTGCGCGAACTTCTGGTCTCGCCGGTCTACCAGGAGGCGCGAGGCCCTTTGACCGTGGCCCTGGGCAAGGACATCCTGGGCCAGCCCGTAGCCGACGACCTGGCCCGCATGCCCCACCTGCTGATCGCCGGAGCCACCGGCTCGGGCAAGAGCGTGTTCATCAACACCCTGGTGCTGTCCATTCTCTACCGCTGCACACCCGAGGAGGTTCGCCTGCTGATGGTGGACCCCAAGCGTATTGAGCTGTCCACCTACAATGACATCCCCCACCTGCTCTATCCCATCATCACCTCGCCCAAGGACGCCACCGCAGGCCTGCGCTGGGCCGTAGCCGAGATGGAGCGGCGCTATGAGCTGCTGGCCGAAATGGGGGTGCGCAACATCCACTCCTTCAACCAGCGTTTGAAGCAGGAAGGTTGGCTGGCTCCCTCGGGCGGCGGGGCAGGCGGCGAGGCCACCGACCCCGGCCATCCGGCGCGGCGTAGCGCCCTGCCCTACATCGTGCTCATCATCGACGAGTTGGCCGACCTCATGATGGTCTCATCCAAGGAGGTGGAGACGCTCATCACCCGCCTGGCCCAGATGGCCCGGGCCGCAGGCATCCACCTGGTGCTGGCCACCCAGCGGCCCAGCGTGGACGTCATCACCGGCCTGATCAAGGCCAACTTCCCGGCCCGCATCTCCTTCCAAGTTAGCAGCCGGGTGGACAGCCGCACCATCCTGGACACCCAGGGGGCCGAGCACCTGCTGGGCGCGGGCGACCTGCTCTTCCTGCCCCCGGGTACGTCGGGCCTCAAGCGCCTGCACGCGGCCTTTGTCAGCGACCGCGAGATCGAGGCGGTGGTGGACCACGTAAAGGCCCAGGCCCGACCCCAATACGATGAATCCATCGTCGCCTCCGGCAGCGAATCCGAGGAGGGCGGCGACAACGGCGAGGGGGTGGACGAACGCTACGCCGACGCCGTGGCCCTGGTCAAGCAGACCGGCTCCGCATCCATCTCCTTCGTGCAGCGCAAGCTAAGGGTGGGCTACAACCGCGCCGCCCGCATGATCGAGCAGATGGAGCACGAGGGCATCGTGGGCCCCAGCGACGGCAGCCGGCCGCGCGAGGTGCTGATCAGGGAATAGACATTCCGGACACCGAAGTCTGACGCGGGCCAGGTTACGGCCTCGGCTTGCCCCCATCAGGGCCGGCGCAGATATCCTCCCTCGGAGAGCTGGCTCAGCGCATTGAGCACCTGGCCGTCGTCGACCGACTGATCTTGCAACATACAGACCAGTTCCCAAAGCGTGGTGGGGGTTTTAGCCTTTTTGCAGCGGTGGCGCGGCCGCAAGGGCAAACCATGCCTGATTTGACGGGTCGCAAGCATCCTTCTTCTCCTTGCTCGGGTTGGGGCCGGCCGGAGCCCAAAGGCCCCGGCCGGGTTTAGGGGGAGGGGGAGGAAGCTTATTGGATCCTGGCCGACCCTTAATTGGCAGGGTTGGTCTGACTGTTGGGTGCGGTGGAGCCGCTGCCCTGGGGCGCGCCGTTATAGTCGCCGCGTTGGCCGTAGCCCCAGCCCGGGCAGTAGGCGTTGTTCCATGCCTGGCCCGAGCCATCGTTCTGGGTGGCGGCCGCCGGAGCGCCCCAGCCGCCGTAGCCCATGTGCCAGCCGGGGCCGCCGTAGCCGTTCATCATGCCGCCTCCGTAGCCGCTGCCGTACATCATGCCGCCGCCGTAGGCCCAGGCCCCCGCGGCCAGCAGAAGTCCCAATCCCAGGGTCATGGTGATGGTTGCTATCTTCTTCATTTTTAGCCTCCTG
Organism: Deltaproteobacteria bacterium; assembly: GCA_021811275.1. Classification (GTDB taxonomy): domain Bacteria; phylum Desulfobacterota; class Desulfarculia; order Desulfarculales; family Desulfarculaceae; genus JACRDC01. The sequence continues at coordinate 4,907 of JAJZPI010000197.1, forward strand.
GCTGGTTGTTACATGGTTGCCTCTTGACAAAGCATGGCCCGTGCCAAGCCCCGCCCGCCCGGCAAATCTTCACCCAAGCCTCTATTCGGCCTGTCTTTTTCATATGAGAGCTATAAGGTTTTGGTTGCGCTGAGTACCCCCCGCCTGCGCAAAAATCACGCTAATCTCCCCCAAGGCGCATAATTTTTTTGCAGACGGGGCCCCGCCGGACCCAAACCGCCGCCAGGGCCGACACGAGTTATTTTTTTCTGGTTTCCGTGTATAGTTGGGTCGCGAAACTAGGGCCTACCTACCCTCTGTTCACCAGCCCCGACAGGGCCTTTTCCCAGGGAGCTTGCCGATGCCACTATTTGCAAGATCATCTGCGGCCATGACCGGCCTGGCGCTCGCCATCTGCCTGGCCTACCCGGCCTGGGCCGCGCAGACCACCGCCCCTGGCCAAGATGCCAAGACGCCGGTCACGCCAGCCCCCGCGGCGGCCGCCCAGGCTGTCCCCCAAAACACCCAGGCCCAAGCCCTGGCCCTGGCCGCCAAGGTGCAGGCCCGCTATCAGCAGGTCCAGGGCCTGGCCGCCTCCTATCAGCGCAAAAGCATCTTCGTGGCCACGGGCCAGGACGTTGAGCGCACGGTGCTGGGCAGCGGCCATCTGCTTTGGTCGCGCCCCTTGTCGCTCAAGCTGGAGCAGGAAGAGCCCATGCGCGAACTGATAGTCGCCCAAAACGGCCAGGTCTGGTGGGTGCGCCCCGAGCGAGGCCGAGCCGACCTGTATGCCCTGGACCGCTTCACCGTGGGCCTGCGCGCCCTCTTGGACGCCCTGGGTGGCCTGGCCCGGGTGGACGAAGCCTTCGTCGTGGAGCCGCCGTCGCCCGGCGAGGCCCCCGAGGGGGAGACCGGGCTGACCCTGGCC
>JAJZPI010000026.1 GCA_021811275.1 Deltaproteobacteria bacterium
CTTTTTGCGCAGCAAAAAGGGTTCCCCCGATTGTCTAAAAAACTTCGGGGAGGCCCGAAGGCCTCCCCGAAGGAGCCGTCAGTCGATCAAGCGGATCACTTGATCAGGGGCACGATCAGCAGGGCCACGATGTTAATGACCTTGATCATCGGGTTAATGGCCGGGCCGGCGGTGTCCTTGTAGGGGTCGCCGACGGTGTCGCCGGTGACCGCGGCCTTATGGGCGTCGGAGCCCTTGCCGCCGTAGTGGTTGTCCTCGATGAACTTCTTGGCGTTGTCCCAGGCGCCGCCACCGGAGGTCATGGCGATGGCCTGGAAGAGGCCGGTGACGATGGCGCCGATGAGCACGCCACCCAGGGCCTCCTTGCCCAGGATCACGCCCACGACGATGGGAGCGACCACGGGGATCAGGGCCGGGAGCATCATCTGCTTGATGGCGCTCTTGGTCACGATGTCCACGCAGGGACCGTACTGGGGCTTGGCGGTGCCCTCCATGATGCCCGGGATCTCCCGGAACTGACGGCGGACTTCCTCGACCACGCCGCCGGCGGCCTTGCCCACGGCCAGCATGAGCAGCGAGCCGTAGTAGAAGGGCAGCAGACCACCGATGAACAGGCCCACCAGGACCTTGGGGTTGGAGAGGTCGAACAGGACCGCGGTCGGGAAGGACCGGCTGTACTCGGCGAAGAGCACCAGGGCGGCCAGGGCGGCGGAGCCGATGGCGTAACCCTTGGTGACGGCCTTGGTGGTGTTGCCCACCGCGTCCAGGGGGTCGGTGACGTCGCGCACGGCGTCGGGCAGCTCGGCCATTTCGGCGATGCCGCCGGCGTTGTCGGTGATGGGGCCGTAGGAGTCGATGGCCACCACGATGCCGGTCATGGAGAGCATGGCCACGGCGCTAAGCGCGATGGCGAACAGGCCACCCTCGGCCGCCTTGGCGCCGCCGGCGAAGCCGCCGCCCAGCTGGTAGGCCCAGAGGATGGCGCCGCAGATGACCAGCGCCGGCAGGGCCGTGGCCTCCATGGAGACGGCCAGACCCGCGATGACGTTGGTGCCGTGGCCGGTCTGGCTGGCATCGGCGATGCGTTTGACCGGGCTGTAGCTGGTGCTGGTGTAGTACTCGGTGATGAACACGATCAGGCCGGTGAGCACCAGGCCGATGACGGCGGTCATGAACACGCCGGTGGGAGTGAAGGCGGTCTTCTCAGGGCCGGCGGGCAGCAGGTTGATGAACCAGCTGGCGGCGAAGTAGAAGGCCACGGCGGCCAGAATGCCGGCCACGGCCAAGCCCTTGTACAGGGCGCCCATGATGTACTCGCTCTTGCCCATCTTCACGAAGTAGGTGCCGATGATGGAGGCGATGATGGAGATGCCGCCGATCAAAAGCGGGAACTCCACCCACAGGCTCTGGGCGCCGAACACCGTCTTGGCCAGCAGCATGGCCGCGACCAGGGTCACGGTGTAGGTCTCGTAGAGGTCGGCAGCCATGCCGGCGCAGTCGCCCACGTTGTCGCCCACGTTGTCGGCGATGACGGCGGGGTTGCGGGGGTCGTCCTCGGGGATGCCCGCCTCGACCTTGCCCACCAGGTCCGCGCCAACGTCGGCGGCCTTGGTGTAGATGCCGCCGGCGATACGGGCGAACACGCTCATCAGGGAGCAGCCGAAGCCCAGGCCGACCAGGGCGTGGAAGGCGTCTTCAATGTTGCCGGCGCCGGACTTGGCGATCAGGTAGTAGCCGGAGATGCCCAACAGGCCCAGGCCCACCACCATGATGCCGGTCACCGAGCCGCCCTTGAAGGCCACGGTCAGCGCGGTCTGCAGGCCGCCCTTGGCGGCCTCGGTGGTGCGCACGTTGGAGCGCACGGTCACGACCATGCCGATGTAGCCGGCCAGGGCGGAGCCGATGGTGCCCACCAGGAAGCCGATTGCCGTCCATTTGCCCAGGAAGAACAGCAGGATGAACAGCACGATGGCCACGATGGCCACGGTCTTGTACTCGCGGGCCAGGAAGGCCTCGGCGCCCTCTTTGATGGCGTCGGAGATCTCCTTCATGCGGTCGGTGCCCGCGGGCTGTTTGACCACCCACGCCGCGGTAGCCAGGGCGTACACTACGCCCAGCGCCCCGCAAATCAGGGCCAAAGCAATAATTTGAGTCATTCCCCTCTCTCCTCCGGCGGATCAGCAGGGACCCGCCTTACAAAAAAGTAAACCTACCAATACCCCTAATTTGGCTTACTCTACACACCTTCCGGCCCTTTCGGCCCGATCCCCCCCGGGACCGGCCGCGACGGGCCAGCTCCTCAACCGTCCTTTTCCGCCCCCTGCTTGGGCGCGGCCGCTTCGGGCCGGCGATGGAAGCGTTGCATGGCCTCCGCCGGGCCCAGGGCCAGGATGACCTCCAGGCAGTCGGCGGCTTCCAAGACCGCCCGGGCCAAGGTCTCGCGCTGGTCGGCGTAGGCGCCGCTCAGCACGAAGTCCTCCACCGTCTCACCGAAACGCGGGCGACCGATGCCGATCTTGACGCGCAAGAAGCGATCGTCGCCCAGGGTCTGGAGAATGGAGGCCACCCCCTTGTGCCCCCCCGCGCCGCCCTTGAGGGCGATCTTGATCTGGCCCGGCGCGAGGTCCATGTCGTCGTGGACCACCAGCAGGGCCTGGGGGGCTATGTCGAAATAGGCCATCAGGCTTTGCGCCGCCTGGCCGCTCAAGTTCATGTAGGTTTGGGGGAGCGCCAGGATGAGTTTGCGCCCCTGGTGCCTTCCCTCGCCCCACTGGCTGCGGTGGCCGCCCCGGCCGAGCGCGACGCCCAGCCTGCGGGCCAGCTCCTCCACGGCCATGAATCCCAGGTTGTGGCGGGTGCCGGCGTAGCGGGGCCCGGGGTTGCCCAGGCCCAGGACCAGCAGCGGTCCCGCCATGGGCCCTGGCGCGGACGCCAAGGCCGCCTACTTGCCCTTCTTGCCCTTGTCCTTGGCCGGAGCAGCCTTGGCCGCGGGCTTGGCCGCCCCGGCGGCCTCCTCTGCCTCGCCTTCGGCGGGCGCGGCGGCCTCGGCCTTGGCCGGGGCCGCGCAGGCCACCAGCAGGTAGGCCTCCTCGAACACCGCCTCGACCCCCGCCGGAAGCGCCAGGTCGGTCACGTGAATGGCCTCGCCCAGCTCCAGCTTGCTCACGTCCACGGTCAGCGAGCCGGGCAGGTCCTGCAACAGGCCGCGCAGGGTGACGCTGTGGTTGGCCACGTTGAGAACGCCGCCGAAGTTGACGCCCTTGGCCTCGCCCGTGTACTCCAGGGGCACCTCCAGGGTCATCTTCTGGTCGGGGCGCACCTCGTAGAAGTCCACGTGCATGAAGCGCCGGCCCATGTTGTCGTGGGACAGCTCTTTCAAGAGGGCCATGCGCGGGGCGTCCTGGCCCACGGTGAGAGCCAGGAAGGCCAGATCGCCGGTCACCTGGCGCAGGACCTTCTCCAGGTCGGCGGCGGCCACCGAAAGCGTCTGGGCCTCATGGCCGGCGCTGTAGATCACCGCCGGCACCAGGCCCTCGGCGCGCAGCTTGCGGGCCGCGCCCTTGCCCAGTCCTTCGCGGAGGGTGGCGTTCAGGGGTATCTGCTGCATGATTCAATCGCCTCCACCTGGCCAGGGCCTAACCCCGGCCAGTAAATTCAAGAGACTATAATGTAGTTTTTCACAAAAGGCAAAGGTTTTCCCCGCCCTGGCCTCAGCAAATAAATCCAGTTTTTTGAACTAGCTACCCTGACGGGTGGCCGAATATTACCGGCGGCGGGGCGCTATGGCAAGGCCAAAGGCCGAGCCCGGCCCCTCCGCCCGGATAGCCTTTTTTGAATTACCCAAATTTAACCGTTAGTTGTCGCCGGAGTTCGGCGCCAGGCCTCGCGGAGAGGCTTTGCCGGCGCCTAGACGAAGAGCGAACTGACCGAATCCTCCATGTGAATCCGACGCACCGCCTCGCCCAAAAGCCGGGCCACGGAGAGCTCCACGATCTTGCCCGAGGCCTTGGCCTCCTCGGACTGGTTGATGGAATTGGTGACCACCACCCGTGAGATGGGGCTTTCCTTGATGCGCCCGATGGCCGGGCCCGAGAGCACGGCGTGGGTGGCGCAAGCCCAAACCTCGCGCGCGCCCTGGCCGATCAACGCCCGAGCCGCCTCGGTCAGGGTGCCGGCGGTGTCTATCATGTCGTCGATCACCACGGCCAGCTTGCCTTGGACGTCGCCGATGATGTTCATGGCCTTGGCCACGTTGGCCGCCTCGCGCCGCTTGTCGATGATGGCCAGGCCCACCTGCAGCCTTTTGGCGATGGCCCGGGCGCGCTCCACGCCGCCGGCGTCGGGGCTGACCATGACCGTGTCGCCCTCGATGTTCTTGCGCAGGTACTCCAGGATGACCGGGGCGGCGAAGAGGTGGTCCACCGGTATGTTGAAGAAGCCGCCGATCTGGGCGGCGTGCAGATCCAGGGAAAGCACCCGGCCCGCCCCGGCGGTGGAGATCAGGTCCGCCACCAGCTTGGCGCTGATGGGCACCCGGGGCGCCACCTTGCGGTCCTGGCGGGCGTAGCCGTAGTAGGGGACGACCGCCGTTATCCGCCGGGCGCTGGCCCGCCGGAAGGCGTCGATCATTATAAGCAACTCCATGAGGTGGTCGTTGACCGGCGGGCTGGTGGACTGGATGACAAAGACATCGGCCCCGCGCACGTTCTCGCCAAGCTCCACGAAGACCTCGCCGTCGCTGAACCGCCGCACCACGGCCTGGCTGAGCGGCAGGTGCAGGTAGTGGCAGATCTCCTCCACCAGGAGGGGATTGGAACTGCCCGTGAAGACTTTCAACTTGTTGAACATGCTTTCATCCGTCCGGCGCCGGGGCGGCCCGGCACACTCATGGAAGCAAAAGGTTGGCTGGGGCGGCAGGATTCGAACCTGCGAATGCGGGTTCCAAAGACCCGTGTCTTACCGCTTGACGACGCCCCAGCATTTGTCGATCGGCGACGTCCGCCGGTTCACCTGACGCCCTGCCGCCGCCTTGCGAAAGCCGCCCGTCTAGGGCGTATCCCCCGAGACGGCCGCTTCGCCAGATTCCAACACCCGCTGATACTCCCCCAGAACCGTGTCCTCGATCATGCGCCTGGTGTCGCTGTTTAAGGGATGGGCTATGTCTTGATAGGTTCCATCCTTGCGCCGCTTGCTGGGCATGGCCACGAACAGGCCCTTGTTGCCCATGATCACCTTCAGGTCGCGCACAAGAAAACATTGGTCCAGAGTGATGGTGGCGTAGGCCTTGAGCCTATCCTCTTCGACGGGAAAAACCCTTACCTCTGTGACCTCCATGCAAGCCCCCTCGCTAGCCCGGTCATGCCTTCACACCGCTGCACGCCCTGACCCACCAGCCGTGGCGCGTTCCCAGCTGTCCCGCCGCAATCATGGCGGCTTCCCTCCCCTCGAAGACGCCGAACACCGTCGGGCCGCTGCCGGACATCTGGGCGAAGAAGGCTCCAGCCTCCCTCAAGGCATCCTTTATCCCGGCCAATTGGGGGTAGGCCCCAATGCTGACCTCCTCCAAATCGTTGACCAGGATATCGTCCCATGACAGCAAACGGCTTGATAAGCGCTTTATATTAATTCCCCTCCGCTCGTTTGTCCATGTCAAATCAAGTTGATTGTATACCCAAGCGGTAGAGATGGCGAACCCGGGATTCACCAAGACATAGTGCAGCAGGGGGAAATCAGGCCAGAGCCGCAGGCGGTCGCCCACCCCGCTGGCCAGGGCCGTCATCCCGCCCAGGCAAAAGGCCACGTCCGCGCCCAGCCCCCGCGCCAGACGCAGGAGTTCCTCCGGGGCCAAGGCCTGGCCGGCCAGCACGTTGAGCCCCAACAGCGCCGCCGCCGCGTCGGCCGAGCCCCCGCCCAGCCCCGCGGCCACCGGCACCCGCTTGGCCAGGTGCAGGCTGGCCCGGGGTTGGCGGCCCAGGGCCGCGAAATAGGCCCGCGCCGCTCTTTCGACCAGATTGTTTTGGGCCAGCGCCGGATCGTCGCAAGTGAAGACCAGGCCCGAAGCCTCGTCGCCCACCGTCAGCTCGTCGGCCAGATCCAGGGGCTGCATCACGGTCAGCAGGTCGTGATAGCCGTCCCCCCGCCGGCCCAGCACCCGTAAGCCCAGATTGACCTTGGCGTGGGCCTGAATGGTCAGCCGCATGGGGTCCCCTGCCGCGGGCCCCTGTTTTCAAGGCAGAGAACCCGCCACCCCAGCCCGCGCACGGGCTGGGGTGGTTGGCTGATGAAGGGGTGTTGCAAGTAGGCGCTCCCGGCTCCGGCTATTTCTCCGCGGCCTTGACCACCACGAAGATGGTGCCGTCCCTGCGCTGAACCAGGAGCAGCAGGCCCTCGCCGGGGGAGAGCTTGCCGGCCAGGGCGGCGAAGTCCTCCAGGCTGGCCATAGGCCTGTGGGCGGCCTCCAGGATCACGTCGCCGCGCTTCAGCCCCGCCTCCTCGGCCGGGCTGCCGCTCTCCACGCCGGTGATGACCAAGCCCTTCTTGCCGGGGATGCCCAGCTGCTCGGCCAGCTCCGGAGAAAGCTCCTGCAGCGAGAGGCCCAGGCGGGCCTTGCCCGTGGGCTCGGCCGCGGCCACGGTCTTCTCATCCTGCAACTCGCCGATGGTGACGTTCATGGTCTTGGGCCGACCCTCCCGGATCACCTTGACCTCGGCCTTGTTGCCCACGGGGGTCTCGGCCACCAAGCGGGGCAGGGAATGCCAGTCCTTGACCGCCTTGCCGTTGAACTCCACGATCACGTCGCCCCGGACGATGCCGGCCTTGCCGGCCGGGCCGTCCTTGGCCACGTCGGCGATGAGCACGCCATCGGTGTCCTTGAGCTTGAACTTCTCCGCCAACTCCTTGGTCACGGGCTGGATGACCACGCCCAGCCAGCCGCGCACCACCTTACCCTTGGTGCGGAGTTGGCTCATGACCTCCTTGGCCAGGTTGGAGGGAATGGCGAAACCGATGCCCTGGCCCTGGGCCACGATGGCGGTGTTGATGCCGATCACCTCGCCGCGCATGTTCACCAGGGGCCCGCCGGAGTTGCCGGGGTTGATGCTGGCGTCGGTCTGCAAGAAGTCGTCGTAGGGTCCGGCCCCGATGATGCGGCCCTTGGCGCTGATGATGCCGGCGGTGACGGTGCTCTCCAAGCCGAAGGGATTGCCCACGGCCAGCACCCAGTCGCCCACCCGGATGGCGTCGGAGTCGCCCAGAGGCAGCTCGGGCAGTTCCTTGCCGGCCTTGACCTTGATCAGGGCCAGGTCGGTCTTCTTGTCGCGGCCGACGATCTCGGCCTTCAACTCCTCGCCGCCCTGCAGGGCCACCACGATCTCGTCGGCGTCAGCCACCACGTGGTTGTTGGTCAGCACGTAGCCGCTCTTGTCGACTATGACCCCGGAGCCCAGGGAGCGCTGCTTGAACTCCCGGGGCAGGTTGGGTCCGCCGGGCAGGCCGGGCATGCCGGGTCCGCCGAAGAAGCGGCGGAAAAACTCATGCAGGTCGGGCTGCTCGCCGTCGGGGCCCTCCTGGTTTTGGCCCTGGAAGGGCATGATGCCCGTTCCGGGCCCGCGCTTGACGATCTTGACGGTGCGGACGTTGACCACGGCCGGGGCTATCTGCTGCGCCAGATCGGCGAAGCTGTCGGGCCGGGCGGTCTGCGCCGTCGCGGGGCTCGCGGTCAGGGTGAAGGCCATTGCCAAGGCGCACACCGCGGCCAAAACAACGGCGGCCCCGGGCGCTTGGCGTCTAACGGGTTTCATTTGAAAACCTCCTGGGTGGGGAGACTCAGGCGCTGGCCCGCACAAAGGCCAGTCTGAGCTCGGTAAGCGCGCTCTCGATCAAGCGTTGTTCTTCCTGATCGAGGTTGCCGGCGGTCTTTACCTGGAGCATGCCAATGGTGTCGATGGTGTGGCGGGCCAGCTCCAGGTCGAGGCCGCTTTCTCCGGTCATGGGATCCGGAATGTGTCCGAGGTGCATCATGGCGGCGTGGCTCAAGGAGAGGATGAGGGCGCTGAAATCGACCGGCGGCAGGTGGTGGGACGGGGGTTGCCGGAGTTCCGGCTCCGGGGGTTTTTCCGGGGCCTCCTGGCGCTCCCCCGATTCGTGGCGGGGTTCACCCTCCCCGCTGAATATCCTGCGGTCCTTTACCGTGAATCCCTGGTCCTGCTCGCTCATGGCAGCCTCTCCCATCGCTGGGGACATCCTTTTTTCAAACTAGCATTAACTATAAGTTGTCATCCCCGGTAGCGCAACAGCTCCGGTCCGGTCCCTTCATAGCAATATGAGCCCATGGCAGGGGGCTCCTGCCCCGTGCAGTGCACTCTAGTTGGAACCTTAATTGGTGTCAGCCGAATAAAAAGGGGCGGGGATCGACCCCGCCCCCGCAGATTCGGGCGCGCGCTCAGCTTTGGAATTGTTCCTATTTGGGCGCGTTTACGGCGAACTCGGCCTCGCCGGTCTTCAGGTACTTGGACATCTGGTTGGCCACCGCCACGGCCACGTTGACCTGGGCCTCGTGGGTGTTGGCACCCAGGTGGGGCGTGCAGACCAGGTCGTCGGAGAAGAGCAGGCGCGAGTCGGCCGGCACCGGCTCCACCTCGAAGACGTCCAGGGCCGCGCCGGCGATCTGGCCGGAGGTCAGGGCATCGCAGAGGTCTTCCTCCTTTACGATGCCGCCGCGGGCGCAGTTGATCAGGTAGGCGCCCTTCTTCATCTTGGCCAGGGTGGCCGCGTTGAACAGCCCGGCGGTCTCCTTGGTCTTGGGCACGTGGATGGACAGGAAGTCGGCCCGGGCCAGGAGCTCGTCCAGGCTGACCGGCTCGGCCCCGCGGGCCTTGATGTCCTCGGCGCTGAAGTAGGGGTCGTAGCCGATGACCTTCATCTTGACCCCGGTGCCCAGCTCGGCCAGGATGCGGCCGATGTTGCCCATCCCCAGGATGCCCAGGGTCTTGCCCTTGAGCTCGGTGCCCCGGAGCTGCTTCTTCTCCCACTTGCCTTCCTTGACGCCGCGGGTGCCGCGGGCGATGTGCCGGGCCAGGGCGAAGATGTGACCCATGGCCAGCTCGGCGGCGGCGTTGCTGTTCTGGCCGGGGGTGTTCATCACGATGACGCCCTTGGCCGTGGCGGCGGGAATGTCGACGTTGTCCAGGCCGGTGCCGGCCCGGCCCACCACCTTGAGCACGTCGGCGGCGGCCAGCAGGTCGGCGGTGACCTTGGTGGCCGAACGGATGACCAGGCCGTGCACGCCCTTGATGGCCTGCTTCAGCTCATCGGGCTTCATGCCGGTCTTGACCTCCACCTCGAAACCCTGGTCTTTGAAGATCTGCACGCCTTGGGCGGCCAGCGGATCGGATATGAGAATTTTCATCTTACGCCTCCCCGAATACCTTCTGGGCCGCGGCCGCGCCGGCGCCCATCTGGAAGGAGTAGCCCAGGCCCTTCAAGGCCATCTCGATGGCGCTGATGCCCTGGAGGGTGTCGAACTGGTTGATGTAGCCCATGTGGGCCACGCGGAAGATCTTGCCCTTGGCCTGGTCCTGGCCGCCGGCGATGAAGATGCCGTACTTGTCCTTGAGCCACTTGACGACCTTCTGGCCGTCGACGCCCTCCGGGCACTGCACGGCGGTCAGCGCCGGGGAGGGCCGCTCCTTGGAGTAGAGATCCAGGCCCCAGGCTTTGACCGCAGCCTTGAAGGCCTTGGAATTGAGGGCGGTCTCGGCGAAGATCTTGTCCATGCCGATCTCGTCGAGGTACTTGAAGATGTCCAAAAGGCCCATGAACAGGGTCACCGGGCTGGTGAAGGCGCCCTTGTTCTCGCCCTGGCTCTTGAGCTCCTTGGCCCAGGAGAAATAGAACTTGGGCAGGGTGCTGGTCTTCATCATCTCCAGGGCCTTGGGGCCGATGGAGGCGAAGGCCAGGCCCGGAGGCAGCATGAGGGCCTTCTGGGAGCCGGAGAGCACCACGTCCAGGCCCCACTGATCGGTGGGGATGGAGTAGGCGCCCAGGGCGCTCACCGCGTCCACCACCAGCACGGCCTTGGTCTTCTTGGTCACCTGGGCCAACTCGGCTATGGGATGGTCCACGCCGGTGGAGGTCTCCAGGGCCTGCACGAACACGGCCTTGATGGAAGGATCGGCGGCCAGGAGCTTCTCCACGTCGGCGGGCTTGACCGCCTGGCCCCAGGGTACGTCCAGGTCCACCGGCTGGCAGCCGTAGGCCTTGAGGATCAGGGACCAGCGCTCGCCGAACTTGCCGCCGCGCACCGCGATGGCCTTGTCGCCCGGGCAGAGCAGGTTGGCCACCGCGCTCTCCATGGCGCCGGTGCCGCTGCTGGAGAAGACCAGAACGTCGTTGGCGGTCTGGAAGACCTTTTTGAGGCCGGCGCGCACTTGGCCGATGACCTCCATGAAGTCCGCCGAACGGTGGTGGATCAGGGGCTGGGCCATGGCCAGCAGGGTGCGGGGGGGCACCGGGGTGGGGCCGGGGGCCAATAAGGAAATCTTTTTCATTGCTTAATGCTCCTCATGAGATACGACCGCCGTTGCGGGCGGATTGGCTTGGTACGCTGCCGGGAAAGTCTTTGCATATGGCAAAAAGCGCACATTGTCAAGGGCTTTATCCCCCCCGAGGCGCCGTAACTTCTCGCTTGGTGAAACAACGGGATATTTCGAGGGTTTTGCCTCCGGCCCCCGCGCGGGGCCGGGGCCGGAAGGCTAGGCCGCGCCGGCTCCGGCCGCCCGCCGACGTTTGCGCAGCCAGCGCGCCAGGGCCAGGCCCAGGCGCAGGCTCAGGTAGCAGATCAGGAAGCCCTGCAGCCAGCCCGCGGCGAGGTCCAGGCCCGGCAGGGGGACCTCCAGTCCCTCGAAGCGCCTTTGCAGCCAACCGGCGGCTATGAAGGCCGGCCAGAGCGAGGCCGCGCCCAGGGCGGCGCGCTGGAAAAAGGCGTGGCCGAAGGACTCGTTGGCCAGTTTGTTCATGGCCTTGTAGGCGGCCTTGTCCCCGGCCTTCAAGGCGTTCATGGAGTTTTTTTCCATCTCCCGCGCCTCGCTGGCCGATTTTTCCAGGATGCGGCGGTTGAGCCGCTTGCCCACGGAGGTGGTGATTTCGCCCATGAGCACGCTCAGGAGCGCCACCCAGAGCGTGCCCAGCCACCAGGCCAGGGCGGGGTCGTCCAACAGGCGGTAGGGGGCGATCAGAATGGGGTCCAGGGGCAGGATCAGGCTGTCCACTTGGGGAGTCCTTGGCGCGGGTGGGAGGCCCTCCCCCCGCGGGCGGGGGGAGGGCGGGATGAAGCCTAGGGAATGATGCTGGTCCCGAAGAAGCCGCGCTCCAGGTAGCGCGCGCCCACGTAGAAGGCCACAAGCACGAAGATGCGCTTGAGCCAGATGTCGGGGATGTACTTGGAAGTCCGGGGCCCGATTATGGAGCCCACGAAGATGCCGATCAGCTCCAGGCCGATGAAGCTCCACTGAGTGACGGCGCTCTGGCCGACCATGTAGGAGAAGATGGAGGCGATCATGCTCACGAAGACCGCCATGGCGCTGGTGCCGGCCACGATGAACATGGGCAGCCCGGCGATGGAGGTCAGGTAGGGCACGTAGAGGAAGCCGCCGCCCACGCCGATAAAGGAGGACAGGGCCGCGATGATCAGGCCGCCCAGCACGGGCAGGTAGGCCTTGAACTCGAACTCCACGCCAAAGAAGGTGAACTTGGTGGTGCCGCCGAAGAAGCTGACGATCAGGCCGGCCACCAGCAGGATGTAGCCTATCCAGGCCGGTTCCTTGATCAGCGACGTGAAGAGCGCGCCGGCCACGGTGAGCGCCAGGGCGATGAACATCATGGTGGTGGAGCCGGAGGTGATCTTCACGCCCTCGTCGCCGGCGGTCCCTTCCTTGACCTTCTTCTCGAAGGCCGCCGCGGCCTCCTTGGCCTTCTTCTTGGAGGCTTGGCCTTTGGGCGTGGTCTCCCAGAGCAGGACGAAGCCAACGACGAAGACCAGCAGACCGAAGTAGCCTATGTACTCGCGCAGGCTGATCTTGCCGGCGGTGAGCACTGGGATCATGGTGCCGCCGACCATGGAGCCGATGGCCAGGAAGGCGCCCAGGGGCAGCACCAGACGGCCCATCTTGAAGTAGTTGAAGCTGCTGATCAGCGATGACAGGCCCACCAGCCACTGGTTGGAGACCCGGATGGAGTCGGTGAGCATCTTGTTGACCGGGTGGCCCTTGCCGAAGGTGCTGGCGTAGGGGCCCAGACCGAAGACGGTGATGTGGCCCACGCCGGCCATGATGCCGCCGAAGGCGCCCACGGTGGAGAAGATCCAGCCCACCCACACGGCCCACAAGAGGGCGCCGATCAGGCTGGGATCGGGCGCGCCGGGGATGCCCAGGAAGCCGGCGGGTTTGGCCGGGTCGATGGCCTTGGCCGTGGCCGCGGCCTGTTTTTCATCCTTCAGGCTTTTATCGATGGCCTCTTTGACCTTGGGATGAATGGTGGGCACGGCCTTGATGGCGTCGAGCTTGGCCTTGTCGGCGGCCGGGGCGGGCGCGGTGGCGGCCGGGGCGGGCGCGACGGTTGCCGGGGCGGGCGCGACGGTTGCCGGGGCGGGCGCGGTGGCTGCCGGCTTGTCCTGGCTGAATGCGAAGCCCGCCATACCCATGGCAAGCAGCATGGCCGCCATCAGAGCTAGCAGAATCTTGTTGTGCGATTTCATGCTTCCTCCTTGGTTGATTGATTGGAAAAAGGATCGGGGCTGGAAAAGTTGAAGTGTCGCCATCATGCCCGTTGGGCGGTGTTGATTCACAAAAAAACCTAGCACTCCAACTCAGTATTTTCAATAGGCTCTGTTAACGGCCTGGTATCCAGGCGGCGGCCCTCCCTGAGCAGCCCGTCTGTTTCTCCCGCGCTCGGGGGGGCGCGGAAGAGATAGCCTTGTAGAAAGTCGCATCCCGGGCCACGCCGATAGCGAAATTATTCCCTGGTCTCAAAAACTTCTGCCACCACGCGCAGACCAGGGAGATCACCGCTTGGGAGACGGCCACGTCATCCGGATCATGTGATGATGCCGCCAATGAAAGACCTATCGGTCTTGGGTTTTTGAATCGGAAATTGCCCTTGAGGGACGAATAGCCGGTGCCGAAGTCGTCAAGGGCCAGCTTCACCCCTATGGCGTAAAGCTGCTTGAAGGTCTGGTCGGCCTGGGCCACGTTGGCCATGAACGTGCTCTCGGTGACCTCCAGCTCCAGGCTTTGGGGGGCCAGGCCCCTGGTCTGAAGGATCGCCCGGATAATCTCCAGGAGGTCCCGCTGCTGGAACTGCCGCGCCGAGAGGTTGCCCCCCATCGTGAACTGGCCGAATCCCTGCCGCTGCCAGAGGGCGGTCTGGCGGCAGGCCTGCTTCAGGATCGGCCGGCCCGGGGGGATTATCAGGCCGGTCCACTCGGCCAGGGGGATGAATTGCTCAGGGAGCATCAACCGGCCGTCCGCATCCGCCTGGCGTCGGGGCATAGGGCAAATCATAATAAATTACCTGATAAATCAAATTGCTACCTAGGCAGACCAGGCATCGGTTGGGACTATTCACGATATCCCGAACATCGGTTTTATGCTGTGAAGGGAGCGTAACCCACCGTTTTCGGCTGCGGCAGGCGCTTTCAGCCTGGCTGGGGCCCGCCCTTGACCGGTCCGCAGGCCAGCAGATAGAGGGGCTGGGCCCGGGGAGGCAGGCCGGCGGCCTCCGCCAATTCCCGGTCGTAGAAGGCCCCCACCCCGCAGCAGCCCAGCCCCAGGGCGGTGGCGGCCAGGTAGAGCCGCTGGCCGGCCCGGCCGGCGGCGATCATGGCGTGGCGGTAGGCTCGGGGGCCTTGGGCCTGCTCCAGGCGGGCGAGGTCGGCCCAGAGCACCAGCGCCAGGGCGGCCTGGCCCACCCACAGCTGGTTCAGGCAGGCCCTGGCCACCTCGGCCCGGCCCCCCGCCTCTTGGCGGGCCAGGGCCCGCGCCGAGGGCAGGTAGAGCCAGGCCCCGGGCTCCATCTCCCCGCCGGGGGCGATCAGCGCGGTGGCCAAACAGGGGCCGTCGGCGGGCAGGGCGAAGGAGAGCAGACGCGTGGCCTGCTGGCGGCTCAGGCCCCTGCCCAGAAAGTTGCGGCGGGAGCGCCGGGACCAGACGGCCTCGGCCAAGGCCGGTCCGCCGCCCGGCGGCCGTTCCAGGACCAGGGCCTCGGGGGGCGCCTCGGGGGCCTGCCAGCGGGGGGCGCGCCGGGGTTCATCCAGGCGGCCCAGGTCACGGGCGGCCAACAGTACCTGGTCGCGGCCCACCCGGGCCGAGAGCGGCAGGGTCTCCAGGTCCAACGGCGGCAGCTCCGGCTCGGCCGGGCCCGGTTGGGCGGGCTCGCAACCGGCCTGCACTCCGATCAGGGGGGCCTCCTCCTGGTCGGGCAGGCCCAGGAAAACCCCCAGGGAGGCGTCGGGGAAGTCCAAACCCACCACAGGGGCCAGGCTCCAGGCCGCCGCCGCCAGCTCCAGGTTGGCCAGCATGTGCCCGGCGTCGAGCAGGCAGTAGCGCCAGGCGCGGGTGCGGTACTTCCACAGGCTGCGCCAGAAAATGGCGCTGATGAAGAAAGTGAGCGCCCGGGGCGGCCGCCCCAGGAGCGCCCCGGCCCGGGCGGCCAGGGGCCCCGGCCAGAGCAGGTGCAGCCCCGGCCCGGCGGGGGCGAAGTGGTAGAGCCCGTCTCCCAGGCCCTCCACCCCGCAGGCGGCGAAATACAGCTCGGCGGGGTAGAGGGCCCCGGCGCTGGCCGGGGCGCGCAGGGCCTGGCCCTCGCCGCCCGACCCGGCCTGGGCGGTGATGCCGGCGCTAAGCAGCAGGATGGAGGTCAGCGCCGCGGCCTCGGCCCGGCCGGCGGGGGCCTGCTCCTGGCCGGCCCGCTCCAGGTCGAACAGCGCCGCGCTGGGCCAGGCCGGAGGGGTGAGCGCCAGGGACTCGCGGTGGCGGTAGCGCTTGAATGGGTGGGGCTGGTGGGCCCAGTCCAGCAGGTGGCCGCCCAGGTCGTCTCGGTGGTAGGCGGTGGCCTGGTGGAATTCGCTCAACGCGCGCGCCTTGGCCTGGCCGCATGGGCGGCCGGCGGAATCCGGGGGCTGGGCGGGCGGCGGAGTGGGGCGTTCATGCTTTCCCGTTTTGGAGGATTGGTCTCTGGTACATTATAATGTCAGCATCACAGGGTCTGGCAAGCGGCGGGGACCGCCAGGGAGCCTCCATGAACGTCAAGCGCCATATCTGCATCCACGGCCATTTCTACCAGCCGCCCCGCGAAAACCCCTGGCTGGAGGTGGTGGAAGCCCAGGAGTCGGCCGCGCCCTATCACGACTGGAACCAACGCGTCTGCGCCGAATGCTACGCCCCCAACTCCGCCGCCCGCGTACTGGGACGGCGGGGGGCCATCCGGGACATCGTAAACAACTACTCCAGCATGTCCTTCAACTTCGGCCCCACCCTGCTCTTTTGGCTGGCCGAGCACGCTCCGGAGGTCCACCGGGCCCTGATCGAGGCCGACCGCGCCGGAGCCGAGCGCCTGGGTGCCGGCGGGGCCCTGGCCCAGATTTTCAACCACGTCATCATGCCCCTGGCCTCGGACTACGACAAGGTCACCCAGGTGCGCTGGGGAGTGCGCGACTTCGTGCTGCGCTTCGGCCGCCGGCCAGAGGGCATGTGGCTGGCCGAGGCCGCGGTGGATTTAAAGACCCTGGCCGTCCTGGCCGCCGAGGGCATCAAGTTCACCATCCTTTCCCCCGGCCAGTGCGCCCGGGTGCGCCCCAGGCCGGACGCGCCCTGGCAGGACATGCTCGGCGACCGCGTGGACCCCCGCCGGCCCTACCAGGTCGCCCTGCCTGGGGGGGCGTCCATCGCCGTCTTTTTCTACGACGGCCCAGCCAGCCGGGCGGTGGCCTTCGAGCGCCTGCTGGACAACGGCGAGGCACTGGCCGCGCGGGTGCGCGGGCTCCTGGACGAAAATCCGGCCGAACCCCAGATCGCCAGCCTGGCCACCGACGGCGAGTCCTACGGCCATCACCACGCCTTCGGCGAGATGGCCCTGGCCTACGCCCTGCGCCTGCTGGGCGAGGACTCCGCCCTGAGCCTCACCAACTACGCCGCGTATCTCAAGGACCACCCCCCGGTCTGGGAGGCCCAGATCGTGGAGAACTCCTCCTGGTCCTGCATCCACGGCCTGGAGCGCTGGAAGAGCGACTGCGGCTGCGGCAATGCCGACATCCCCGGCTGGAACCAGGCCTGGCGAGCGCCCCTGCGCCAGGGGCTGGACACTCTGAAGGCCCGCCTGGACGGCCTCTTCGAGGCCCGCGGCGGTATGCTCCTGGACAACCCCTGGGCGGCCCGCGACCAGTACGTGGACCTGCTCCACGACGACGGCCCCGCCGCCCGCCGTCAATTCCTGGCCCGCCAGCAGAAGCGCGCCCTGGCCGCCGAGGAGCAGGTCGAGGTCAACAAGCTCCTGGAGCTTGAACGCTACGCCATGTACATGTTCACCTCCTGCGGCTGGTTCTTCGACGATCTGGCCGGGCTGGAGCCGGTGCAGAACCTGCGCTACGCCGCCCGCGCCCTGCAGCTGGCCCAGGACTTGGAGCCCGAGGCTGCCGCGGCTTGGGAAAAGGACCTCCTGGACACCCTGGCCGGGGCCTTCTCCAACCACCCCGAGAAGGGCAGCGGAGCCGACATCTGGCGGCGCGAGGTGGCGGCCATGGGGGTGGGCGCCCGCCGGGTGGCCGCCCACGCCGCCATCCGCGCGGTGGTGGGAGAGGAGCCGCCGTCAGAGGAACTCTATGCCTTCAGGGTGGAGCCCCTGGCCTACAGCCACCGCCACAACATGGGCCTGCACCTGGCCTGGGGGCGGCTCAAGATATCGCACCGGCGGATCGGCCACGCCCGCGAAATGACCTTCGCCGCCCTGCACACCGGCGGCCACGACTTCCGGGCCCTGGTGCGGCCGACGGCCGAGGCCCAGGACCTGACCGGCCTGGGCGAGCTGGTGGAGAGCCCCCTGCGCCTGCTGGAGACCCACGCCCTCTGGGAAATCCTGGTCAGCCGCATTGGCGGCGGGGCCTACGGTCTGGCCGACCTCTTCCTGGAGGGCCGGCGCGAGCTGGCGCTGGAGATCCTGGACCGCACCATGGGGGCCTACCGCGACACCGCCCGCGCCATGTACGAGGCCAACCGCGAGGCCATGCTCTTTTTGCACGAGATCAACGTGCCCCTACCCCGGGTCTTCACCGCCGTGGCCGAGGTGTTGCTGGCCGAGGAAGCGGCCCGCGCCATCGAGGAAGCGGAGGAGGGCGGCGGGTTCTCGGCCCACCTGGGCGAGGTGGCGGTGGCCGCCCGCTCCCTGGGCCTGGCCTTGAACTTGCCCCGCCTGCGCGGGGTGGTGAAGCAGGTGCTCACCCACGACGTGCTGGCCCTCTGCGGCGACCCCCGGCCCGGACCCACCCTGGAGAGGGTCAACCAAGTGCTGGACCTGGCCCAGGCCATGAAGGTGGACCCGGAACTCTGGGCGGCCCAGAACCGCTTCCTGCTCCTGCTGCGCGAGCGGGGCCGCGCTGGCCTGTCCCCGGAGATGCTGGAGCTGGGCCGCAGATTGAACTTCGAGCTGTAGCGAGGGGACCCCGCCATGGACAAGATGCAGCTGCTCATAGTCCTGCACGGCCACCAGCCGGTGGGAAACTTCGACAAGGTCTTCGCCCTGGCCGTGGACACCTGCTACCGCCCGGTCCTGGACATTCTGGCCAGCTACCCGGAGTTTCACTGCGGCCTGCATCTCTCCGGGCCCCTGCTCTCCTGGCTGGAGCGCCGGGACCGCGAGCTTCTGGACCAGGTGGCCGAACTCACGGCCCGAGGCCAGGTGGAGATGCTCACCGGCGGCTTCTACGAGCCGCTGCTGCCGGTCATCCCCCGCGAAGACGCCTTGGCCCAGGTGCAGATGCAGACCGGCTTCCTGCGCCGGCGCTTCGGGGTGGAGCCCAAGGGCTTCTGGCTGGCCGAGCGCATCTGGGAGCCCGGCCTGCCGGCCAAGGTGGCCCCGGCCGGCCTCAAGTACACCATAGTCGACGACACCCACCTCTACTACGCCGGCCTGGGGCCATCCGACATGTTCGGCTATCACCTGACCGAACGCGAGGGCCACGCCCTGGCGCTGTTCCCCACCCACAAGGACCTGCGCTACACCATCCCCTTTCAGGAGCCGGCCAAGACCATCGAGTTTCTGCGCCGGGCCTATGAGAGCGTGGGGCCTTCCTGCGCCACCTATGGCGACGACCTGGAGAAGTTCGGGCTCTGGCCCAAGACCCACCGCTGGGTGATCGAAAAGGGCTGGCTCAAGCGCTTCCTGGAGGCGGTGCTCAAGGAGGACTCCTGGCTGGTCCCCGGCACGCCGGCTTCCTACCTGGCCGAGAAGCCGCCGGTGGGCCGGGTCTACCTGCCCACCGCCTCCTACGAGGAGATGCTGGGCTGGGCCTTGCCCGTGGCCACCGGCCGGGAGCTGGAGGAGATCACCCACGAGATGAAACAGAGCGGCCAGTACGAGCGCCTGCGCCGCTTCCTGCGCGGGGGGGTCTGGGAAAACTTCCTGGTCAAGTACCGCGAGTCCAACCTCATGCACAAGCGTATGCTGCACGTCAGCCGCCGCCTGCGCCGCCACCGCATGGCCGGCCAGGCCCTGGACCACCTGCTGCAGGCCCAGTGCAACTGCGCCTACTGGCACGGGCTCTTCGGCGGGCTCTACCTGGGCCACCTTCGCCAGGCCGTGCACCAGCACCTGATCGCCGCCGAGACCCTGCTCGACCGCGCCACCCGTGGGCCAGGCTCCTGGGCCCGCTCCACGGTGGAGGACCTGGACCTGGACGGCCACCAGGAGGTCATCCTGGCCAACCAGGATCTGGACACCCTGGTCCACCCGAGCTACGGCGGCTCGCTTTCGCTGATAAACCTGCGCCGCGTGGGCGCCAATATCGCCGACGTGCTCACCCGCCGGCCCGAGGCCTACCACGCGCATTTCGAGGAGCGCCTGGCCGAGGCCCAGGCCCAATCCGTCGAGGCCGGGGAGGATGAGGGCATCGCCAGCGCCCACGACCTGGTGGTCTTCAAGGAGGAGCACCTGGAACGCTTTTTGATCTACGACTGGTACGAACGGGCTTGCTTCCAGGACCACCTGCTGCCGCCGGGGGCCGGCATCGAGCAGTTCTCCCGCGCCGACTTCCACGAGCAGGGCGACTTCGTCAACCAACCCTACCGCCTTCTCGAGCAGGGCACCCAGCAGACCCTAGCCTTCTGCTCGCTATCGCGCGAGGGCAACCTCTGGGCCCCGGGCGGGCCCTGGCCCGTCACCATCGACAAGCGCTTCGAGCTGGGGCCGGGCGCGCGCCTGGCCTGCTCCTGGTCCCTGGTGGCGGCCCGGGCCGATACCCCGCCGCTCGCCTTCGCCGCCGAGCTGAACCTGACCCTGTTTTCCGACCAGGACCCCGGGCGCTACCTGGAGATCGACGGCCAGGGGCGGGTCGGGCTGGAGCAGTTCCACGAGGCCGCGCCGGTGAGCTCCCTGGCCCTGGTCAATCAAAGCGAGGGCTGGCGGGTGCGGATCTCCCCCAGCCGCCCCGTGCGGCTCTGGTCCTGGCCGGTGCAGACGGTGAGCCAGTCCGAGGGCGGGCTGGAGCGCACCTACCAGGGCAGCAGCCTGGTGTTGATCTTCGACCTGCCCGGCGGCCACGGCCAGCACCAGCTCCAGGTCGAGCTGGAATTTATCTGAGGGAGGCGCCCGTTGAAGCACAAGGGCGCCGCCATTTGAGGGAGGATCACATGTCCTCGTGCCCCAATTGCCAACAGGAGACCGGCCCCGCAGACGCCTATTGCCCCAAATGCGGCCAGGCCCTGAACGTGCCGCCCCGCGAGCCGGCAGCCCCGCCGCCCCCGCCGCCATATTCAGCCGAGCCGGAGATAAGCGAGGCCGAATGGCGGGCCTACCTGGGCAAGAACGCCGACTACTACCTGGGCCAGTTCCCGCGCTTCCGGGTGGGGGGAACGCAGGCCTTCGCCGCCACCTGGAACTGGTCGGCCTTCCTGGCCACCTTCTGGTGGTTTCTCTACCGCAAGCAGTACCTGTTCTTCGCCCTGGGCCTGGTGGGCATGTTCATGCCCTATGTCAAGTGGCTGGTGTGGATCGCCTGCGGCATCGCCGGCAACTACCTCTACTACATCGAGGCCCGCCGCCACATCGTGGCCTTCAAGCTGGGCAACCCAGGCCGGGACGTAACCAACATGCTGGCCCAGGTGGGCGGGGTGCACGCCTGGGTGCCGCCGGTGGCGGTGGTGGCGAGCGTGGCGATCTTCCTGGCCATGTTCATCATGATGGCCCTGGTGGGTGGCATGTTCATGGGCTTCATGCTCAAGAGCATGGACGGTGTGCGGACCTTTTAGAAAACGGGGGGCGCGCCGAGCGCGGCCATGAAGTACTTCGAGGATTTCAGCCCCGGCGAGACCGAGGTCAAGAACGGCTGGCCGCTGACCGAGGCCGACATCATCGAATACGCCCGGCAGTGGGATCCCCAACCTCAGCACGTCGACCCCGAGGCCGCGCGCGCCCTGCCCCTGGGAGGGCTCATCGCGGCGGGGACCCATCTGCTGTCTCTGTGCGTCCGCCTTTTGGTCACCGGCGCCGAGCGCATCGCGGTCATCGCGGCCATGGGTTGGGACGAGGTGCGCTTCCTGGAGCCGGCCCGGCCCGGCGACCTGCTCACCTTGAGCCGCCGCTGCCTGGAGGCCCGGCCCTCGGCCTCCAAGCCCGACCGGGGCATCGTGCGCAATGAGATCATTCTGGCCAACCAGCACGGCCGGCCGGTGCTGCGCTTGGTGGACACCATCCTGGTGCGCCGGCGGCCGGAAGAAAAGTGCGCGGAGGAGGCCCCGGCATGAACGCCCACGACTTCCCCCCGCCGGCGGCCTACCGCGCTGCCGCCGCCCATTTGAATCGCTGGCTCAAGGCCTGCGTGCTCTGCCCCCGGGCCTGCGGGGTGAACCGCCTGGCCGGGGAAAGGGGCTTCTGCCGGGCCGGGCTCGCCGCGCCGGTCAACATCGCCCAGCTCCACCACGGCGAGGAGCCGCCCATCAGCGGCTCACGCGGCTCGGGCACCATTTTTTTCGCCGGCTGCACCCTGGCCTGCCGCTTTTGCCAGAACTACGACATCAGCCAGGCCCAGCCCGGCAGCGCGGCCTGGGGCGAGGAAATGGGCCCCGAGGACCTGGCCGCCGTCTTTCTGGAGCTGCAATTGGCCGGGGCCCACAACCTGAACTTCGTCACCCCCACCCCGCACCTGGCGGTCATCCTGGAGGCGCTGGCCATTGCGCGGGAAAACGGCTGCCGTCTGCCCGTGGTCTACAACACCTCGGGCTACGAGCGCGCCGCCGCCATCCGCCGCCTCAGGGGCTTGGTCGAGATATACCTGCCCGACTACAAGTACGCCGACAACGCCCACGCCCTGCGGCTTTCCGGGGCTGGCAACTACGTGGAACATTGCCGGGCCGCCCTGCGCGAAATGTTCGAGCAGGTGGGTGGCCTGGAGCTGGACGAAGAAGGCGTGGCCCGGCGCGGGGTGCTGGTGCGCCATTTGGTCCTGCCGGGAGGGCTCTCCTCAACCCCTGAGGTCATGCGCGACCTGGTGCGCCTGGGCGGCAGGGAGGTCTGGGTCAGCCTGATGTCCCAGTACACCCCCCTCTACCTGGCCGGCCGGACCCCGGGCATCGAGCGCGGGCTCCTGGCCCGGGAGTACGAGGAGGCCCAGGCCGGGCTGGAGGAGGCGGGCATAGCCCACGGCTATGTGCAGGGCCTGACCTCCGCCAACGGCAAGTACGTCCCGGGTTTCGTCAAGTAGCCCGAGCGCCTCGGGCTCCTCAGCGGGCCGGGCGGCGTGCATCGCCGGCAAAAATGGATAAGATTGACTGGAGTAATAAGCTTCAATCCTTCGCGGCGCGATAGGGGAGGCGATATTTGACAGGGCCTAAAATGATAGCCTGGATCGCCTTGACGCTTCATCCCTCGCGATGACGGATAGTTAGTTAACTCAACCTCGGACGGGCGCTTGGCGATTATGTCAAGGCGGGCGTGACCGCCTGCCAACTTCCGGACGCCGGCGCCCCTTCGGCGGCGGCAACCAAGGACCCTTGACATGCACCTGGAAACCCTGGCTCACGGCCATTCCCTTCCGCACCGCCTGGACCCCCGGGCCAAGCTGGCCGCGGCCATCGGCCTTACCCTGGCCACCGCCCTGGGGCGGGGACTCCCGGTGGAGCTGGCGGCCCTGGGGATGGGAATCGCCGGGGTGCTCTGGGCGCGGCTACCCTGGCGCGAACTGGTCAAACGCCTGGCCCCGGTCAACGGCTTCGCGGCCATGATGTGGCTCATGCTGCCCTGGCGGCTGGGGGGGGCGGGGCCCCTGGGCCTGGGCCTGGACCCCCTTGGACTCACGCTGGCCACGGACATCACCGTCAAGGCCAACGCCATCGTGCTCATGCTCCTGGCGCTCATCGCCACCAGCCCCATGAACCACATCTTTCACGCCTTGGCCCATTGGCGGGTCCCGGACAAGCTGGTACACCTCTTCATCTTCTTCTACCGCTATCTGCACGTCCTGCACCGCGAGTACCACCGCCTGAGCCTGGCCATGAAGGCCCGGGCCTTCGCCCCCCGCACCGACCTGCACACCTACCGGAGTTACGCCTGGCTGCTGGGCATGCTCCTGGTGCGCTCCTACGACCGCGCCCAGCGAGTCTACCAGGCCATGCTCTGCCGGGGCTTCACCGGCACCTATTGGCTGCTGGAGCACTTCCACTGGGGGCGCCGCGACAACCTCTTCCTGGCCGGCGCGGGCCTGGCCTTCCTGGCTCTGGCCGCCCTGGGCCTGATGGGATCGTAGATGGACCTCCTGCGCCTGACCGGCATCCGCTTCGCCTGGCCCGAGGGCCCGCCCGTGCTCGACGGCCTGGACTTCACCTTGGCCGAAGGCGACCGCCTGGGCATCCTGGGGCCCAACGGCGCGGGCAAGTCCACCATGTTCCTGCTGGCCATGGGACTGGTCCGTCCCCAGGCCGGCCAAATATGGGCCCTGGGCCGGGAGCGGATCGAGGAGGCCGACTTCCTGGAGGTGCGCGCGGGCATCGGCTTCTGCTTCCAGGATGCCGACGACCAGCTCTTCGCCCCCACGGTGCTGGAGGATGTGGCCTTCGGCCCTCTGAACCTGGGCAAGGGGCATCACCAGGCCCGCCACATCGCCGAACGCACCCTGGAGCGCCTGGGCTTGGCCGGCTTCGAGCAGCGGGTGACCTGGCACCTCTCCGGCGGGGAGAAGCGCCTGGTCTCCCTGGCCACGGTGCTGGCCATGGAACCCAAGGTCCTCTTGCTGGACGAGCCCACCACCGGCCTGGACGAGGCCACCCAGGCCCGTTTGGAGGAGATACTGCTCAACTCCGAGCTGGCCTGGGCGGTCATCAGCCACGACCGGGGCTTCTTGGAGCGCACCTGCACCAGGCTGCTGAGGCTGGCCGGGGGGCGGCTGGAGGCGCTGTAGGGCCAGGGCCGGCCGGGATTGCTTCGTTTGCGACGACCGGATATTGCTCTCCGCAATCCAGCCATGGCGACATTGCCAGGAGCATCCCGGGGGGATGCGAGGCGGCAACCTTCCGCTTCGGCCTTCACGCACCGGGCCGCTGGTTAGTGGGCTCGCGGAAGGCGGGCTACGCTCTCGCCAACCAGCCCTACGCCCGGATTTCCGAATATGCCCCTGCCGGCTCTCAACGGGAGGGCGCGCGGCCCGCCCTGGCGAAAGCGCCACAGACACGCCAAGGGAACCCAGGCGCTGGGCCGCCAAACCTGATAGAATCACTCCCGCCAACGCATTATTTCATTTGCCCGGAGGGTTTGCCGTGAGCGACATCAAGGCCATGTACCGTACCGTCATGGACGACCACTTCCCCAGCGAGGTGAGCCTCACCATCGGCGAGGTGGTGCTCAAATACAAAAAGCGCTCCTGGAAGCTTGCCGACAAGGACGGTTTGGTGGAAAAGGGCCTGCGCTACGGCGAGAACCCCGGCCAGGAGGCCGCCCTCTACGAGCTCACCCACGGCAATCTCAGCGTGGGCGAGGTCAAGCTCATCGCGCCTGGCCGGGGCCTGGTGAGCGCGCTCACCGAGGCCGACATGCTCCAGGCCGGCAAGCACCCGGGCAAGACCAACCTGACCGACGTGGACAACGCCCTGCACATCCTGCGCTACCTGCCCGAGCGGCCGGCCTGCTCCATCATGAAGCACAACAACCCCTCGGGCGTGGCCATGGCCGACGATATCGCAGGCGCCTACCACAAGGCCTTCATGGCCGACCTGATCGCCGCCTTCGGCGGGGCCGCGGTCTTGAACCGCCCAGTTTCCAAGGCCTGCGCCGAGCTGATGAGCGAGCTGTACCTGGAGGTGGTGGCCGCCCCGGACTACGAAGAAGGGGCCCTGGACATTCTTAAAAAACGCAAGGACCTGCGCATCCTGCAAATAGCCCGCATGGACCGCCTGCGCGACTGGCGCGATGAGCGCTTCCTGGACATCAAGTGCCTCATGGACGGCGGCATGGTGCTGCAAACCTCCAGCTCCAACCGCATCAAGAGCGCGGCCGACCTGCTGCCCGCCCGTTGCGAGCACCAGGGCAAGGTCTACGAGCCCACCCGCCAGCCCAGCGCCCGCGAGCTCAGCGACGTGGTCTTCGGCTGGGCGGTGGAGCAGGGCGTGACCAGCAACAGCGTGCTCTACGTCAAGGACGGCGTCACCGTGGGCATCGGCACCGGCGAACAGGACCGGGTGGGCGTGGCCCGCATCGCCGTCTACAAGGCCTACGTCAAGTACGCCAACCTGCTCTCCTGGGAGCGCCACCACCTGAAGTACGACGAACTGGTGCGCGAGGTGGAGCAAGGCAAGAAGGGCGGGGAACTCGTCGAGTCCATCGACGAGGCGGCCAAGGCCGCCCACGCCGGGCTGCCCGGTTCGGTCATGATCAGCGACGCCTTCTTCCCCTTCCGCGACGGCGTGGACGTTGGGCTCAAGGAGGGCGTCTCCTGCATCGCCCACCCCGGCGGCTCCTTGCGCGACTGGGAGTCCATCGAGGCCTGCAACCAGAACACCCCCCCGGCGGCCATGGTCTTCACCGGCCAGAGGGCCTTCAAGCACTAGGGGCCCAGTGCCTGGGCTCCCGTAGCGGGTGGGGCGGGTCTGTGCCGCTTGCGGGCCCTTGCACACTCCCGTACCAGGCTGCGGGGACAAAAGCCGGTTTTCTTCGTAGGGGCGGGGTTCATCCCCGCCCTTCTCTTGGAAGCAGACCAGGAGCGGCCTCGCGCGCTCCCGTTCGGGGTTGTTTGGGAATATACAAAAAAATTGTCATTGCGAGCGAAGCGAAGCGATCTCGGCCGAAACCCGGACTCTCGCCCCTGGCGTGGCGGAGGCCCGGCCAGGAGCTGGCCCGGCGCGTCACCTCGCCTCCGTCCTCGCCGCTTGCCCCGGACCGCCTCGCCGGTTAGTATCTAGGCATGACCTGGCTGGAACCCCATAACTACCTGAACCCCGCCACCGGCCCGGGGGCCATCGTCCTGGCCCTGCTGGTGCTGGTGTTGGCGCGCTTGGCCTCGACCCTTTTGGGCAAGGCCATCCGTCGTTCCACCTGGCTCATGGACCGCTTCGGCCGCCAGGCCGACGAGACCGTCACTCGCTACATCCTGCGCATCAAGACCGTGTTGGTCTACCTGCTGGCCGGGGCGGCCTACGCCAGCCTGGTCCCCGCCCTGCAGGCCTTCCTGGGTACCATCGTGGCCAGCGCCGGCATCACCGCCGTGGTGGTGGGCTTCGCGGCCAAGTCCACCCTGGCCAACCTGGTCTCCGGCCTCATGCTTGCCGTCTACCGCCCCTTCCGCATAGGCGACCGCGTGAGCATCGAGGGTGAGTCCGGCACCGTGGAGGACATCACCCTGCGCCACACCATCGTGCGCACCTGGGAAAACAAGCGGCTGATCATCCCCAACGAGAAGATCGACAACATGAGCCTGATCAACTTCACCGTGGTCGATCCCCGCCTGCTGGCCACGGTGGACGTGGGCATCAGCTACGACAGCGATATCGACCTGGCGCGCAGGATCATGCTGGAGGAGGCCGCCGCCTGCGAGCACGTGCTGCCGCCGGGTGAGCCCCCGGAGGGGGCGCCCCAGGAGCCTTCGGTGCGGGTGATCGGCCTGGGCGATTCGGCGGTGAACCTAAGGCTCTTCGCCTGGACGCCCAACATGGACGCCTACTGGAAGGCTCGCCAGCACCTGCTGGAGGCGGTCAAGAAGCGCTTTGACTTGGAGGGCGTGGAGATTCCCTTCCCCTACCGCACCATCGTCTACAAGAAGGACCTGCCGTCCAACAAGTAGGCCGCCCTTCCCATGGCCGCCGGCGCGCCCTCAACCCCCCGCTATCTGTATTTGCCCACCCGGCCCAGGGTGGCGGCCATGGCGGCCCCGCGCTCGGCGGGCTCCAGGCCCAGGCGGCGCTTAATGGCCTTCTTGTCCGGCTTGAGCATGGTCATGGTGGTGCCCAAGGGCTCGTCCTCGTCGGGGATGAGGCGTTCCGGGTCCGAGGGCTTGGGGGGTTGGTGGCCCTCAGTCAGCAGGCCTTGCAGGTGCAGGGAGAGCACATCCACCCCGGCCTGCTCGGCCTGTGCCAGCTTGACCCCGTAGGCGGTGAGCTTGGGGAAGTTGGGGAAGACGATCTCGTAACCGCCCTGGGCCGGCGTCAGCACGGCGGGGTAGGGCTTCAAGGCGCTGATTCCACGCAGGAGTTCGGCCGAAGAGAGCTTGCGCTTGGCCATGGCGCCACCTCCGTTGGTTGGGGGGGTGTGATGTTTGGGCGCGGTCGGTTCTGTTGTTTTTTTCCTAAAGCATAGCACATCTCTGGGCGACGCCAAGGGGCGGGCGTGCCGCCACGGTCGGCGCGGCACGGGTAGTGTCTCGGTTTGCAAAGGCAGTTCACCTCTAGGGTGTTTTTTCGGGGTGGCGTGCGAAACTCCAATATCAGAAAGGTAGAAGCCGCTTGGCAGATATGCTATACGCAGCGACTTGGTTAATTGCGCATCACCTTCTTGGGGTTTCTTTGGGATCGGCCCATTGCTGGAACAAGCGCTCCACTGCGAGCATGAGGAACGGGAGGCGTGAGAAATATGGGTTGTGTGGCTGGCCTTCCGTCTCGTGAGCTTCCAGGGGCGCTCTATGTTGTTTAGTTCGGGGCTGTATGGGGGCAATGAACTCCAAGGCGAATTTTTGGCTCCATTTCTGCCGCCGGGGTTTGTGCAAGGAAGCATGGTGGGAGGGGACGTTATCGAGGATGAGCGTCACGCTCCGCTTGGCGTGGGAGCTTGTTTGCCTCAACTGTTTGGAAAAGATGAAAAAAGAGTCGCCGGCGAAGGCTTCTTCTTCACGCAGGTGAAATAGCTTGCCATCACGTAGCCGGACGGCCCCGTAGTTGCCCTCGCTCTCGCGGGTGGGGCTGTGCATGGTCACGGGAGGTATCCACATGCTGCGCCGTGACCCATGCGGTTGGAAATGGACCTCGTCCAGGGCCCACGGGTCCACCGTTTCGTCTTGGGCCAGGTAACGGCCAGGTCACGTAGTTTTTTATATTCCTCTTGCCTTACCGGGTCTGCTCCAGCCATGCCGAGCCTGGGCTTGCGCGGACGAAACCCAAACTGCCGGAACAGCCGCTGGCATTGACGGGCGCCAATATCTACTCCAAAACGTTGCCCAATCAAGACCGAAAGGGCCTTGCCGTCCCAAACCTAGTTGGCAAAAAATAGCCCAATATCAACATGTTAAACATGCAAGGGCTATAGTAGTCACCCCCAATAGTTACCCCCAGCCCCAAAAGTGGCCGGGGGTAACTATTTGATATCACTGGAGCCGGCGATGGGATTCGAACCCGCGACCTGCTGATTACGAATCTGATAGCCTGCATATCATGGCCTATCCCTGCTCACGATTAGACCGCATTAACCCTAGCATTTAATTTCACCTTGACACCTAGGGTATCCCTCGATATCCTGCCTAGCAATTGCTATGCGATTGCTAGCAATCAATTGCTGGGCGATTACTGGGAGGTGCTAGCCATGGTGGGCAAGTTGACCAAGCGCTTGGTGGAATCCATCGCGCCTGCTGAAAAGGATTCATTTGTCTGGGATACCGAAATCAAGGGCTTCGGGGTGAAGATTTCCCCGGCAGGCAAACGAATCTACATCTTGCAAACCCACATTGCCGGCAAGCTGAAGCGCCTTACCATCGGCGCGCACGGACCCATTACCTGCGACCAGGCCCGCCAAAGCGCCTCCCGGTGGCTGGGGCAAATCGCCAGTGGCCAGGACCCCGCCCAAGAAAAGGCCGCCGCCAAGCAAACCCTAACCGTGGCGGGGCTGGCCGAGCGTTACTTGGCCGAGCATGGAGAGTTAAAGAAGAAGCCCCGAAGCTTGGTTGAGGACCGGCGCATGCTCAACAGCTTCATCATCCCCCGCCTAGGTTCGCGCAAGCTGGACAGTATCACTAGGGGCGACGTGGCCAAGCTGCACCACGGCATGCGGGAGACTCCCTACCAGGGCAACAGGGTCCTGGCCCTGCTCTCCAAAATGTTCAACCTGGCCGAGCGCTGGGGCCTGAGAGCAGACGGCAGCAATCCCTGCCGCCATGTCGAAAAGTATCGAGAGGCCAAGAGAGAGCGCTTCCTGAGCGGCGATGAACTGGCTAGGCTGGGCCAAGCCCTAGCCGATGCAGAGCAGACCGGCGCGGTGGACCCCAGGCATGTGGCCTGCTTCCGGCTCCTGCTGTTGACCGGCTGCCGCCTGAACGAAGTCCTGACCTTGAAGTGGCCCGCCGTGGACCAGGAGAACGCCAGCCTCCGCCTTGAAGATGCCAAGGCCGGGCCACGCACGGTCTACTTGAATGACCCCGCCGTAGAGGTCCTGGCCAATATTCCGCGCTTGGCCGGCTCAGACTTCGTGCTGCCCGGCGATAGGGCTGGTGGGCACTTGGTCAACGTGCAAAAGGCTTGGAGGAAAATTACCGCCGCCGCTGGCCTGGATAATTTCCGCGTCCACGACATGCGGCATCAATTTGCCAGCGTGGCCGCCGCGTCCGGCTTGAACCTGCCCCTGGTGGGGCGTTTGCTGGGGCACAAGGAACTTTCCACGTCCCTGAGGTACAGCCACTTGGCGGCAGACCCGGTACGGGCCGCCAGCCAAGAGGTGGGCCACAAGATTGCCGAAGCCTTGAGTCGCCAGGCGGTGCAAAAGGTGGTGCCCTTGCCCAAAAGAAGATAAGCTCGCCATTGACCACCGTAACCAGATAGGTTACGCTATACTTCCATGAGGGGGGCAGCCAATGATAAAAGGCTTCGCCCACAAAGGGCTGGAAGAATTCTATCTGCATGGCAGGAAACGGGGCATTCAACCTGCCCATGCCAGGCGGCTGCTGGACATTCTGCACCTGTTGGACGCGGCCGCCACGGTTGAAGATATGGCCTTCCCGGGAGCCCGGCTGCACGAGTGGTCCGGCCAGGGAAGGGGCACCTGGTCGGTTGACGTTTCCGGGCCTTGGAGGCTGACCTTCCGTTTCGAGGACGGCCACGCTCTTGATGTTGATTATGTGCAACCCCACTGAGGGAGGCCTGCCATGAAGGAAAGAACCGTTGCTCCCACCCACCCCGGGGGCATTCTAAAGCGCATGTACCTTGAGCCCCTGGGCATGACCAACACGTCCTTAGCCGATGCCTTGGGGGTTTCGCGCAAGACCGTTTCCAAGATCGTCAACGAACGGGGGGGCGTCAATACAGACATGGCGCTTCGCCTGTCCAGGGCCTTCAAGACCACCCCTGACCTATGGCTGAATTTGCAGCGCAACTATGACCTGTGGTTCGCAGCCCGCAAATCACGTGAGTGGCAGCGGGTAAAGCCGGTGAAAGGGTTGGAGCCTGCCCGGGAGTGAGCGTATGACAAGGTGCCGCCAAGCAGCGAACCTGGTGGCGGGCAGGGTGGCCGAGGCGTCTGCTCGGCTCTGAGTTGCAGGCCGGTTTAGACGCGGCGTCACAATACTAAGGCGCGGCCTTGCTCCATAACGGAAACCGTCATATAATAGGGCCATGATAAAGAGCTTCAAGGACAGGGAGGCGGAGAAGGTGTTCAACCGGACGCCTTCACGCCGGTTGCCCCACGACCTGCAACGGGTGGCCTTGCGTAAGCTCAGGATGCTGCACCGGGCCAGGAGCCTGGAGGACCTGCGGATACCCCCGGCCAACCGCCTGGAGGCCCTGGGCGGGGACCGCAAAGGGCAACACAGCATCCGCATCAATGACCAGTGGCGAGTGTGCTTCCTGTGGCGGGAAGGCGACGCCTACGAGGTCGAGATTGTGGATTACCACTAGGGAGGCCATCATGGCGGCTAAAAAGTTAGCCCCCCTGCATCCGGGGGAGGTTCTGTTGGAGGAATTCTTGACCCCCCTGGGTCTGAGCCAAAACGCCTTGGCGCGTGAGCTGAAAATACCCCCCCGCCGGGTGAATGAAATCGTGTTGGGTAAGCGGGGCGTCTCGGCCGACACCGCCTTGCGCCTGGCTCGCCACCTGGGGACCTCGGCTGAGTTTTGGCTGGGCCTGCAAGCTGACTATGAGCTTGACGTGGCCAGGGACAGGGCCGAGGCCGAAATCCAACGAGACGTGAAGGTGGGGCCATGGCTCAGCAAGTCTTCTGGAGGCAAGGCGGCCCATGTCTAGCGGCGAGGCCAAGCCCTGGCGCCAGGTGCTGCCCTACTCTAATGATGAACTACCCGGTGTGTTCCTGGCCGGTGCTCGCTATCGGGAGGGCCTGACCCAGGCCCAGCTTGCCGAGGCCACGGGCATTCCTTCCCGCCATATCTCCGAAATGGAGCATGGCAAGCGGCCCATTGGCAAACAGACCGCCCGTAAGCTGGCCGAGGCCCTGAAGGTGGCCCCGCGCCGCTTCTTGTCGGTTTAGATTACTTCTCGCCCCACCGCGCGGCTAGGCATGCGACCTGAAAAGCCGGACTCGCCCGGCCTGCCGCACACCTCACAGCGGGAGCACCCGCGGGAGGTGTGGTGTGCCGACGAGAGAAGAAGATATTCTTAGCCAAATTCAAGCTAAAGCGAAAGAGCATTTTCATAGCATAAACATTAAGATAACTGCCCAGCAAGAAGCAACGCTTAGAAAGTTCCTTTCGGCGGCAACCACACCGGAAATGCAGGGAAAGTTTGATGAACACTTTCCGATTGCTATGGATGAGTTTAGAAAAGCATTGGAAGGGTATAGAGTTAATGTATATTTTGCCGATTTTAGTTGCCTTGGATTCACCCAAAAGGCATATCAAAGGGAGGTAAAAAAGCTTGCCAATGCCTTTGGCCGTTTAGCTAGTTTAATGGAAACAATTACTTATTTTCAAGTGGATGCTTTATCCAATTATCACAAAGAACTATTCCCGGCTAACGGCAGGAATAAATATACCCTAGAAGCTAGACTGCGTATAATAGAGTCACATCTAAACAGTAGGATT
>JAJZPI010000198.1 GCA_021811275.1 Deltaproteobacteria bacterium
TGAAAAGATAGCCTTAACCGACCCGCTCCGCCACCATGGGCACTGTGGCCACTCCACCCGCGGGGACGCCGGGTCAAAAAGCGTCCCGCCACTCCCAAAGACGAGGCCTGCCGGGGTCCTCCCCCCCGGCAGGCCTCACTCTATTAACCGAATCGCCCCCGCACAGGCCCTGTTGGAGGCGTGCCACGTCGCCTTGGGCGGGTCCGCACCCTATGTTGGCATAGCCGTCGCGCGGGCGATAAGTTTATGATTGATATTTTTTGATGAATGCAATTCAAGGGCATGGCCGTTTTGCACGGCAAAAATGTATAATTTGTTGCTGCCCCAACCCGTTGGGATGAGAAAATCCCGACTTGGGCGGAAGCCCCCGCCCCGACCCTACGGCCGCCTTGCCGGCTCCCAAATGTCTATTTCAGGCCTGACCTGAAGCAGGCCCTGTTCGGCCAACAATTGGTAAAAGCGGCCCAGACCCTCCAACTCCTTCCCTCCCAGGCCGTAACCCAGCCCCCGGAAATATTCCAGGAAATACTCTCGCCCTCCGGCCAGGACTCCTGCCGCCTCGGCGGCGCAGCCCTCCAGGTCGGCCAAGCCCTGGTCGCGGGCCTTGAGCAGCGCGGCGTGCAGTTGGGCGACCTCATCCCCGCGCCCGGCAGCGCACTGCCGGCGGACAACCCACAGGGCGTAGACAAAAGGCAGGCAGGTCCACTCCTGCCAGACTTGGCCCAGATCCCAAACCAGGGGCCAGTGTCCGGAGGCGCTTTCCCGCAGGGCCCGGTTGCCGATGCGCAGCACCGCCACCGGCGGCTCCGCCCCGCCCTCGTCGACCAGCCGGCAGTCCAGACCCCACAGGCGCGAAAGCAAGACTAGTAGCAGCGCCACCGAGGTGTCCGACTCGAAGGGGACCTCCACCGCCCTACCCTGCCAGAAACTCATGGGCTCACGGGAGAGCAGCATCACGCTACGCACCGGGCCCCGGCTGTAAAGCCCCAAATCCGGCAGGATCAAGTATTGGCCAGCGGCCCGGGCGTATTCCACGCTGGAGACCTCGGCTAGGTCCAATTCGCCGGCCCGTACCATGCGATTCAAGGCCGAGGGCACCGCGCGCACCTCCTGAAAGAGGGGCGAAGCCGCCAGGTGGCGATGCACGGGAATCACATTGATGAAGTCGATTCGGCCCAGGCGTAGGGGGGCGGTCATGTCAACGACCTCGGGATGGTGAATTGGTGGTCGACGCGGGGCCTGGCCTTCGGAGATGGCCCTCGATGGCTTTGGCCCGGCAGGATTTTAGCGCAAGGCGCGATCCTGGGCCAGCCCCAGGCGGCCCGAGCAAAAGATATCGGGCTCCACAAACATGGCTTGATAATTGCAATTATTCCCAGTGAGGGATACAGCGTAATAGTCTGGGCTCCTGGAGAACAAACTGTGAAATCAATGGCCAACGTGTGGGTTAATGAGGTTGTCGGCATGCGCAAGACCCTGCTCGTAGGTTGGTTGGTCCTAAGGGCGATCTTAGTGATAATTCTGGCCTTGTTCGCCTTCCAGATTATCTACGAGGTGATCTGGAAGGTACGGGTCCAGGGCCCCAACCTGCAGATGGCCCTGCTGGTGGTGCCCTCGGCCACCTATCTTTGGTGGATGATCGCCCAGGGTCTTAGGCTCATCGGGATCAAGCGCAGCGCCACTTTTACGATGTTGTTGTCCCTGACTCTTACGATTTGGTTATTGGTGGTCACCATGCACATGCAGATCACCGACTTGGCCGAGGACGCCTCAGAGGGCGTCTGGGGCTTGATCGAAAAGGTCGTCCATTACCTGGTTCAGTTGGTGTTCTGAGCCGAACCGTCGCCACAACCGGCGCAGAACCTCTGCCCCGGCCCGAGCCTGGTCCAGGCCCTCGCCGGGGCCTTCGTATTCCACACTGAAGGCGCCGGCGAAGCCCACCTCGCGCAGGGCCTCCAGGCGTCCTGCGTAGTCCAACCGCTCGGCTTCTTCGTCCGGACGGTCTCCGTGAATCTTGAAGTGCACATGTACCGCATGCGAGGCCAGGGCCCGGCAGGCGGCCAAGGCGTCCTGGCCGGCTATGAAGTTGCCCAGGTCCAGGCAGATCCCCAGAGGAGCGGGAGCGACAAGCTCGATGAGGGCCAGCATGTCCTCGGGATGGCTGGTCAGGCCGAAATGGTTCTCCAGGCCCAGCTTCAGGCCCAGGTCTCCAGCCATGCGGGCCAGAGGCTGCAGGGCCCAGGCCGCGCTTTGCAGGGCCGCGCCGTCCGCGCGGGGTGGGAGGTGGTGGAGCGGCGGTCCGTCCTCGCGCAAGCGCTTGGCCGCCCGGGCATAGACCAGTCGGGAGAGAGGCCCCAAGGGTGAACCCTCGCGGGCAGGACGCGGGCGCAAACCCTCCAGGGTGAGCAGCAGACGGCTGAGCGAGGCGCTCCCCCCCCCGATGGCCAGACGCACCGTCTCCACCCCGAGCCTGGGGGCCCGGCCCAGGAGCACCTTCAAGCGGTCCACCTGCTCGGCCACCCTGGCCGGCGAGGCGTTCAGTTCCAGACCCAGGCTTAGAGCCCCCGGTTCCAGGCCCGCCGCCAGCCCGGCGCGGGCAAGATTCTCCCAACGATCCGGGTCATAGCTAGGCAACAGGCGATCCAGCCATTCCAAGCCCCGGAAGCCGGCTCCGGCGGCCAGGACTGGCAGATCGGTTGATTGCAGACGTCCGTCGAGCAGGGGCTTGGCCAGGGACCAGACGTGCAGAAGTACTTTCATGGCGCTTCCAAATCCAGGCCCAGGCCGGCGGCCAGCTCTTCCAGGCCGCTGAAGACGGCATGAGCCTCACTCAGGCTGGGCGGGGAAAGGGTGGTGCTCAAGGCATAGCAGGTGGCCCCGGCGGCGCGGGCGCTGGCGATGCCCGCTGGGGCGTTCTCCACCACCAGGCAGGCGGCAGGGTCCTGGCCCAAGTCCTGGGCCGCCCGCAGATAAGGCTCGGGGTGGGGCTTGTGGCGGGCCACGTCCTCGGCGGTGACTATGGCCCTGAAGGAGCGGCGCAGACCCTCCTCCAGACAGCGCTCCACCAGCGCCCGGCGCGAACTGGTCACCAGGGCCGTCGGCATCCCCTGGCGGGCCAGGGCTCCCACCAGGGCCCCGGCCGCCGGGAAAGGCCGGACCGAGGCGGCATGGCGCTCCAGATAGAGCCCGGCCTGACGGCTCAAGAGCTCGGCCATGCCGGATTGGGCCCGCACCAGGCCCGAAGGGTCCAGGCCCTGCTCGCGGAAAAAGCTCTCCAGCACCTCCGGACCCAAGGCCCCCTCGTTTTGCAGGATGAACTCGCGGCTGACCCGGAAGCCCTGCCCTGCCATCAGTTCCTGCCAAAGCGCGGCGTGCTGGCTCATGGAATCGAGGATGACCCCGTCCATGTCGAAAAACACCGCCTTGAAACGAAAAAGGCCCTCGCTCATGAGTCCTCCCCCGCGCCGGCGGTCCGGGCCAGGCGCACGGCCTGGATCACGCCGTGGCAGCGACAGGAGGTGGCCACCATCCAGGAACCGCCTTGGCCGGCCAGGCGGTCGCGCAATGCCAGCATCTCATCGCTGCGCAGCCCGCCCAGGCCGGGGGCCAACTGGTGGCTCCTGAGCACCGCCGTGCCCAGGCCGGGCAGACTGACGCCGGCCAACCTTTGGTGAAGGTCGCGGCCCCGAGGCTGGCCGGTCTTCAGACAACGCTCCCCGGGCTCCGGGCAGTCGGGAGGGCAGATGGTATCTGTCAGGCTGAGATGCCAGGCCTGGCGCGGACCGGGCACGGCCATGGCCAGATCCAGGCCGGCCAGGGCCTCTTGGGCCAAAGGCAGCAGGCCAAAATCCAGGCCGGCCAGATCAAGTGCCAGCCACTCCACCAGCAGGTGGCTGGGCAGACAGGGCAGAACCCACTCAGGTGGGTCTGGGCCGGCCAGGGCGGCTCGCGCGGCCTGAACCCCGTCCTCGCATCGGATTTCCAGGCCCAATCCGCGGCAAAGCTCCAGAAGCCCGGCGCTCGGCGAGGGCTCCACCACGGCCATGACGCGAAGAGAAGAATGCTCGGCGCCCAGATGGCGCGCGGCCTTCACGCCAAACCGTCCTCCGCCGATGATCAAGGCCTTTTGCGCCATTTTGCCGAACCGCTCCACACGAAAAATAACCCGGCCGTCTCGGCAAGGACCAAGAGCAATTGCATGCTCTCTATCGCGCCCGGACGGGGTTTGTCAGCCCCCGGCGGGCCGCTTGGAGCGAAGGATACCGCCAGTGGCCAAGGGGGTCAAGCTTAGGATTTACAGCTGGTTGAGGCAGATCGATTACGCAGCCGCCCATCCAGAAGATTCTCGCCATCTACCAGAACGCTTTGCTCTACCAAGGCGCGATTTCATCCAGTCGATCCGAGATTAACTTCCGCGCCTGCAACCCCGCAACGCCACGCCGCGCGACAATTGTAGATATTTTGACAGTCCCAACAACACAGCAGAGGCGAACTCCGGTCGGGTTATGTCCATACTTAATTAGCGTTTTGAACCGCTACTGTCCCGATATTTATTATGAATAGATTCAGTTGGTTGCCGGATGAGGCCGCGGTCATTTCGTTTTGCGAAATTGGAACTTGCTGATTAAGCGGAATTTTTTCGAAGAAGCTCAAGCTGATAATTTGTAAAATTGTGTAGAAGGATGCGTCGAGGTTGAGGCGTTTCTTGACGATGGCGAAGCGCACTTAGACCGAGATGTCGATCCAGGCTTAGACCTCGACCGCGTTCTCCGAAGTGCCGAAGAATGCCTTGACGCGCAAATGCTGGGGCAGCAGGAAGCCATTACTCTCCAACAAATGAGAAGGCTCTACCGTAAAGCCTGCGAAAACGCGGAAATTAACGCCTTCAGTCTAAGGGCTTGGCGGCGGCGTGTCTCGGTGTGGATTGGGGAGGGCATGCCTATACACTAGGTCACAGCCAGGCTTGGGTATGTTCGTCACATATTTGGGCAACATCTCATTCTGCCTCATCAAGCAACGTCATGGAGGGACGCCTAAATATTCTTCCCTCTAATCCCCCAGCCCTCGCCGCGCAAAGGCGAAGGGGCTGGGCCTTCCAGCCCAACCCCTTGATTTCTTTGGAGGCGGCGACCGGATTTGAACCGGTGAATAACGGATTTGCAGTCCGCTGCCTTGCCACTTGGCTACGCCGCCTTATTTCCGGAAATCGCCGTGCCTACAAAGCGTTAGCGCTGACGATGGGGGCAATATTAGCGGGGCGGCCGGGGTGTGTCAAGGAGATATTAGCGCTTAATTTTCACATGAGCAGGTTTCCGCGGAGGGCGATTTCCGATGGGATATTTCGCGGCGGTAAAGTTTTCTCGCCGCCCAGATGGACCTCAGAAGCCAACATCCTGACACCAAAGCAACCATCGCAAGAAACACCGTCATTTCGTATTGCTCCTTAATGGCAAATATCGCATTTGAAAAATTTCGGCGCAATAATTATTATCTACCTGTTGAACCTGCGATGAAAGTCTTCCTTGAGTTTCCTCGGAAGCCAAGTCAAAACCAACCAAAACATGCTATCCAACACAACAATTTGCCTGATGGCCACCTCTTTTTCGGCTTGGCTCAACGAAAGGTCATTATTGATCTCCCCTCTAATCTTTTCGATTAACTGGTGCTCATAACTCATAAAAGTGTTGGTCTTAAACCATGAATCAGT
>JAJZPI010000027.1 GCA_021811275.1 Deltaproteobacteria bacterium
CCAGAGCCAGACGTGGCCCGCCAGGTTGGTCGCCGCCCACAGCCCGCCGGCCAGGCGCAGCCAGGCCTCGGGCCAGGCGGGGTAGACCAGGCGCTCCACCAGGAGCGAGAGGAAGGAACGGCTCTGGCCCAGGGCCGGGGCCGCGCCGCCCAGGCCGCGCAGCCAAGCCTCCAGGTGGGTTAGCGGGCAGTACCAGCCGCCCAGGTTCAGGGCCAGCAGCAGCGCCAGGCCGGCCAAGTGCGGCCAGGCCAGGGCGCGCCAGCGCCAGGCCAGGGCCAGGCCGCCGACCAAGAAGGCGATCCAGGCCAGGTGAACCAAAAGGACAAGGTCGGCCAGGAGGGCGGTCATCATCCCAACGCCCCTTCACGGCTTGGCGCGCGGGCCCAGGCCGGGTCATCTTCCCGCGCCGCCTGGCGGAGCGGACGGGCTCATGATACCATCGCGCCATGACTGAACCAATCCTGGTGATAGGCGGCGGACTGGCCGGCTGCGAGGCCGCGCTCAAGGCGGCGGACCTGGGCGCCCCCGTGACCCTGACCGAAATGAAGCCCGCCCACTACAGCCCGGCCCACCACAGCCCGCTCATGGGCGAGCTGGTCTGCTCCAACTCCTTGCGCTCGGCCGAGCTGGCCAGCGCGGTGGGCCTGTTGAAGGCCGAGATGGAGCTGTTGGGCTCGGCGGTCATGCGCGCCGCGCGGGCCACGGCGGTGGGCGCGGGCAAGGCCCTGGCCGTGGACCGCGCGCTCTTCGCCGGCTGGCTGGACCGGGCCGTGCGCGGGCACCCGCTCATCAGCGTCGAATCCCGCCGGGTGGACGAGCTGCCCCGCCTTGGCCTCACCGTGGTGGCCAGCGGCCCCCTGACCGGCGAGGATCTTGCCCAAGACCTCATGCGGCTCACCGGCTGCACCGGCCTGCACTTCTACGACGCCATAGCCCCCATCGTCGCCTCCGACTCGGTGGACACGGAGAGGGCCTTCTGGGCCGACCGCTACGGAGAGGGCGGGGGCGACTACCTCAACTGCCCCCTGGACAGGGAAGAATGGGCCGCCTTCTACCAGGCCCTCGCCCAGGCCGAGCACACGCCGCTCAAGGACTTCGAGTCGCCCCGCTTCTTCGAGGGCTGCCTGCCCATAGAGGTAATGGCCGCCCGGGGAGAACAGACCCTGCTCTTCGGGCCCATGAAGCCGGTGGGGCTCGTTGACCCGCGCACGGGACGCCGGCCCCACGCCGTGGTCCAGCTGCGCAAGGAAGACGCCGAGGGGCGCCTGCTCAACATGGTGGGCTTTCAGACCAAGCTCACCCGCCCCGCCCAGGAGCGGGTCTTCCGCCTCATCCCCGGCCTGGAGCGTGCCGAGTTCGTCCGCCTGGGCTCCATCCACCGCAACACCTTCATCGACGCCCCCCGGGTGCTGGGGCCGGACCTGCGCCTCGTCGCCTCCCCGCGCCTGTTCATCGCCGGCCAGCTAAGCGGAGTGGAGGGCTACGTGGAGAGTGCGGCCACCGGCCTGTTGTGCGGGCTCATGGCCGGCCGCCTGGCCCTTGGCCAGGAGACGCCTCCGCCCCCGGCCACCACCGCCCTGGGCGGTTTACTCACCCACCTGGGCAACACCGCCAGCGCCGACTTCCAGCCCAGCAACATCAACTGGGGCCTGCTGCCTCCCCCGCCGCTGCCGGAAAAGCCCGGCAAGCGTAAAACACCCAAGGCCGAGCGCAACCGGGCCTTGGCCCGCCGGGCCCTGGACGACCTCCTGGCCTGGATGCGCTCCCTGGACCTCGCGCCGGCCACGGAGCCCCCCCGACTCTAAGCCGGCCTCCTAGCGTGTCGGAGAAAGCCATCCATGGCCCGTTTAGGAGCCTGTCGAAGGATTGCTCCGAAAGGCTCCTAGTTGGCGTTTGCATCCGCCGCCGCCATTTACTAGAATTGGCGCGGTCGCCAACGCCTTGGCCGTCTGGACGCCCGCGCGCGCCGGCCCATGAAGGAAGGTCTCCGCTTGCCGAAAACCTCCTCCCAGCGTCCGCTGCTAATCCTGGCGGCCATCTCCCTGGCCCTGGGCCTGGTCTTCACCTGGCCCCTGGCGCGGGACTTTCTGGGGGCCATTCCCTACTCGCTCAATCCGGCCCCGGGCTTTGAACGCGCCCCG
Source organism: Deltaproteobacteria bacterium (assembly GCA_021811275.1). Classification (GTDB taxonomy): domain Bacteria; phylum Desulfobacterota; class Desulfarculia; order Desulfarculales; family Desulfarculaceae; genus JACRDC01. The sequence continues at coordinate 2,142 of JAJZPI010000027.1, forward strand.
CTCATGCCCGGCGACCACCTCCAGACCTACTATTGGTACTGGCTCTTAAGCGACAATCTGCTCGGTCCCTCCCACCTGTTCAGCAACCCCTACGAGTTCAACGGGGCCAGCGGCCCCATGGTGGGCGGCTACGCCAACTTCCCCTGGTCCGTGCTTTACGTGCCGTTGGCGCTTACGCTGGGCCCCATCGGCGCCTACAATGCCCTCCTTCTACTGTCCTTCCTCCTCTGCGGTCTGGCCGGCTTTCTGCTGGCCCGCGCCTGCACCGGCGACGCCTGGGCCTCCCTGCTGGCCGGCCTGGTCCTGGCCGCCGCCCCCTTCCGCGTCAGCCAGGCGGTCGCCGGGCAGATGTTCGGCCTGGTGGCCTTTCTGCTGCCCCTCACCCTTTTTTTCATCGAGCGCGCCCTGGCCAGCGCCCGGGCGCTTTACGGTTGGGCGGCCGGGGCCTGCCTGCTGGCCATGGCCCCCTTGGAACCGCACCTGACCTTCTTCACGGCGCTCACGGTTGGGATCTATCTGCCCGGGCGCTTGTTGACCAGCCGCCGCCAGGAGGTCGCCGCCAGCCAGGGCGCGGCCCCTACCCCGGCTCCGGGCCGGCCCTGGGCCGAACTGGCGGCGGTGGTTGCCGCCGGGCTGGCCCTGGCCCTAGCCGCGGCCCTGGCCCTGACCCGCCACCAGCCCACGGCCAGCCCCTGGGCGGCCTGGCTGTTCTGGCCCCTGGCCACCGGCGCGGCCTGGCTGATCCTGTCCTCGCTGGCGGCGCGGCTGACCCTGCTGTTCTTCGCCGCCGCCCGCCGTCAGGTCGCCTTCTGCTTCCTGGCCTGGACGCCCCTGGCCCTCTACGCCTTGCAGCCCAAACTCGACATCCCTCACCTGGGCGGGGCGCTCGCCTTTCTCTGCGGCCTGTTGTTCCTGGGCGGCCTGGCCCGCATCTGGCTGCGCTGGCGCGACCGTCTTATCAGTCTGGATTGGCCGGGCCTGCGCGCCGCCGGCATCGGTCTGGCGGCGGGCCTGGCCCTGGCCTCCGCCTACCTGCTCAGCTTCCGCGCCAGCACCATGCTCGGCTCCCTGGCCGGCAAGGGCCGCGCCCTGCGCGAGATACTTCTCTACGCACCCAAGCCCCAGGGCCTATGGCAACTGGGCCGCGGGCCGGATGAACGCTACATCTTCCTGGGCCTGGCCTTCCTGGCCCTGGCCCTTCTGGGCCTGCTGCCGCTCTTGGGACGCGCCCCCCGCGACCCGGGCCGCCGCGCCCTGGCCGGCGGCCTGGCCTTTCTGGCGGCGGTGCTCTGCCTGGGGCCCGACCTGCCCGGCTTCCCTCTCTACCGCCTACTCTACGATCACCTGCCCTTTTTCAACTACCCTCGGGTGCCCGCCCGCTATATCGCCATCGCCTTCGTGTTCCTCGGGCTCCTGAGCGCCTACGCCCTCTCCGGCCTGCGCCAGCGGATCGAGCCCCATCTGGGCCCGGCCAAGGCCAAGGCCGTGCTGCTGGTATTGAGCCTGCTGGCCCTCGTGGAATACATCCCCAACCTGCCGGTGGGGCTCTGCCTGCTGGGCCCGGCCAACGCCGTGCAGCAGGCCCTGGCCCAGGCCCCGGCCACCGACGGCCGGGTGCTGGAGCTGCCGCTCTGGCCCGGCGACTCCCACCAGACCTCGGCCTACGAATACACCGTCACCCGCACCCGCCGGCCCATGGTCAACGGCTACTCCCCGGTGGTTTCCCGGCAATACATCGACCAAGTCTTCTGGCCCTTGAGCGGGTTGAACCTGGGCCAGCTGGACCAGCCACAGGCCGAGGTTTTGCATCGGCTCAAAGCCGGGTTGCTCACCTTTCACGACGACTACCTCGTCTATCCCCCCAAGGTGAGCCCCTTCCCCCCCGGCCTGGCCCGCAAACGCCTGGAGGCCTCGGGCTGGCTGGCCCCCTTGGCCCGCGAGGGCAACGTCCATCTCTACCGCCTGCGCCCAAGCCCGGAGCCCGTCTCCGGCCCCCGGCCCTCGGAGATTACCTCGCCGGTAACCGCGGTTTGGTACGCCCAAAACCTGCACTCCCTCACCGGCCGGCGGCTCTTTTCGGAAAACGCCTCGGGCTTCGCCCTGGAGCTGGCCGAGGGCCAGGACTTCGCCGCCGGAGGGCGGCGGCTGCGGCGAGGCGCGGTGGGGAACCTCCTGCAAGCCCTGCCCGGCCGCGATCAGCCTGGCCATTTGGCCTGGGGGCCGGGGGCCCTGCTGCCGCCGGGCAGGTATCTGGCCCGCTTCCGCCTCCAGGCCGGAGCGGCCGACCGGGCGGGCGAGATCGGCGCGGTCGCGATCGGGCTGAAGGGCCAGGCCCAACCCCTGGCGCGCCTGGCCCTGAACCCCGGCGACTTCCCCGATCCCCGGGCCTGGATGGACGTCCCCCTGGCCTTCGCCCTGGCGGACACCTCCTGGGTGGAAGCGCGGGTGGACTTCAATGGCCGCGCCCCGCTGGCCTTGAACCTGGTGCTGATCGATTTTGCGGACCAGCGCTGCGGGCCAGGAGTCTTGGAGGCCGAGGACCTCTTGCGCCAGGGCGGGGTGGTGGCCCCAGATCCGGCGGCCTCGGGCGGCCTGGCTGTGCTGGCCCACGGTCTTCCGCCCCTGATATGGGTTATGCACGGGCCCTATCGCACCCTGGAGCCGGGGGCCTATCGCGCCCGCTTTTTCCTGCGTTCACCCGGGCCCGTGGGCGATGCCCCCCTGGTACTGCTGCAAGCCGCCACCGACCTGGGCCGCCGGGTTTTCGCCTGGCGCGAAGTATCCGGCCGTGAGGTGGCCGGACCCGACTACCACTCTCTTGATCTTGATTTCCAGGTTCCTATGCGCTGCGAGCTGGACTTGCGCGTTCGTTATCTGGGCGGGGGGGATCTGCTGGCTGACCGGGCCGAGGTTTTACCCCAGGCCCCGGACCGGTCAAGGTAGAGCCGGGCCGTGGACGCCAAGCGGGTCATGGAAATAGTGCTGGGGCACATCGGTCCAGAGCCGGCCCCCTGGGAACGGGTCTACCTGGAGTACCACGCCAAACGCTACGCCGACACTTTGGCGCTGATGGGCCCGGGCCGGGGGCAGCGCCTGCTGGACGTGGGCTCCTTTCCCGGCCACCTGGCCATGTGCGCCCGCGAGCTGGGCTATGAAGTCACGGCCCTTACCGGCCCGGCCGAAAGCGCCGGCAGCCTGGAGCTTTTCCGGCGGCGCATGGACGGCCTGGGCATCGCCCTGGGCCTGGCCGACGTGGAGCGCGACCACTTCCCCTATCCCGACGGCTCCTACGACCTTGTGCTGGCCTCGGAGATCATTGAGCACCTGCCCTTCAACCCCTACCGTTTGCTGCGCGAGTCCTTCCGGGTGCTGGGAGAGGGCGGCCGAGTGCTGGTCTCCACCCCCAACTTGAACCGCCTTCAGGCCATCCTGGCCATGATCGCCGACAAGAGCCCCTGGCCCGACCTGCGCGGCAGATTCAAGGAAAGCTTCCACTCCGTGCTCACCTCGCGCCACGTGCGCGAGTACAGCGGGCCGGAGATAATCTACATGCTTTGCGGCCAAAACAAGGAGATGTACCGCTTCGAACGGCCGCTTTTGCGCTACTCCACCTGCCTGGACCCCCCCTTTCGCTGGGGCCGGCTTGTCCCCTGGCTCCTCGAGCGTTGGTGGCCGCGCATGCGCTCCAACCAGATGGTCATCGCCCAGCGCCCACCCGGACTGGCCCTGGTCCACCCCGGCGAGCTGACCGCCGCCGAGGGCCTGCACCAGGTGGAGAGCCACCCCGACGGTGGCGGCGTGGCCAAGGCGCTCACCACCCCCTTCCGCTGGAGCGGTCCCCGCGCCCGCCTGGGCCTGCCCCCCGGCGCAGGGGCCTTTCAGGTCTACACCCTGCACCTATGCGACCTGGGGCCCGAAGCCATGCCGGCCCGCGTCTGGGGCCTCAGCGTGGCCGGCCGGCCCCTGCCCTCCCTGGCCCTGGCCCCGGACCGGGCCTTCAGCCAACTGCGCCTGGCCCTGCCCGCCGAACTGGCGGGAGCCTACGGCTTCGACCTGCGCCTGGAGGGCGAGCCCTGGACGCCCGGCCAGGAACCCGAACCCTACGCCTGGGAATACGCCAAGGACGACGGGCGCGCCCTGGGCCTGGTCCTGGGCTGGGACGGCTTCCTGCGCCAGGATTTTCCCGACCGCCAGGCCCTGGTTGCCCACGCCCGCGAGGCCGTGGCCGCCACCAGCCTGGAACCCCCGCCCCTGCGCTGGGGACAGGCGCTGGGCCTGGACCAGCGCTGGACGCTCCTGGGCGGGCTCTGGCTGCTGCGGGCCGGGCTGAAACCATCCTTCGTAATGGGCCGCGGCGATTGGCGGCACTTGGGCGCGGGCTGGTATCATCGCGAGCAATGGCCCACCGGTCCGGCGCGCTGGAGCGCCGGCCGCGCCGAGGCGTTTCTGGGCGCGGGCGCAAAGCCCAAGGCCCGACGGCTGCGCCTGCGCGCCAGCGCCGGCCACCCGGCCCTGGGACCTGGGGTGAGCTTTGGCCTAAGCTGGAGCTGGTCCGCCGATGGCCTGACCTTCGACCCACCGGAGACGCCCGCGCGCTTCGAGCTGCCCGCCCAGCTCTGGACCGACCTGGTGGTCGAGACGCCCCCACCCCCAGGACCAGGGGCCGTGCTGCGGGTGGTCATCGAGGTCGATGCCCCACGCACACCCGCCCGCCTGTTGGAGGGCTCCACCGACCAGCGGTCCTTGGGCCTGGGCCTGGCCGGCATGGGCCTGGAGGGTTGAGACAAACGGCATGCGCATAATCGACACCAAGCGCCTGGACGACGGCAAGGGCTTCAACCAGGGCCAAGACTCGCGCCTGATCATGATCGAGTCTCCGGCCGACTACGACCAGCTACAGGAAAACATCCTGACCACCGACTACTACGGCAAGCAGTACTTCGCCACCCGCATCAGCCACGAGGCCGAGACCATCAAGGCCGCCAACCTGCTGGTGGCGGCCATGGCGCGTCTGCTCAGGCCGCGCTCGGTGCTCGAGCTGGGCTGCGGACGGGGCGACATCCTGCTGCTGCTCTCCCTGGCCGGCGTGGACGAGGTGGCGGGCATAGACATCAGCGCCGAGGTCGTCGGCTCCATGTGGCCTCGGCTCGCCGACAAGGTCCACCTGGGAGACCTGCTGGACTTTTGCCCGGCCTTCGCCCGCCAGGGCAAGCTGTTCGACACCGTGGTGGCCCTGGACATCTGGGAACATTTGCACCCGGCCCGCTTGGACGACTACATCCGGGCCGTGATCCAGGCTTCCACCGCCGACGCCCTCTTTTACTTCAACATCCCCGCCTTCGGCCCGGACCGCGCCTTCGGCGAGGCGTTTCCCCTGGAATACGAGGAAAATCGTCGTGATTTCGAGGCGGGCCGGCCCTTCTCTTTTCTCCTTGCCGACAGCGTGGACCCGCCCATCCCGGTCAACGGCCACCTGATCTGGGCCTCCAGCGGGTGGTGGGAGGAACAGTTCGCCCGTCAGGGGCTCACCCGGGCCATCGAGCTGGAAAAACGCCTGCACGAACTTTTTGACGACCACCTGTTCTACGCCCAGCGCGCCTTCTTTATCTTCCACCGGGCCCAGGCCCCGGCCGCGCGCCTGTCGGCCATCGCCTCGGCGAACATGGACCAGACGGCCAAGGCCGGCCAACTCAAGGACCTGCTCCTGGCCGTGAACAGCTTCGAGGATTCCTACGGCAAACCGGTGCTGGATGCCCACAAGACCCTCATGGACTTAAACCATTCACTTGATCTTGTACGGGGCCAACCCCGGCGCAGAGCGGAACTCCTCGTTCCTCTTGTCAAATTTCTCCGTCGCGATGAACGCTACCGCCACGGCGAGGCCTTGGTATACTTCGAGCAAAAGCTCGATCATGATTTGCATTTGATCCAGGACGATCTCTACACCCGAGCCGGGGAAATGGCCGCCCGCTGGCCCCTGCCCCCCGGCCGGGGCTTGCGTCTCAGGCTTTGGCGAGGCCTGGCCCGCCGGCGCTTCGAGCGCTACCAAAAGGCCCTGCTTTCATCCTGACGCCGCCCTGGGCGCAGATGCCCCTTGACGGCCTCGGCCTCAAAGAGCTATTTCTCTAAAAGACCCGGGCCTTGCCGCCCGCCTGGCCTGCCCCGCGCCCCAGCTCCCCGCTCATCCCAGGCCAGCTATTGCCCGAAACCCGCTCGCGTCCCCGCGCCGGGCGGGCAACAGCCTTGTCAATCTTTCCTTTGGCCAGCCATGGGGGGATATGGTCATGAATCTGCGCGCCAAACTCATCCTGCTCCTGGTTCTCTCCCTGGCGGCCCTGGCCGTTCTCTACCTGGGCGGACGCATGCTGGAACCTGGAGGCTGGGCGCAGGCCGGCCTGGCCCTCCTCATGGGCGCCTTTGTGCTGGCCTGGGGACTGCACGCCCTGCTCACCTCCTTCCGCCCTCTGCGCAAATCCGTGCAGGATCTGGGGGAGGTTGTCAGTTCGGTGGAGGCCGCCTCCTCGGTCTCCTTCCACACCTCCCAGAGCCTGGCCGAGGGCGCCGGACACCAGGCATCCAGCCTGGAGCAGACCTCCAGCAGCCTGGAGGAGATCACGGCCATGACCCGAGCCAACGCCGACAACGCCGAACAGGCCCGGCACCTCATGGAACAGGCCCAGGACATGGTCACCCAGGCCGGCCAATCCATGGGCCAGATGACCCAGGCCATGACCGGCATCAACGAGGCCAGCCAGGCCATCAGCAAGATCATTCGCACCATCGACGAGATCGCCTTCCAGACCAACCTGCTGGCCCTGAACGCGGCGGTGGAGGCGGCCCGGGCCGGCGAGGCCGGGGCCGGCTTCGCGGTGGTGGCCGAGGAGGTCCGCAGCCTGGCCACCCGCGCCGCCGAGGCGGCCAAGAGCACCCAGGGGCTGATCCAGAACGCCCTCGAGCGGGTGAATCTGGGCGTGGAACTGGCTGGCCGCTCCGAGGAACAGGTTCGCTCCACCGCCCAATCCACCACCCAGTGCGCGGTGCTCATCCGCGAGATCGCCCAGGCCTCGGCCGAGCAGCGCACAGGGCTCGAGCAGGTCTCTCAGGCCATCATCCAAATCGACAACGTCACCCAGGACAACGCCCGCCAGGCCGAACAGAGCGCCCAGGCCGCCCGCGACACCGAGGAGCAGGCCATAAAGCTGCGCTCCCTGGCCGCCCAGCTGGCCTCGGCCATGGGGGCGGGCACCAAGCGCGATCAGGCCCAGGCCCTTGTCAGCAGGGCCCTCAAGGTGGCCAGGAAGAAAGGGCTTCCCACCCTGGTGCAGGTCGCCGACGACCCCAGGGGCGCGCTCGTGCAGGGCAGCGAACTTTACATCTTCGTGGGCTCCACCCAGCGCAACACCTTGCTGGCCCATCCCTTCGATCCCCAGCGCAAGCTGGTGGGCCCGGACCTGACCGACATCGCCGACATCAAGGGCAAGAAGTTTTTCGGGGAGTTCACCCGGGTGGCCCTGGGCCAGGGGTCGGGCTGGGTGAGTTACTGGTGGCCCAAGCCCGGCCAGCAGCATCCTTCCCAGAAGCACACCCTGATCATGCGCGTGCCCGGCCAGGCGGCCTACGTGGCCTGCGGCATTTACGCCTGATACCAATTTGCGTTCTACCCAGTAGGTTGAGCGCTAACTGGCATGCAAGCCCTGAATCCACTCCTGCCAACAAGTTGGCTGGGGACCCCGGGGATGGCCCGCTGAGCGCGCAAGCGCTCGCGAGGCATGAGGGCCGCCCGGCGCTCCCCCCCAACAACTTAATGCTTATGCTTCAATGGCGAGGACGGGACCGGCCTGCCCCAGGCGGGGGCGCTTGCGGGCCGAACCCGTAAAACGCCCTACACGGGCCGATCGGCGGGCGGGCCAGGGTCAGGCTTGGCTCAGTGGGTCACCCGGCCCTTCGACCAGCTCGGCCTCAAGGTCGTAGGCGTGGGTCTTGGTTATGCGGCAAAGGGCCAGGCTTCCGGGCTTGGCCTGGCCGGCGGTGATTATCACCTCGCCGTCCACCTCCGGGGCCTGGCGAGCCAGCCGGCCCAGACCCAGCAGCTCGCTCTCCGGGTGCGGCCCCAATACCAACACCGGCAGCACCGCGCCCTTGAGCGGTTTGAGCTTGGCGGCGCTGATCTTCTTCTGCAGGGCCATGACCCGGCGTTGGCGGGCGCGGGCCAGCTTGGCCGGGGGGGCCTCTAGGCGGGCGCTGGCCGTGCCGGCCTCGGGCTGATAGGCGAAGCAGCCCAGGTGGTCGAACTGGAACTCCTCCACGAACTCCATCAGCTCCGTGAAGTCATCTTCACGCTCACCGGGATGCCCGACCAAAAGAGTGGTCCTTAGTACCGCCTGCGGGCAGCGCCTTCGCACAAGGTGCAGGAGCTTTCGCAACTGTGCGCCGGTGCGGCGGCGGCGCATGGCCTTCAAGACCCGGTTGGCCACGTGCTGCAGGGGCAGATCAAAGTAGGGAAGGGTTTTTAAACTATTGGCAATGGCCTCTATGAGCCTCTGGTCCAGACTATCTGGATGCATATAGAGCAATCTAATCCACTTTATTAATTTAATAGCGTCAAGTCGCTCGATGAGCTTCCCGAGACTCGACCCGTCGGCCAGATCGAGGCCATAAGAGGACAAATCCTGGGCCACCAGGTTGATTTCCAGGGCCCCGGCCTCGCCCAGGGTGGTCGCCTCTTGGGCCAACTCGGTCAGGGTTCGGCTGCGCAGGCGGCCCCTGATACCCGGTATGGCACAGAATGCGCACCGATGTTCACATCCATCGGCCACCCGCAAATAGGCCCAGCCCGGCCCGGTGGCTAGAGCCCGGGGGGTGGATAGGCCCATTATTTCCCTGGGCGGGGATATGGCCAGGCGTCCCGGGGGGGGGGTTCGCAGGTGCTCCACCAGCCGCGGGGCCTCCCCCGGGCCCACCAGCAGGTCCGCCTCGGGCAGCTCGCGGGCGAGCTTCCTGCCATAGCGCCCCACCAGGCAGCCCACCACGGCCAGGGTCTGGCCGGGTTGCTTGGCGCGGGCCAGGGCCAGGATGTGCTCCAGGGCCTCCTCCACCGCCGGGCGGATAAACCCGCAGGTATTAACACAAATCAGGCTTGCGGCCTCGGGCGCGGGCTCGGGCGCGTAACCCGCCGCCTGGAGCATCCCGGCCAGGTGCTCGCCCTCCACCAGGTTCTTGGCGCAACCCAGATTGAGGAGATAGTAGCTGTGATTTTTTCTGGCCACATCCTTCCAACCGGTCAACATTTCTATACTAACCACTACGAGCAAAGCGGAGTGGCCTTCTTCGGGCCTCCTCGTTCGCCCAATCTTACCCTATGGCGCGTACTCCATACACAGATGAAGGTCCATCATATGCAGGGCCCAGAGATCAAAGATCGGCAGGGTCGCCAGCAAGGCCCAGCCCAGCCACTTGGGCAAGGGGCGGCAAGGGGGTAGCCCATCCGGCCCCCAGCTCCGGCCGCCGCGCAACAAGGTCACGGCGTTCATGAACGCCGCGCACTCCAGGGCGAAGGGCGGGAAGCCCAGGTAACCGGCCAGGGGCATGGCGAAGAGCCTGGGCTCGGCCAAGTAGGGGATGGCGTATACCCAGCGCGCGCCGGCCAGCCAGTTCCAGGATTCCCAGATCAGACCGCACAAGAGCCCGGCCAATAGCCAGCGGACTAGGGGCGAGAGGTCGCCGCGCTCCCAGTTGGCCATGAATCCCCGTGCACCACGGTAATGATTCAGGGGCTCCAGCGCTAAGACCAGGGCTCCCCAGATCAAAGGGAAAAATATCCTTGGCCATATTAATGGCAGGATTAAAAGTATCGCACCAGCCGCCAGAAACCATGGGTACCAGACCCGCGATTTGGTTGTGGGCCGGACCTTCGCCCCCCAGCGCAGGCCCAGGGAACCCAGGAACTCCTGGGTCAGGTACACTCCGGGCAACACCGTGGCATAGGCGATGAAGGCCCCGGCCCAGCGCGGGAGGGTCTCGCGGGCCACGCCGACATAGTGCCAGTTGTGCAAGCGCAAGTTCACGATCTCGAAGGCCAGCCAGAAGCTGACGCTGATCCAGGCCAGGAGTAGGAAGTCGCGGGGCCGGTCGCGCAGGAGGGAGAAGCCCGTGCGCCGGGCGACCAGGGCGTCAACAAGAAGGATGTAGCCCCACCAGGCCAGCTGGTAGAACCAGGCCCGGATCCACTCCACCCCGGCCAGGGGGCCGGCCAGGGCCAGGAGCCAGAGGGCCAGGCCGATAAGGCCGCATGGGGGAAGCGAGAGTGCCACCTGCCGGCCCCTCCATGAAAATCGCGCCGGTTGGGTCTCGCCTTCCGGCTCAACGCCGCAAAAACTTGCCCGGCAGCTTCCCGGAGCCCAGGTATTCCGTCACATCGTTGATGGGCTGCTTGTTGCGGGTGACCATGAGCTTGGAGGTTCCATGGGCCAAGATCCTGCCCTCGGCGTCGAGCATCCTGGCCTCGGTAAGGTATATGCTCTTGCCCGTCTTTATGGTCCGGCCGTGGACGAGCACTTTTTTGCCGGTGACTGGAGCCAGGAAATCGACCTTCAGGTCGATGGTCACCAGGCCGTATCCCTCGGGGAGGTCGCAGTAGGCGGACCAGTAGGCGGCGGTGTCGATGGCCGAGGAATACGCCCCGCCGTGCAGCCCGCCGAAGGGATTCATGTGCTTTTTGCCGATGGCCATGGCCAAGGTGGCCCGGCCGGGGCCCAACTCCGTGACCTTCATGGACATATGCCTGAAAAACGGGCCCTGGTTTATGGCCCTGATGACGGCCTTGAGATGTTCGGGGTTGAGTTCCGGCAACCTGCTGCCCCTTTCGCCCCCGTTGATGCCCACCCCCTGGCTTTTTTGGGAATGGGGGCGCAGGGATTCCCCCCTGACTCCCCCTACGGCCGACCTAGATATCCAGCGCGCGCACGTCCAGGGCGTTTTCGATGATGAAGTCGCGGCGGGGCTCGACCTCGTCGCCCATGAGGGTGGTGAACATCTCGTCGGCCTTGACCGCGTCCTCGACCTTGACCTGCAGCAGGGTGCGCTTCTCCGGGTCCATGGTGGTCTCCCAGAGCTGCTCGGGGTTCATCTCGCCCAAGCCCTTGTAGCGCTGGAGGGAAAGGCCCTTGGCCCCGGCTTCCATCAAACGCTTCAAGAGATCCTCGGCGTTGGCCACCTCTTGGCGGGCGCCGCCTTTGGAGAGGCGGTAGGGGCCTTGGTGGGTGCCGGCCATCTGGTCGTGGAGTTGGGCCAGGCTGCCGTAGTCGGCGCTGGCCACCAGGCCCCAGGAGATGACGGCGCTCTCCTTGGTCTCGCCCAGGCAGGTTATGGCGATCTCGAAAAGGCTGTGCTCCTCGTCCTGGGTGATGGAGTCCACCACCATGCCCTGGCTGGCCAGGAGCCCGGCCAGCTCCTCGGCCCTGGACCGGTCGGCGAAGACCTGCTTGGCGCGCACCCGGGCTTCCAGCAGGGCGCCCAAGGCCGGCAGAGGGTAGCCCCGGCGCTTGAGGCGGTCCAGGCCCTCCAGGTAGGAGCTGAGCAGCTCCATGTGCTTGACCAGACGGACGCCGGCGAGCGTCTGTTCAGTGGCCTCTATCTCCAGGGTCGCCTCGGAGCAGGCCCGCTCCAAAAGGAGCTTGCGCATGGCCGCCTCGTCCTTGATGTAGTTCTCCTTCTTGCCGTCGACCACGCGGAAGAGCGGGGGCTGGGCGATGTAGAGGTGGCCGCGTTCTACCAGCTCCTTCATCTGGCGATAGAAGAAGGTGAGCAGCAGGGTGCGGATGTGGCTGCCGTCCACGTCGGCGTCGGTCATGACTATGATCTTGTGGTAGCGCAGCTTGTCGGCGGTGAAGTCCTCTTCCCCCACCCCGGTGCCGAAGGCGGTGATCATGGTGCGGATTTCGGCGTTCTCCAGGATCTTGTGGAAGCGCGCCTTCTCCACGTTCAGGATCTTGCCCCTGAGGGGCAGGATGGCCTGGAAGCGGCGGTCGCGGGCCTGCTTGGCGCTGCCCCCGGCGCTGTCGCCCTCGACCAGGAATATCTCGGCCGCGCTAGGATCGCGCTCGGAGCAGTCGGCCAGCTTGCCGGGCAGGCTGTGCTCGCTGAGCACCCCCTTTCTGCGCACCAGGTCCTTGGCCTTGCGCGCGGCCTCGCGGGCGCGTGCGGCCTCGGTGACCTTCTCCACCAGCTTGCGGGCCACCGAGGGGTTTTCCTCGAAGTAGGTGGCCAGCTGGTCGTTGACCACCTGCTCCACCAGGCCCTTGACCTCGGAGTTGCCGAGCTTCATCTTGGTCTGCCCCTCGAACTGGGGCTGGGGCAGGCGCACGCTGATGACCCCGCAGAGGCCCTCGCGCACGTCGTCGCCGCTGGGCAGGGCCTTGATCTTGGGGAAGTTGGCCCCGATGTAGTTGTTGATGGTGCGGGTGAGTGCGGCCTTGAAGCCGGTCAGGTGGGTCCCGCCCTCGCGGGTGTTGATGTTGTTGGCGAAGCTGAACAGGCGCTCGTTGTAGGAGTCTGTGTAACGCAGGGCGATCTCCAGCTGCACCATGTCCTTCTCGCCGGCCAGGTAAATGGGCTTGGGGTGCAGGGGGGCGTTCTTGCGGCTGATGTAGTCCACGAACTCGCTGATTCCGCCCTTGTAGAGGAAGTTGGCCTCTTTCTCGGTGCGTTCGTCGTTCAGGGAGATTTCCAGGCCGCGGTTCAAGAAGGACAGCTCGCGCAGGCGCCCGGCCAGGATGTCGAAGGAAAACTCCTTGGTTTCGAATATCTCCGGGTCGGCCAGGAAGATGACCCTGGTGCCCGTGCGCTTGCTTTTGCCGATGACGGTCAGTTCGTTGACCGGCTTGCCCTGGACATAGCGCTGGGAGTAGACCTTGCCATCGCGGCTGACCTCCACCTCCAGCCAGGAGGACAGGGCGTTGACCACGCTGACACCCACCCCGTGCAGCCCGCCGGCTACCTTGTAGGCCTTGTCGTCGAACTTGCCGCCGGCGTGCAGCTTGGTCATGACCACCTGCACCGCCGGGACCCCCTCGGTGGGGTGCATCTCCACGGGGATGCCGCGTCCGTCATCGGAGACGCTCACCGAGTTGTCGGCATGGATGACCACCTTGATGCGGTTGCAATAGCCGGCCATGGCCTCGTCCACGGCGTTGTCCACCACCTCGTAGACCAGGTGGTGCAGGCCTTCGGGGCCGGTGGAGCCGATATACATGGCCGGGCGCTTGCGCACCGCATCCAAACCTTCGAGAACCTTGATTTTATCCGCGGTGTAGGTGGAGCCGTCCTTGGTCATGAATCTGCCTCGCTTGGGTTGGGGCTATTATGACCTAAATCGCGAAATTTGCAAGTGAATTACCATAGGACCCGCCGATGGCGCGCCGTTTCCGCCTTTCGCCACATGGGAACAAATTGTTCTTGACTGTATACAATCGCTGTTCTAAATTGCCAGCATCTCCACGCTCGAACTTCTCGCCTGCATTTTTTCATATCGTGTATTAGGTTAGGAGCTTGAACCATGGGGCTCATCAGCAGGCTCTTGGGCCAGGGCAAGGCCCAACCGGCCGAGAAAAAACCCGACCGACGCTTTCACCCCCGCTACACGCTTGAAGAAATGACCACCCAGAGGGTTTGCGACCTCCTGGAAATCCAAGGCATCAAGGGTCCCATGGCCGCGCTGGTTCATTGCCGCCAGATGGTCTGCAATTGGGTGGCAAAGGTGGGCGAGGGGGGAGTGGAGGAGCGCCGCGACTTGGTTTTGCGCGACTTGAAAAACATCGAAGGCCTATATGTGATGGAGTAGCCGTCCCGGCCGCCTTGCCCTTGGGTTGTGAATTGGTTTACGCTCAACCGAACTTTGTTCGCACCTTCACTGATTAACATTCCATGTCCGCACAACTGATAAAATAGGCGATCAAAGCCATTTATGGCTTTGATCGCCGACGGCGGAGTTCGGTGGGATGATTTCCATCGGTCCTTGCCGCTGCCTACTTTTCCGGAGAGGTCCGCCCGCCGGCCTGATTGTACCACTGAACAGGATTCGTCCCGGCCGACAAGACTCATCGCGACGGCAGGGCGTTAAATGATCATGTATGCCAAATATAACATATTGAAATTGAAATAATAACTACCGGCTTGTTCTTCGCCCAGACCTGGCATGAACCATGCTGACAGTTTTGTAAGGGCGTCTGTCCCAAGGACCATATGCGCCCTGCCGCTTTTGGCCAGACCCAAAACATCCCGCGTTTACGCGGGACACTCGGAGAAGATCACTGGCTTATGTCCCAAGCCCCCAAGGATGATAATTCTTCCCAACCTGAACTCTTGCCGCTGGCCAAGGCGGAATGGGAGAGTGCCTTCGACGCCGTTTCCGACCTTGTCATGGTGCTCGATGGGCGGTACCAGATCGTTCGCGCCAACCGGGCCCTGAGCGACCGCCTGGGCCTTCCCTATTCCAAGATCATCGGCCAGCCCTGCCATCGGCTCCTGCACGGCCTGAACGCGCCGCCCGATTACTGCCCCCATCACCTGCTCCTGCATGACGGCCGCGAACACAGTTCAGAGATATACGAAGCCGGGTTGGGCGGCCACTTCCTGGTTACCTGCCTCCCTCTGCGCGACGGCCAAGGCCGGTTGGCCGGCGCCGTGCACATCGCCCGGGACATCAACGATGGCAAGTCCGCCGAACTCACCACCCGCCAGCAGAACCTCTGCCTTAAGGCCCTGCACGACACCGCCCTGGACCTGATGAACCGGCGCGATCTCTCGGGGCTTCTGACCACCATGCTCGAGCAGGCCGCTGGGCTCATGGACTCCTCACTGGGCTGGATCGCCCTCCTCGAGGGCAGCCACATGGTCTTCACGCTCGGCGCGGGACTCCTCAAGAGTCAACCCCGAATCCTGGTCGCGCCGGGTCAAGGCTTCACCGGGCGGGTATGGCGGGCCGCGGCCCCTCTGGCCCTTGACAACTATCAGGAAGTCCCCGACCGTTTGACCTCCCCCGCCTGGGCCGAGGTCAAGGCCGTGGCCGGGGTGCCGATCGTCTGCCAGGGCCAGGTGCAAGGGGTCCTGGCCGTGGCCCGCACCAGTCGACAGCCGGCCTTCAAGCCCGCCGAGATTGAAATGCTGGCCCGGTTCGGGGCCCTTGCCTCCTTGGCCATGGACAACGCCCGCCTGCACGAGGACGCGCGGCGCGAGCTGGCCGAACGCCGTCAGGCCGAGGAGGCCCTGGAATGGGAGCTGATGGTCAACAGCGCCCAGGCCCGGCTGGCGCATTACCTGATCTCCCCCGACCTGGACCTGCCAACCGTGGCCAACGCCGTGCTGGAACTCGCCCAGGGCATGACCAGCGCCCGGGACGGCTTCGTAGGCAACCTGGAACCGGCCACTCACGGCATGGTCTGCCGCACCCACGCCCTGATTATGGATGAGAGCCGCCCCATGGCCCTCGGCCAACCAGACCCGGTCTTCGCCAGCGACCCCGGCGGCCAATATCCCGGCCTCTGGGGGTATGCCCTAAATACCGGGAGCGCCTTTTTCACCAACGACCCCGCCAGCCACCCCGGCAGCCTGGAAACTTCGCCGGGGCGCATTGCCCCGCGGAACTTCCTGGCCGTGCCCGTGGTGATGGAAGGTGAGCTGCTGGGGCTGATAGCCCTGGCCAACTCCTGCCAGGGCTTCACGTCCCGCGACCAACAGGCGGTGGGCCGCCTGGCCGAACTCTACGCCCTGGCTCTTCACCGTCAGCGCGCGCAGGACGACCGGGAGCGCCTTTCGGACCAACTCCGCCACAACCAGAAGATGGAGGCCCTGGTTTCCCTGGCCGGCGGCGTAGCCCACGACTTCAACAATATCCTGGGCACCATATTGGGGTTCACCGAAATAGCCCTGGATGAAAACCGCCAGGGCGGCTCCGCCGAAGAGGACCTGGAAAACGTGCTGGCCTCCTGCCAGAGGGCCAAGGACCTGGTGGGCCGGCTTCTCAGCTTCAGCCGCCCCGGACGGGAAGAGCGCCAGGCCATCGACCTGGCGCCTCTCCTGGAGGAGGCCTGCCAGCTTCTCAGGGTCAACCTGCCCACCAACATCGCCATTGAGTGCGACGCCCAGGCCGGGGGACCCTTGGCCCTGGCCGCCCCTAACCAGATTCACCAAGTCATCATGAACCTCTGCGCCAACGCCGCCCAGGCCCTGGACGGCGGAGGGCGCATCACCCTCGGCCTGTCCGCGGTGGGGCCCGCCCATGGCGCGCTGGCCCAGTTGCACGGCCTGCCGGCGGGAAACTATCTGCGCCTGCTGGTGGCCGATGACGGCCCCGGCATGGACCCCTCCCTCCAGGAGCATATCTTCGAGCCCTTTTTCTCCACCAAGCGGGAAAAGGGCAGCGGCCTGGGCCTGGCCGTGGTCCACGGCATAATCCAGGCCCACCAGGGCGGCCTCCAGGTTTCCAGCGCCCCCGGTCAAGGCTCGTCCTTCAGCCTGCTCCTGCCCCAGGCCCAGCCCGCCGGCCAGCTCGGCGCCACCGCCGGTCAAGGGGAGGCCCCCCCGCCCACGGGTCTCACCTTGCGCGGCAACGAACGGATCATGGTCGTTGATGACGAGCCCGCCCTGCTGGAGGTTGTTCGGCGCATGCTTGGCACCCTCGGCTACAGGGTGGAGGTCTACTCCGATAGCCAAACGGCCCTTTTCGCCCTGCGCTCCCGCCCGTGGGATTTCGACCTGCTGCTCACCGACCAAACCATGCCCGGCCTCACCGGCGACCGCCTGGCCGCCGAGGCCCTGCGCCTGCGGCCAGAGCTGCCCGTGCTGGTCTGTACCGGCTTCAGCCAGTCACTCTCCCAGGAAAGGGCCCGCAGCTTGGGGATCAGGCAACTGCTGATGAAGCCGCTTTCCCGCCAGCAGCTGGCTCAGGCTCTGCGCCAGGCATTGGAGCATCCTGCCGGAACAGCAGCATCCTATATTAACCCTTTTTAAAAGTTATTATAACAATATAATATTCTAATGCTGGCTATTTTGGGTCCGTGGGCAAACCGGTCCCCCAGCTCCTCCCCTTGATGCGGACTGGGTTCAAGCGATGGCGGCCTGCTCGCGCGCCGGTATCGCCCCCCCGCCACCTCCCTCTGGCTTTGCGCGCCCGGCCTGTCCGCCCTGACCGCCTCCCCCCGCGCAAAATGGTTCCCCCGAGTCCTTGGCCATGATAGCATGGGCCTGTTCATCGAATTCGGAGAGGCAGACCATGGTTGAGGTGGCCGACGAGGGGCGCAAGGGCAGCATACCTGTGGGGGACGCAGCCTTGCGCGAACGGGTCCAGAAGCTCTCCGACGAGCTGGTGGACCTGGAACGCACTCACGACAAAATAATCAACGCCTTCAAGGCGGCCGTGGCCTCCCTGGCCAGCCTGGCCCCCTGCGAGCTTTCCCCTACCGCCTCGGCCTCCCTGGTGGCCTTGCGCCGCGCCGCCGCGGCCCAACCCCTGGATATCAAGACCCTTGAATACGCCGTGGCCGGCCTGCGCAACTCTCTGCTCCTGGAGCCGCCCAGCACCAGCTCTGCCGCTGGCAAGGACGCCCAGGAGGCCGGCGCCCCGGAGACCGGCCGCGGGGAGGTTACGGCGCCGGGCGCCTCCGACGCCGCCAGTCACGTCGCCCTGGCCATCATGGAGGGCCTGCGCCTGGGAGAGCCGGAGTTTGACGCCCACCTCGAAAAGGCCATCGCCCAAATAAACCGCTTTATCGCCAAGGCCGACATCCGGCCGGCCATGGCCGTGCTCGCCGATCTCCTGGACCACTACCGCTTCGAGCACACCAGGCGCTGGTTGGCCGCCGAATCCGCCCTGGGGGAGGTCCTCCAGGCCCTCTTGAGCACCGAAACCGAGTTCGTCGACGCGGTGACGGCGGCCCAGAACCAGCTGTCCCAAGCCAGCCAGCGCTACGAGGACGGGGTCACCAACTCCATGGGCCGCATGGTCCAGGAAATCAGCCAGTCCTCCGACCTGGACAGCCTGAAGTTCAAGGCCCTCGAGCACATCCGTGGCCTTCGCGACCAGCTGCGCTCCCACCGCGCCCACGAGCGCGAGGTGATGGAGCGCAGCCAGGGCGAGATAACCCGCCTGCGCGAGAATCTCAACCACACCCGCCAGCGCATGGAACAGGTGGAGCGCATCAGCGAGGCCCTGAGCCAGGAGGCCATGACCGACCCCCTGACCCAGATCTGGAACAAGCGCGCCCTGAGCATGCGCCTGGAGGAGGCCCTGGGCAACCAGGCCCACTGGCCGGTCGCGCTTATCGTCTTCGACATCGACCATTTCAAGGGCGTCAACGACACCTTCGGCCACCAGGCCGGCGACCGGGCCCTGAAGGCCATCGCCCAACAGGCCTCGGCCAGCCTGCGCTCCCAGGACACCCTTTTCCGCTACGCCGGCGACGAGTTCGTGGTGCTCTTGCGCAACACCGGCTTGGCCGACGCCAAGCAGGTGGCCGAGCGGGTGCGCCTGGCCGCCCTCAACATCAAGTTCACCTTCCGGGGCGAGACCGAACTCAGGATCACCATATCCCTGGGCGTGGCCAAGTCCCGGCCCGACGAGACCGCCGAGGCGCTTTTCGAGCGCGCCGACCAGGCCCTTTTGGGGGCCAAACGGGCCGGGCGCAACCAAGTGGGCGTGGCCGCCTAGGCTTTTCCGCCCGCGCCGCGGTCCCAGGGCCCGCCTCCGGCCAAGGAGGTAATTGACCAGCCAGTCAATGACCACCTCGCCCCTCTCTATAACCCAATACCATATTAATATGTAATATTGCCATGTTAGCTCCGCGACGATCCCTCACGGGATAAGTTTTGTTAAATTTATACAATTATATCAGTCTAATTCATATTTATAGAAATTTAATAGACCCTCAACGACTGGGTATGCCCCTCGCGAAGCCGCTCAAGAATGTCCCTATGACCAATTGGTCACGTTATTGTGCGGTAAAAAGACAGGCCGTTCAGGCGGAGAGGGCAAATCCAGCTTATCGTTCGGCCAGGGCGCTTGAGTCTTGGTAATGTTTGACCTTCTGGTCAGATTTTCCGGGACGGACTCGCCGCCCGTGGTTCGCCCAGACTAAACATCTTGTTATTGTTTGGAAAACAAATTTTGCCGGTCAGCCCTTGACCACCGCCAGGGGCCGGGTGCGGGCGACCAGGGGGGCGACCCCCGAGCCGTGCATGACCCCCACCACCTCCGTCACGTCCTTGTAGGCCTCGGGCATCTCCTCGGCCAGGGTGGCCCGGCTCTTGGCCCGCACCACCACCCGCCGGGCGGCCAGCTCCTCATCCAGGCGACGGCCGGCGGCCCTTTTCTTGGCCTGGGCCCGGCTCATGCGCCGGCCCGCCCCGTGGGCGCTGCTGGCGAAGGTCTCCTCCTCGGCCCGGGCGCTGCCCTTGAGCACGTAGCTGGCCCGGCCCATGTCGCCGGGCACCAGCACCGGCTGCCCCGCCTGGGCATAGCGGGAGGGCAGGTCGGGGTGTCCCGGCCCCAGGGCGCGGGTGGCGCCCTTGCGGTGGACCCAAAGCTCGCGCTCGCGGCCCTCCACCTTGTGCCTTTCCAGCTTGGCCACGTTGTGGGCCACATCGTATACCAGGCCCAGGCCCAGGGCCGCCGGGCCCAGACCCAGGCCCTTGCCCAGGGCCTCGCGGGCCAGGTGGGTTAGCACCTGGCGGTTGTTGAAGGCGAAGTTCGCCGCCGCCGCCATGGCCGCCAGGTAATCGGCTCCATTGGCCGAGGAGGGCTTGGCCGCCACCAGCTGGCGGTCGCGGGGGTGCAGGGCCTGGCTGTCCTTGGCCAACACCCGCAGATAGTCGTCGCAGACCTGGTGCCCCAGCCCGCGCGAGCCCGAGTGCAGCCAGACCACCAGCTGGCCCGGCCAGAGCCCGAAGGCCTCGGCCGCCTGAGCGTCGAATACCTCCTCCACCCGCGCCAGCTCCAGGAAGTGGTTGCCCGCCCCCAGGCTGCCGGCCTGGTCCCGGCCCCGCTTGCGGGCCCGCTCGCTCACCGCGGCGGGCTCCGCGCCGGGCAGGGACCCGCCCGCCTCGCAGAAGGTCAGGTCCTCGGGAGCGCCCAGGCCGCGGCCCACGGCCCAGGCCGCCCCCTGGCCGAGCACCTGGTCCATGCCCTTGTCGTCCAGGCGGTGGCCCCCGCCCTCCCCCACTCCGGCCGGCACCACCGCGGCCAGGATGTCCACCAGGCCGGCGATGCGCCGCTCGCCCAACTCGTCCACCGAGAGCTTGCTGCGCAAAAGCCGCACCCCGCAGTTGATGTCGTAGCCCACCCCACCCGGGCAGATCACCCCCTCGCGGGGATCGAAGGCCGCCACCCCCCCGATGGGAAAGCCGTAGCCCTGGTGGGCGTCGGGCATGGCCAGGGCCCGGCCCACGATGCCCGGCAGGCTGGCCACCCCCATGAGCTGCTCGATGGCCCCCTCGCCCTGCAAGGCCTCCAGCAGGCCGGCGCTGGCCAGCACCATGCCCTCGGTCCTCATCTCGCCCCGGCGGGGAATCAGCCAATGATAATCGTCTATTTTTATCAAATCTTCTCTAATCATGGCTTAGACATCCATCACGACATGAGCGCGAAAGCCATCACCAACCGGCTCCACCGTGGCTTCATGGTAGGTCACGGCCTTGACCGGCTCTCCCCGCTGGTGGCGGGCGGGGTCGAAGGGAATCACCCCCAGCCGGCCCGCCAAGCTCACGGGGGTCAGCTCGCTCACCTCCAGGGCCACCGCCACCAGGCCCTCAGCGTCCAGGCGGTAGACCACCTCGTTGAGCAGGGCCACCAGCAGCTCGGCCAAGTCCGCCCCCTCCAGGTTCAGGGGCAGCCACTGCACCTGGCCCTGGCGGCCGCCGAGGACCATAATCTCGGCCAAAGCCCCCACCGCCGAGGCGAAAAGCTCCGTGAGACTGTCGGCCTCCACCCAAAGCCCCAGGTCGGCGGTGTGGTCCTCCATGCCGTAACGCCCTGCCATGCGCCATGCCTCTTATCGTTTGCTCCATTTTAGCTCACGGGACACCCGAGCTGTGTGCTAACTTTCTCTTATACGCCAAGGAGGAGAAACCATGCTCGGCAAGTCCCGTTGCGCTCGTTTGGCCTTGACCTGCGTTTGCGCCTTCGCCCTGGCCCTGGTCTTGGGCGGCGCCGTTCCCGCCCTGGCCGCCGACGTCCCCGGGCCCATTGCCGGCGCGCCCGGCCTGGCCGCCAAGGGCAAGTTCGTCGTCGGCATCGACGGCGTTTGGGCCTTCGAGGAGCGCTTCAAGGACGCCACCGAGCAATGGCATGATTCCTACGGAGACAGCGGCTCCCAGACCGCCAGCGACGTCAAGGTGGTCAATGACCGGCTCATCATGGCCCGGCTGACCTACGGCCTCACCGATTGGCTGAGCGTCTACGGCCGCCTGGGCTATGCCGAGGGCGGCAGCCTGCGCGAAACCCTGCGCGGCCTGGAGTGGCAGGCGCAGATGAAGCCGGCCCTGGTCTGGGCCCTGGGCGCGCGTGGCCGGGCCTTCGAGCAGCCAAACGGCCTGGGCCTGACCCTGGGCGCGGAGTACCTGCGCTACGACAACCGCAAGATCGGCCAGTGGCGCTACCCCGACGGCAGCAGCACCGCGGACTACGCCACCACCGTTGACGGCAACTTCGACTACTGGCGGGCCCAGGCCGACGCCACCCTCTATTGGAAGCTAGGCCGCTTCACCCCCTACCTGGGAGCGCAGTTCCTATACTCCGAGTTGAAGCTCGACGAGCGCTGGACCAGCCCCTGGGACTGGTCGGCCTACAACTGGGACGTGAAGAACCAGGACAACCTGGGCTGCTTCGCGGGGTTGGCCATCGCCCTGGCCCCGCGCTTCAATTTGGATTTGCGGGCCAACTTTATCAGCCGTAGCGAGGGCATGATAGGATTCAGCTACGAGTTCTAGGCGGGGGAGCGGATGACGGGAGGGGCGGGTTGCCTTGTTGGCGGCCCGCCCCATGTTTTTGCCCCGGGCGGCCCGGACAACGGGCTTTCGGGCCACCCGCAAAAAGCCGCGGGCCACGGCCTTCCCCCTGACCTTCCTGCCTGATCTTCATATAGAAATAGCTGTCATGGCGAGGAGCATCCCAGGGGGATGCGACGCGGCAATCTTCCGCTTCGCTCTCTTTCGGGGCTTAATCCGGAAGCAAGAGCGAAGCGGGAGATTGCTTCGCTTCGCTCGTGGGTGACACTATTGCTAGCTGCCTGAAAAAATATACTCTTTGTCTTGGGCGGCCGGGACAACTTGACGAAATAATACTATCCTTCGGTTCGGCGAGCGTTCCAAGTCTCAATGATAAATAAAGCGACTGAACCAGCAAGGTTGACCGCCAAGTTAGCATGGCGTGGTGCCGGTTTCACAGGACTTTTGCCTCGTCCGTGCGCGTCTCCCAATCTATTTCGCAAAGTCCCAAGCCCGTTCACTACAGCAGAGCAGCCGCCAAGTATTTGTTTAAATATTTCTTCGGTATGCTGGCTCGGCGACAGGCGGAGGGCTGTTGCCGTAAGTTTGTAAAGCTCACTAAGCTCTGCTCTCTGGGCGCTATACTGTATTCCTTCCTCATCTAGGATATGCTTGCAAACAGTTTCCAGTAATGTCCTCGCTGATGTAATAGCTCCCTCTGGGTCATCCCTCAGCCGTTCGAGTGCTTTCGACCAAACCGATTCGATACCTTCTTTATTGACGATCTTCAAACCATCCGAGATCTCCACCTCGGACGGCATCGGTGTTTTACCCTCCAAAAAATCGAGCGCTGGTGTGAACTCAGACCAAATGAATTTCCTCCGCTCAGCATATGAAGGAAATTTTGTTTTTATAAACTGCCAGAACTGAGAGACGCTTCTATTCGTTCTGACGAAACCCGGTAGTAATTTTCTAACTGCTTGATGATCAAGGAAATAGCGTCTAAGTCCTTGATAATCCGCTTCCTCTCCGGGCTGGCCAGTGGCTACTCCTAACAGCAAGTTTTGTAGGTATTGCGCCTTTTCCAAATCACTTTCAAATTTTTCGATCATTTTATTAACCAAGCCAGATAGTCTCGTGAGCGGATTGAGCCGAGCGAAACCAAACATCTTGGTACTTGTTGGGTTTCGGTCCAGAGCCCTCAACCCAACCTACCGGCTTTTCAGACTAGCCTTCTACGGGAGTCTCCGAGCCGTACCCAACTCACACCCTACCCGACCCGCTCCGGCCGCCGGGGCACCCGGCTACTCCATCACCAGCTCGCTGGCCAGCACCGCCTTGGCCATGTCCTGGCGGGCGGTAACGAGCTTGTGGGCCAGCTCGGGGTCGCTCACGGCCAGGATCTGGGCGGCCAGCCAGCCGGCGTTCTTGGCCCCGGCCGGTCCGATGGCCACGGTGGCCACGGGGATGCCCGGAGGCATCTGCACCGTGGCCAGGAGGGCGTCCAGGCCGTTCAGGGCCGAGGCGGCCAGGGGCACCCCGATGACGGGCAGGGTGGTGCCGGCGGCCATGGCCCCGGCCAGGTGGGCGGCCATGCCCGCGCCGGCGATGATGACCTTGATCCCGCGCTTGGCCGCGCCCTCGGCATAGGCGTGGGCCTCGTGGGGGGTGCGGTGGGCGGAAAGCACCTTGGCCTCGCAGCGCACGCCCAGGGACTTGAGCACGGTCACGGCCTCCTGCATGGCCGGCCAGTCGCTCTTGGAGCCCATGACCACCCCCACCTGGGCGGCGGGGCCCTCCTCGGCGGCGCGGGCCAGGGCGCGGTGGCCGATGTCGCGGCGGCAGTACATACCCTCCCAGGAGATGTAGTCGATGGCCTCGTAGGCCTTGGCGATGGCGTCGGCGATGTCATCGCCCAGGGCCGAGACACCCAAAACTCTGCCACCGTTGGTTACCAATTTACCATCTTTTATCGCAGTACCCGCATGGAAGATCACGGCATCGCGGCAGAGGGCCGCCTGCTCCAGGCCCTTTATCTCCTTGCCCTTGGCGTAGGCGCCGGGGTAGCCGCCCGAGGCCAGCACCACGCAGACGCTTGGCTTCCGGGACCAGCGCACCTCGGCCCGGTCCAGGCGGCCCTGGGCCAGCAGGTAGAGTATCTCGGCCAGGTCGGAGTCCAGGCGCAGCATGAGGGGCTGGCACTCGGGGTCGCCGAAGCGGGTGTTGAACTCCAGCACCTTGGCGTTGCCGGCCGGGTCGATCATCAGCCCGGCGTAGAGCACGCCCTTGTAGGGGTGGCCTTGGGCGGCCATGCCCCGGATCATGGGCCGGATTATGAGGTCCATGACCCGCTCGGCGACTTCCTCGGTGACAACCGGGGCCGGGGAGTAGGCTCCCATGCCGCCGGTGTTGGGGCCGGTGTCGCCCTCGCCCACGGCCTTGTGGTCCTGGCTGGTGGGCATGGGGATGATGGTCTCGCCGTCGGTGAAGACCAGGAAAGAGGCCTCCTCCCCCACCAGCATCTCCTCGACCAGCAGCACCTCGCCGGCCGCGCCGAACTCCTTCTTCTCCATGACCGCCACGCAGGCGTCCTCGGCCTCCTCACCGTTCTTACAGAGGATCACGCCCTTGCCCGCGGCCAGGCCGTCGGCCTTGACCACCAGGGGCCGGTGGGCCTTGCGCACGTAATCCTTGGCGGCGGCCGGATCGGTGAAGACCTGATAGCCGGCGGTGGGCACCCCGAATTTACGCATCATCTCCTTGGCGAAGGACTTGGAGCCCTCCAGCTGGGCGGCGTGACGGCTGGGCCCGGCCACCAGCACCCCCACCTTCTCCATGGCGTCGGTCACGCCCTGGCAGAGCGCGGCCTCCGGCCCGGGCACCACCAAGTCGATGGCCTTCTCCTTGGCGAAGGCGGTGAGCGCCGACACGTCATCGGCGGCTATGTCCACGCAGACCGCCTCGCCGGCCATGCCGGGATTGCCGGGGGCGCAGTATAGCTCCTCCACCTGGGGCGACTGGGCCAGCTTCCATACCAGGGCGTGCTCGCGCCCGCCTCCGCCGATGACCAGGACTTTCATGTCTAGCTCCTATGCTTGGGTGCCGGGGCTATCTTTACGCTTGTTAATGGCTTTTCGTCTCGGGGACCGTCGCGGTCTGCGGGACCGTCGCGGTCTGCGGGGCCGGCGCGGTCTGCGGGGCCGGCTCCGCCGGGGTCTTTGCCGGGGACCAACCCTCCCGTTTGTTCACCTTGACCTGCTTGGCCCGGGCGCGCCTCTGCTTGGCCGCCTCCTGGGCCTTTTGAAGGGCCTCCAGGGATTCCTTGTTCTTGGGATAGAACTGCGAGAGGTCCGGGCAGCAGGCCGGGGCCTCCTTGCCGGTGGCCGGGGCCTGGCCCTGCCCAGCCCTGGCCGGTCCAGCGGCCAGGGCCACGGCCAAGGCCAAGGCCGCCGCCGTCAGGCCGGAAAACGTCATTTTGCCTAAGGACATGGGATTTTCCTCCCAGGCCGGTCCGGCGCCGGCGGTTTAGACCTGGCGCTCCATGTAGTCGGCGATGGCCCGGTCGTAGCGGTTGGTCAGGCGGAAGGCCTTGGCCGCCAGCCGGCGCCGGGTGGCCAGGGATACCTCGCCGCCGCTGGCGCGCATCTCGGCCAGAATGCCGGCATAGTCGGAGGGATCGGTGACCACCGCCACGTCATTGTGGTTCTTGGCCGAGGCCCGGATCAGGCAAGGCCCGCCGATGTCGATGTTCTCAATGGCGTCGGCGAAGGTGCAGCCCTCCCTGGCCACCGTGGCCTCGAAGGCGTAGAGGTTCACGCATACCAAGTCGATGGGCGCGATGTGGTGCTCGGCCAGCTGGGCGCGGTGGCTGGGGTCGTCGCGCCGGGCCAGGATGCCGCCGTGGACGCGCGGGTGCAGGGTCTTCACCCGGCCGTCGAGCATCTCGGGGAAGCCGGTGACCTCGGCCACGTCGACGACCTCCAGCCCTCCGGCGCGCAGGGCCTTGGCGGTGCCGCCGGTGGAGATGATCGTCGCGCCCATCTCGGCCAAACCCTTAGCGAATTCCACCAGGCCCGATTTGTCGGTGACGCTCAGCAGAGCGCGCATGATCTTGTGGTCCATGGACAAGCCTCCGGAGGGAAATGAACAGGGGGTGATGCCTCCTTTTAGCAAAAGCCGCTGGCCCAGGCAAGGGGGGCGGGCAAATACCCTCTGCCTCGGCCAGCCCCGCCCGTGCGGCGCGCCCATGAGGAAAACACCCTATCTATGCACAAGTGTGAACTATATTGTGATTTCCCATCAAGGCAATTCCTATTATCGGCTTCCTATCTATAGTATCGCGGTGAATCTAGAGCGATTGCCTATCCCCGAGGGAGGCGGACCGCTACGTGCCCGGCTGCGCCCCGGCCTCAAACCCTTGACCAGCCCCGGCCCACTCGTCTAGACTTATGAAACCCTTCGAGCCGGGGTCGCCCCCGGCAAGCCCAAGGAGAAGCATGGTACCGGTTCTGGGCATTTGCGGAGCCTCGGGGAGCGGCAAGACCACCCTGCTCTGCCGGGTGATCAGCCACCTGGCCAGCCAGGGCCTCAAGGTCGGGGCCCTCAAGCACCACGGCCACGCCGAGCCCCTGCCTCTGGACCAGGAGGGCAAGGACAGCGACCGCCTGCTCAAGGCCGGAGCGGCGCGGGCAATCCTGGTCCACGCCGGCGGGCTCAACCTCACCGCCGCGCCGGAGATGGCCAGGCTCGCCCCCCGCGACATCGCCCGAAGTCTGCTGGGCGATCTGGACCTGGCCCTGGTGGAGGGCTACAAGACCGCCGACCTGGACAAGATCGAGGTGGTGGCCCCCGGCCGCGAGCCCCTGCTGCCCCGGGGCGGGAGGGTGGTGGCCCTGGCCCGGCGCGGCGGCAGCGGCGTCGAGGCCGGACGGCCCGTGCTGGACGCCGATGATCCCTCGGCAGTGGCCGCCTTCATATTGGAGCGTCTCGCCGGTTCCCCAACTCATCATGACCGCCCGCGGGTGACGGTCAGGATCGAGGGCGTGGACCTGCCCATGAAGCCCTTCGTGGCCGACCTGGTGGAGCAGACCCTGCGCGGCATGCTTTGCGGGCTCAAGGGCGGCCAAGGGGCCCGAGCCGGGCGCGTGAAGGTGGAACTTGGCTGAGCCCCAGGCCACCCCGGAGCACCTGGGCTTCACCGGGCAAACACCCGTGCCCAGCCTGGCGCTGGTCAGGCGGCTGTGGGAGGACCACGGCATGCTCGACAACATCCGCCGCCACTCCGAGGCGGTGGCCGCGGTGGCCCTGCTGCTCTGCGACTGGCTGGAGGAAGCCGGCATCTACCTGCGCCGGGACGCGGTGAGGATCGGGGCCCTCCTGCACGACATCGCCAAGACCCCCTGCCTGGGCACCGAGCGCCGCCACGACCTCGAAGGCCAACAGATTCTCACCGATCTGGGCTTTCCCGAGATCGGCTACCTGGTCGGCAAGCACGTCTACCTCGGCCCGGAGGCCCCCCTGGACGAGACCATGGTGGTCAACTACGCCGACAAGCGGGTCAATCACGAGGAAGTGGTCAACCTGAACCAGCGCTGGGCCTATATCGCCGACCGCTACGGTCGGGACGACCCCGAGCGCCTGACCCGCATTGAGATGGGCCGGCGGCGCTCCATGGAGATGGAACGCACCATCTTCCAGGCCCTGCTCCATTTGCACAACCCCGACGAGATCGCCCGCCGCTACAAGGAGAAGTTATGAGCGCCCCACGCCTCTCGGTGGCCGTCATCCGGGGGGGCAACTCCAGCGAACGCGAGGTGTCGCTCAAGTCCGGCCAGGCCGTGCTTGAGGCCCTGGACCCCAAGCGCTACAAGGTCAGGGCCTACGACCCGGCCCAAGGGCTGGGCCCGCTCGTGCGCGACGCCAAAAAAATTGACGTGGCGCTGATAATCATGCACGGCCGCGGCGGCGAGGACGGCTCCATGCAGGGCTTCCTCGACCTCTTGGGCATCCCCTACCAGTCCGCCGGCATGCTGGGCTGCGCCCTGGCCATGGACAAGCCCCTGGCCAAGGACCGCTACCGCCTGGCCGGCCTCCCCGTGGCCCCGGACCTGGTCCTCTCGCGCGGCGCATCCAAACCCGCCCAGCGGGTGTTGGAAGAGCTTGGGCTGCCCGTGGCGGTCAAGCCCGCCCGCGAGGGCTCCTCCTGCGGCATCAGCATCGTGCGCCATAAAAAAAATCTGGCTCCGGCCCTGGCCGCCGCCTTCGCCCTGGACAACGAGGTGTTGGTCGAACGCTACCTGGAGGGCCGCGAGATCACCTGCGGAGTTCTGGGCAACGATGAATTGCTGGCTTTGCCGCTGGTGGAAATCATTCCAGACAAAAAGTATCTTTTCTTTGACTATGAAGCCAAGTACCAGCCCGGGGCCAGCCGCGAGATCTGCCCCGCCCCCCTGGACGATGCCACCACCGCCATCTTCCAGGA
The DNA here is from genome assembly GCA_021811275.1 of Deltaproteobacteria bacterium. GTDB lineage: Bacteria > Desulfobacterota > Desulfarculia > Desulfarculales > Desulfarculaceae > JACRDC01. The sequence goes on from JAJZPI010000027.1 coordinate 30,595, forward strand.
CCTGGGCAAGCGCGCCCACCGCGCCCTGGGGCTCACCGGCTATTCCCGCTCGGACTTCATCCTCACCGCCCAAGGGCCCTTCATTCTGGAAACCAACACCATCCCCGGCATGACAAAAACCAGTTTGCTGCCCCAGGCCGCCCAGGCTGCCGGCATGAGTTTCCCCGCCCTGGTCGACCGCCTCATCGAGCTGGCTTTGGAGAAAAAGCTTCGTTAGGGGTTTTGGGGAGCTTTTTCAAAAAAGCTCCCCCCGCACCCCCCGCAAAAACTTCATCCGTAAAGCGGTTGGGGTAATTTGTTCAAAACTCGTTTTGAACAAAGGCTTCTCCCGGCTCGTCTTCCCAAAATTTTATCCAGGGCGCGAAT
>JAJZPI010000199.1 GCA_021811275.1 Deltaproteobacteria bacterium
CAATGACGCTAATTCTAGATTTATGGGGACAAGGCCGGCCAGGCCGCGCGGCCCCTCAGGGTGGCCCGGACAGTCCCCTGTCTGGGTGCCGCAGGCACAAGAAGCATGGGGGGAAGTGTGGCCCTGCGCGGGGGACCGGCAGGTGACGGACGCCGCGCCGGGCTTTCTTGCGGCTGGCGCGGCCCAGACAACAAGTTGTCTGGGCCACCTGATCATTTTTCTGCTTGACATGCAGGGCTAATAGTACTAATAGTACTATTAGCATTTACAGGAGGCTTGCATGGAATACCGCCAAATACAAATCGACTTAGCCGTGCACAAAAAAATCGAAGGAAACAGGCAGTCCTTTGGAGAGACCCCTAATGATGTTTTACGTAGGGTTTTTGGTCTAGCTATACCCAGCACTCCATCTCTTGATCAAAAACGAGAGTCAAAATCAGGTTGGATGCTTAAGGCTGGAGTATGGCTACCGGAAGGTACAAAATTACGCGCGAAGTACAAGGGAAAAATGATCGAAGCAGAAGTCATCGGGAATGGCTTAAAGTGCAAGGGGGAAAATTATAGGTCCCCATCTGCCGCAGCATGCGCAGCCACGGGCACCAGCGTTAATGGTTGGCATTTTTGGGATTTTTTTGACGATTCCAGTGGCACTTGGCGACCCATTTCCTCACTGCGAAACTAGCGGCCACAGAGCTAACCGGTAAAGGTGGAGGGGCAGATTAACCCCCTACCCCCTCCACCTCAACTCTTCCCTTTCCAGTTCTCTTATCTTGTCTCTTATCTCCGCCGCGTCCTCGAACCTCAAATCCTCCGCCGCCTTGATCATCTCCTTCTTGAGCTTCTTGATAATCTTGGGTATGTCCTCGGGGCTGACCTCCAGGCCCTCTTCCTCCAAGGGCACGGTACTGTAGTCGGCCTCGATGACCTGGGGCAGCATGTCGCCCAGGGCCTTCTTGATGGTCACGGGCGTGATGTTGTGCTCGGTGTTGTACTGCTCCTGCACCGTGCGGCGGCGCTCGGTTTCCTCCATGGCCCGGCGCATGGACTCGGTGACCTGGTCGGCGTAGAGAATCACCTTGCCGCCCACGTTGCGCGCGGCGCGGCCGGTGGTCTGGATGAGGCTGCGGGTGGAGCGCAGGAAGCCCTCGCGGTCGGCGTCCAAGATGGCCACCAGCGTCACCTCCGGCAGGTCCAGGCCCTCGCGCAAGAGGTTGATGCCCACCAGCACGTCGAAGACGCCTTTGCGCAGGTCGCGCAGTATCTCCACCCGCTCGATAGTGTGCACGTCGCTGTGCAAATAGCGCACCTTGAGCCCGTTCTCGCCCAGGTACTCGGTCAGCTCCTCGGCCATGCGCTTGGTGAGCGTGGTGACCAGGGCGCGCTCGCTCCGTGCCACGACCTGGTTCAGCTCGCCCAGGAGGTCATCCACCTGGCCCGCCGCCGGGCGCACCTCGATCACCGGGTCGATGAGCCCGGTGGGGCGGATGATTTGCTCAACCACCACCCCGCCGGCCTGCTTGAGTTCGTAATCCGCCGGGGTGGCCGATACGTAGACCACCTGGTCCAGCAGGGCCTCGAACTCGGCGAAGTTCAGGGGGCGGTTGTCCAGGGCGCTGGGCAGGCGGAAGCCGTAGTTGACCAGGGTCTCCTTGCGCGAGCGGTCGCCCCGGTACATGCCCCCCACCTGCGGGACGGTGATGTGGCTCTCGTCGATGAAGAGCAGCCACTCGTTGGGGAAGTAGTCCAGCAAGGTGGGCGGGGGCTGGCCGGCGGTGCGGCCGGTGAGGTGCCGGGAGTAGTTCTCTATGCCGTGGCAGTAGCCCAGCTCCTTCATCATTTCCAGGTCGAAGAGCGTGCGCTCGCGAATGCGCTGGGCCTCGATCAATTGGTTGTTGGCCTCGAAATAGGCGATGCGTTCGGCCAGCTCGGCGCGGATGGCGTGGGTGGCCTCCTTGCGGATGGCCTCGGTGGTGACGTAGTGGCTGGCCGGGAAGATGGTCACGCGCTGGGTTTTTTCCACCGCCTTGCCGCGCAGGGGGTCGATGAAGCTGATCTCCTCCACCTCGTCGCCGAAGAAGCCGATGCGCACGGCCCGGTCCTCCTCGTAGGCCGGGAAGACCTCAACGCTGTCGCCGCGAACCCGAAAGGCCCCGCGGTGGAAGTCGTACTCGTTGCGCTCGTAAAGGATCTCCACCAGCTTGTGGATCAGGGCCTCGCGGCCGGGCTCGTCGCCGACTTGCAAGTGTATGAGCTGGTCGCGGTAGGCCTCGGGCGAGCCCAGGCCGTATATGCACGACACCGAGGCCACGATGACCACGTCCTGGCGCGTGAGCAGGGCGTAGGTGGCGGCGTGGCGCATCTTGTCGATCTGCTCGTTGATGGAGCTGTCCTTTTCGATGAAGGTGTCGCTGGCCGGGATGTAGGCCTCGGGCTGGTAGTAGTCGTAGTAGGATACGAAGTACTCCACGGCGTTTTCCGGAAACAGCGCCTTGAACTCGCCGTAGAGCTGGGCGGCCAGGGTCTTGTTGGGCGCGAGCACCAGGGCCGGCTTGCCGGCGTTCGCTATGACGTTGGCCATGGTGAAGGTCTTGCCGCTGCCGGTCACGCCCAGGAGCACCTGGTGCTTGATGCCGGCCTTGAGCGCGGCGGTGAGTTCGGCGATGGCCTTGGGCTGGTCGCCCTCGGGCTGGTAGTCGCTGACCAGCTTGAAGGCCCCGCCGCTGGGCGAGGGCGCGGTGCGCCAGTAGTGGGAGGTGTATTCCTCGGCGCGGGCCATGGCATCCTTCCAGGGGCGGGGATGGGCCCTGCCCCGACTAGGCTATGGTGAGCACGGCGCTCAGGCTGCCCCAGATGGCCGGGCGCTCGCCCAGTGCCCAACCGCCAGCCCGGGCCAACTCCAGTTCGGCCTCGAAGGCGTCGCGCTTGACGTGCATCTTGGGCTCGCTCACCAACAGCCTGCCGCCGGGCTTCATGGCCGCGTGAACCTGGGCCAAAAAGCGGGCGGGTTCGGGCACCTCGTGCAGCATCCAGAAGCACAGGGCGAAGTCCGCCGCCCCGGCCAGGTCCGAAAGCCCCAGGTCATCGGGGGCGCAGCGCCGGGGCTGAATGACGCCCGTGAGCCCCGCGCGCGCGGCCCGGCGGGTGAGCCTGGCCAGCATCTTCTCTTGCAGGTCCACCGCCGCCACCCGGCCCGCGGGCCCCGTCAGCCGGGCCAGGCCCATGGTGAAGTAGCCCATGCCGCAGCCCAGGTCCAGGCAGGTCATGCCCGGCCGGACATAGGGGCGCAGCATGGCCACGGGGTCGTGCACCAGCCGACGCAGGGGGTTGTCAAAGGCGTAACAGAACCACCAGGGGCAGACGTGGGACATGGCCTTAGCCCTTCATGCGCCAGCGCGTGCCCTGGGGCCCGTCCTCCAGCAGCACGCCCAGCCCGGTCAACTCGTTTCTGATGCGGTCGGCCTCGGCGAAGTTCTTGGCCTTGCGCGCGGCCTGGCGGGCGGCGATCTGGGCCTCGATCCAGGCCGGGTCCGGGCCCTGGGCAGCGGCAGCTTCGCCCTGCCCCGTTTGGCCCGCCTGGCCCGCCTGCCCTTGCAGGAACTGCTGCGGGTCCTCCTTGAGGATGCCCAGGCGGCCGCCCAGTTCCCGGAGCTTGCCAGCGCAGAGCTTGAGGCCGGCATCCCTGGCCGGCGAAGGGGCCTCGCCCGCCAGGCGGTTGGTGGTCCGCGCCAGGCCGAAGAGCGCGCCAATGGCCCCGGCGGTGTTGAAGTCGTCGTCCATGCCCTGCTCGAAGTCGGCGTTCGCCTGTTCGATCTCCTTGAGCCAGGCCGGGACGGGGGCGGCATCGGAGTCTGCGGCCTGCTCGGCGGCCAGCAGCGCGGTGTAGAGCCGCTCCAGGCCGGCGGCGGCGTCCTTGATGGCCGTCTCGCTGAAGTCCAGCGGCGAGCGGTAGTGCTTGCTCAACAGGAACAGGCGCAGGCCCTCGGGCCGGGTGGTCTTCAAGATGTCCTTGATGGTGAAGAAGTTGCCCAGGGATTTGGACATCTTCTCGGAGTTGATCTGCACGAAGCCGTTGTGCACCCAGTAGCGCACGAAGGGCTGGCCGGTGGCGGCCTCGGCCTGGGCCATCTCGTTCTCGTGGTGGGGAAAAAGCAGGTCCTTGCCCCCGCCGTGGATATCGAAGGTAGCGCCCAGGTACTTCTGGCTCATGGCCGAGCACTCGATGTGCCAGCCCGGCCGGCCCGGCCCCCAGGGGCTGTCCCAGGCCGGCTCTCCGGGCTTGCTTGACTTCCAGAGCGCGAAGTCCATAGGGCTCTGCTTGCGGTTGTCCACCTCCACCCGCGCCCCGGCCATCATATCCTCGAGGTCGCGGCCGGAGAGCCCGCCATAGGCCGGGAAGCTCCGCACCGCGAAGTAGACGTCGCCGTTATCGAGCGCATAGGCGTGGCCGCGCCGGACCAAGTCCTGAACCTGGGCGATGATCTCCGGGATGTGCTCGGTGGCCCGGGGCTCGATGGTCGGCGGCAGCACCCCCAGGGCGGCCATGTCCGCGCCGAAGGAGTCCATGTAGCGCCGGGCCACCTCGTCCCAGGCGAGGTTCAGCTCGGCGGCGCGGCGGATGATCTTGTCGTCGATGTCGGTGAAGTTGCGCGCGTAGGTGACGCGATAATCGCGGGCCAGCAGGTGGCGGTGGATGGCGTCGAAGGCCACGTAGCAGCGGGCGTGGCCAATGTGGGCATCGTCGTATACCGTGACCCCGCAGACGTACATGCGGACCTCGCCGGGATGGATCGGCGTGAAGGGCTCCTTGCGCCTGGTCCGCGAGTTGTAGATGGTCAACGGCATGCGTCTCTCTCCGATAAAATCGCCGCGCGGCGGGTGTCGTAATAGGTTTTTCGTCAGTCCAGGGGCGCGATGGTGGCAACGGCCAGGGCGGCCATGCCCTCGCCCCTGCCGGCGAAGCCCAGGCCCTCGCTGGTGGTGGCGGCCACGTTGACCAGCGCGGGGTCGATCCCCATGGCCCGGGCCAGGTTGGCGCGCATGGCCGAGGCGTGGGGGGCTATCTTGGGCCGCTGGGCCAACAGGGTGACCGAGGCCTGCTGCGGCCGCCAGCCCTGGGCGGCCAGGGCCTGCGTCACCAAGCCCAAAAGCATCAGGCTGTCGGCGTCCTTGAAGGCCGGGTCGCTGTCCGGGAACATGCGGCCGATGTCCCCCAGGCCGGCGGCGGCCAGAAGCGCGTCCATCACCGCGTGGGTGAGCACGTCGGCGTCGGAGTGGCCCAGGAGCCCCAGCTCGAACTCCAGGCGCACCCCGCCCAGAATCAGCGCCCGCCCCGGAACGAGCTTGTGCGCGTCCAGGCCCTGACCGGTGCGCGTGGCCGGACGCCCGGCGCCCACGATGGCCCGGGCCAATTCCAGGTCGTCGGGCGTGGTGATCTTCAGGTTGTCGCGGCTGCCCATGACCAGCCTTACCTCCCCGCCCAGGGCCTCCACCAGGCCAGCCTCGTCGGTGGCCGTGAGTCCCCGGGCCCTGGCCTCTTCCTGGGCCAGGATCAGCAGATCC
>JAJZPI010000028.1 GCA_021811275.1 Deltaproteobacteria bacterium
GGGACTCTGGGCTGCCTGAGCTTCAACGGCAACAAGCTAATGACCACCGGCGGGGGGGGGATGATCGTCGGCAACAGCGCGGAGCTGATGGAGCGCGCCCGCTACCTTACCACCCAGGCCCGCGACCACGCCGCCGAATACGTGCACCAGTCGATCGGCTTCAACTACCGCCTGAGCAACGTGGCCGCGGCCATGGGCTGCGCCCAGCTGGAGCGCCTGGACGAATTCCTGGCCGCCAAGCGGGCCCTGGCCGCCCGCTACCATGAGACCTTGGGCGGGGTGCCGGGCCTTGCCCTGCCGGCCCAGGCCCCTTGGGCCGAGAGCGCCTGGTGGCTCTACACCGTCCTGGTTGACGAAAAGGAATATGGACTGAGCAGCCGTGAGCTGCGCGGCCGCCTGCGCGCCGCGGGGGCGGAGTCGCGCACCTTCTATCAGCCCCTGCACCTGAGCCCGGCCCACGCCGGGGCCCAGGCCTACCATTGCGAGACCGCCGAAAGGTTGTGGGCCGAGGGCCTGAGCCTGCCCAGCTCGGTGGGGCTGAAGCCCGAGGATCAGGATCGGGTGGTGGAGGTGGTCCGCGATGCCGCCTGAGAAGGAAAACCTTGTCCTGGCCGTGGTGAGCCTCGGCAGCATCGGGCGGCGGCATTTGCGCAATCTGCGGGCCCTGGAGCCCGAGGCCCGCCTCATCGCCTGCCGCCTGCGCGGGGCGGCCCCCCTGCCACCGGAAATCTCGGCCCTGGCCGACGAGGTGGTCACCGGCCTGGATGCTGCCCTGTCCCTGCGCCCGGATGGGGCGGTGGTATGCTCCCCGGCCAGCACCCACCTGGAAGCCGGACTGGCCCTGGCCCGAGCCGGCGCGCACCTGTTCATGGAAAAGCCCCTGGCCGTCAGCGCCGAAGGTGTGCGCGCTCTGCTGGACGAATGCTCCCGGCGCTCATTGACCCTGATGGTGGGCTACAACCTGCGCTTTCACCCGCCCCTGCTGGCCCTCAAGGAGGCTCTCGACCAGGGGCGCATCGGACGTCTGCTCTACCTGCGGGCCGAGGCAGGCCAGTTCCTGCCCCAGTGGCGGCCGGGCTCGGACTACCGCCAGGGCGTCAGCGCCCGCCGGGAGCTGGGCGGCGGGGCGCTCCTGGAGCTTTCCCACGAGCTGGACCTGGCCCGCTGGCTGGGGGGAGAGGTTGCCGCGCTGTCGGCCAGGGTGGCGAGGGTGGGCGACCTGGAGATCGACGTGGAGGACCTGGCCGAGGTGGTCCTGACCTTCCGTAACGGCGCGTTGGGCAGCGTGCACCTGGACATGCTGGCCCAACCGGGCCTGCGCGGCTGCCGCCTGGTGGGCAGCGCCGGCGTCCTGGCCTGGGACAACCAGGGCGGTCCCCCGCGCTGCCACGACGTCGCCGGCGAAGCTTGGCAGGACCTCCTCCCGGACGAAATGGAGATCGACCCCAACCAAATGTACCTTGACGAGATGCGCCATTTCCTGGAGCGCCTGCGCGCCGGCGGCCGGCCGAGCCCGGACGGCGAGGACGGTCTGGCCGTCCTGCGCCTGGTGGAAGCCGCCCTCCTGGCCGGCCAACAAGGCAAGGAGGTGGCGCTATGAGCCCTTCGGTGATCGGCTTCATCTTCGCCCGCGGCGGCTCCAAGGGCGTGCCCCGCAAGAACATCCGCCCTCTGGCCGGCAAGCCGCTGATCGCCTGGGCCATCGAGTGCGGCTTGGCCAGCCGCTTCGTCAAGCGGGTGGTGGTCTCCACCGACGACCGGGAGATCGCCGAAGCGGCCCGCCGGTGGGGGGCCGAGGTGCCCTTCCTGCGCCCGGCCGAGCTGGCCAGCGACAACGCCCCGGAGTGGTTGGCCTGGCGCCACGCCATCGAATCCGTGCGGGGCCTGCCTGAGTTTCCGCCCCTGGAGGTCTTCGCGGCCATCCCCTGCACCGCGCCCCTGCGCGCGGTCGAGGACCTGGACGCCTGCATCGAGGCCCTGCTCGCCAGCGGGGCCGACATCGCCATCACGGTCAAGGACGCGGCCCGCAGCCCCTACTTCAACCAAGTGCTTCTGGATTCGTCGGGCATGGCCCGCCTGGTGATTCCTCCGGACAAAGCCATCGCCAGACGGCAGGACGCCCCGCCGGTTTATGACATGACCACCGTGGCCTACGCCGCCCGGCCTGATTTCATCATGAGCGCAGGCTCCATGTTCGAGGGACGGGTGGCGGCGGCGCGGGTGCCCGAGGAACGGGCCCTGGACATCGACACCGAGCTGGACTTCGCCATCGCCGAGTTCCTGATGAACCGGCGTAAGCAGGGGGAAGGCGCATGAAGACCCTGCGCGAGCTGATGGATCTGGGCGGACGGACGGCGCTCATCACCGGCGGCGCCGGGCACCTGGGACGGGCCATGGGCGAGGCCCTGGCCGAACTAGGCTGCGCGGTGGCGGTCCTGGACCTGGACCAGGCGGCCTGCGCCCGCACCGCCAACGATCTCAAGGCGCGCTTCGGGGTAGAAACCCTGCCCCTGCCCTGCGACTTGGCCGACGAGCGGGCCACGCGCTCAGCTCCGGCCCTGGCGGCCCAGGCCCTGGGCGGTTTGGATATCCTCATACACAGCGCGGCCTTCGTGGGCACCTCCGACCTTGAAGGCTGGGTGGTCCCCTTCCCCGAGCAGAGCGCCGAAACCTGGCGGCGTTGCATGGAGGTCAACCTCACCTCCGCCTTCGTGCTGACCCAGGCCGCCCTGCCCTGGCTGGCCGCCCGAGGCCGCGGCTCGGTGGTCAACCTTGCCTCGATCTACGGCGTGGCGGGGCCTGACCTGGGGCTCTACCAAGGCACGGCCATGGGCAACCCCGCGGCCTACGCCGCCAGTAAGGGCGGGCTCATCCAGCTCACCCGCTGGCTGGCCACGGTGCTGGCCCCCAAAGTGCGGGTCAACAGCATCACCCTGGGCGGCATCGAGCGGGGTCAGCCCGCCGCCTTCCAGGCCCGCTACGTCGCACGCACCCCCCTGAAGCGCATGGGCGTGGAGGAAGACATCAAGGGCGCGGCGGCCTACCTGGCCAGCGACCTTTCGGCTTACCTGACCGGGCACAACTTGGTCCTGGACGGAGGCTGGACGGCATGGTAGGCGGCTTCAACATAGGCCGGCGCCCGCTGGGACCCGGCCGGCCCTGCTACCTCATCGCCGAGGCGGGGGTGAACCACAACGGCAGCGTCGACCTGGCGCTCGCGCTGGTGGACGCGGCGGCCGAGGCTGGCGTCGACGCGGTGAAGTTCCAGTCATTCGTTGCCGAGGAGGTGGTCACGCCCCGGGCCCCCAAGGCCGCCTATCAACGTCAAAACACCGAGGCCGGCCAATCGCAGCTGGAGATGATCAAGGCCCTGGAGCTTTCGCCCGCCGGGCATCAAGCTGTGCGGGACCGTTGCCGCGAGCGAGGCCTCGCCTTCCTTTCCACCCCCTTCGACCTGCCCAGCCTGGAGCTTCTGCTTTCCCTGGGAGCGCCGGCCCTCAAGGTCTCTTCGGGGGAGATCACCAACCTGCCCTTCCTGAGTCGGGTAGGGGCCGCCGGCCTGCCGGTGATCCTCTCCACGGGCATGGCCGATCTGGAGGAGGTGGACGCGGCGGTGCGCACGCTCAAGCGCGCCGGCTGCCCCGGCCTGATCCTCCTGCAATGCGTGAGCAACTACCCGGCCGACCCGGCCGACGTGAACCTGCGCGCCATGGCCGCCATGTCCGAGTTTTTTTCCCTGCCCGTGGGCTATTCCGACCACACCCTGGGCATTGAGGTCGCCCTGGCGGCGGCGGCCCTGGGGGCCGCGGTCATCGAGAAGCACTTCACCCTCGACCGCTCACTGCCCGGCCCCGACCACCAGGCCAGCGCCACCCCGGAGGAGCTGAGGGCATTGGTGGCCGGGGTGCGCAAGGTCGAGGCCGCCCTGGGCCACGGCCGCAAAGAACCGGCGGCCAGCGAGGCCGACACCCGCTCGGTGGCCCGGCGCAGCCTGGTGGCGGCGATGGATATTCCCGCCGGCACGGCCCTGACCGAGGCCATGATCGCCATTCGCCGGCCCGGCACCGGCATCCCGCCCGCGCTCCTGCCCGGGGCGTTGGGCCGCGTGGCCAGGCGCGACATCAAGGCGGGCAGCCTCCTGGCCTGGGGGGACCTGGCATGAGGACCATCGGCGTCGTCACCACCTCCCGGGCCGACTGGGGCATCTACCGGCCCCTGCTCAAGGCCATCCAGGGCGAGCCGGGGCTGGAGCTGAGGCTCATCGTCTCCGGCATGCACCTGGCTCCCGAGTTCGGGCTTACGATGCGGCAAATCGAGCAGGAGGGCTGGCCCGTCGCGGCCAAGGTGGAGATGCTTCTGTCTTCCGACAGCCCCGAGGGCGTGGCCAAAAGCATGGGCCTGGGGGTGATGGGCTTTGCCCAGGCCCTGGCCCAAATCAATCCCGACCTGCTGGTGATCCTGGGCGACCGCTTCGAGATGCTCTCCGCCGCCGTGGCCGCCCTGCCCCTGGGCCTGCCCCTGGCCCACCTTCACGGCGGCGAGCTGACCCTGGGGGCCATGGACGATGCCGCCCGCCACGCCATGACCAAGCTAAGCCACCTGCACTTCGTCTCCACCCGGGAGTACGCCCGCCGGGTCGTCCAGATGGGCGAGGAGCCCTGGCGGGTGACGGTTTGCGGGGCCCTGAGCCTTGACAACCTGGAGGGGATGGAGCTTCTGGACCTGTCCGCCCTGGGCCAAGAGTTGGACCTGAACCTGGACCCCGCGCCGCTCTTGGTCACCTATCACCCCGTGACCCGCGAGCCCGGCCAGGGCCCGGCCCAAATGGCCGAACTGCTGGCCGCACTGGAACAGGCCGGGCGTCAGGCAGTCTTCACCCTGCCCAACGCCGACGCCGGCGGACGCGAGTTGGCGAGCATGGTCCGCTCCTTCACCAGCGACCATCCCTGGGCGGCCATTCGCGACAACCTGGGCACGCAAAAATATTTCAGCCTCATGAAGCACGCGGCGGCCATGGTGGGCAACTCCAGCAGCGGCATAATCGAGGCCCCCAGCTTCGGGCTGCCGGTGGTGAACGTCGGCGCACGCCAGGCCGGGCGAGTGCGGGGAGCCAACGTGGTCGACGTGGGCTGCGGCCGCCGGGAGATCCAGGCGGGCATCGCCCAGGCGCTTGAGCCAAGCTTTCGCCAGGGCCTGGCCGGCGTTCCCAACCCTTACGGCGACGGGGGGGCCGCCGGACGCGTCGTAACCGCGCTCAAACAGGCGAAGCTGGGAGCTGGGCTGACGACCAAACGCTTTGCCGATCAGCTGTGGCCGGCGGACGCGTCATGAGCCGATCTACGCCGCGTTGCCTGGTCTTGGGCGGGGGCGGCCACGCCCGCGTCCTCATCGACGGTCTACTGGCCCTGGGCGGCGTTGAACTAGTAGGGGTTCTGGACTCGGCCCAGGGCCTGTGGGGCGGCGAGATCTACGGCGTGCCCGTCCTGGGTGGAGACGATCTCCTGCCCGGGCTGGCCGGGTCGCGGGCGGACCATTTTGTGGTGGGCCTGGGCGGAGTGCGCGACAACGCCCCCCGCCGGCGTCTTTTCGAGGCCGGCTTGGCCCACGGCTTGAAACCCCTCACCTTCGTGCACCCCCGAGCCTTTTGCTCGCCGCAAGCCGCGCTGGGACTGGGCTGCCAACTCATGCCCATGAGCGTGGTCAACGCCGGCGCGGCGCTGGGAGCCAACGTCATCGTCAACAGCGGCGCCGTGGTCGAGCACGACTGCCGGGTGGGCGAACACGTGCACGTGGCCACGGGCGCCCGCCTGTGCAGCACCGTCCAGGTGGGGGCCCAGGCGCACATCGGGGCGGGGGCGGTGATCAAGCAATTGGTGGCAATCGGCGAAGGCGCCCTGGTCGCCGCCGGGGCGGTGGTGGTGAGGGATGTGGCCCCGGGCGTTCTCATCAAGGGCGCGCCGGCGCGGCCGGCCGAGTAGATAGCCACAGGCGAGGCGAAATAACACGTTTTCCCAAAGGAGCGTACCGATGCTGTTCGGTAAAACCCTGGACCGCCAGCTGGGCAACCGGCCCAAGGAAATCAAATTCTGCACCAAGTGCGTGGTCTCCAGCCAGCGCCCTCGCATCACCTTCGACGAGCAAGGCGTGTGCAGCGCCTGCCGCTACGCCTATGAGAAGCACAATCTCATCGATTGGGACGAAAGGGAACGCCAATTGCGCGACCTGCTAGACCGCTTCCGCTCCAAGGATGGCAGCTACGACTGCCTGGTGCCCGGCAGCGGGGGCAAGGACAGCTCCTATGTGTCCCATCAGTTGAAATACAAGTATGGCATGCATCCCCTGACGGTGACCTGGGCCCCCTTTGAATACACCGACATCGGCTGGAAAAACTTCCTTAACTGGAAGGACTCCGGTTTCGACAACCTGCTTTGCTTCCCCAACGGACAGGTGCACCGCAAACTCAGCCGGCTGGCCTTCGAACTGCTGGGCGATGCCTGGGAGCCGTTTGCCTACGGCCAAAAGGCATATGCCTTCCACATGGCCATCAAGTTCAAGATACCCCTGATCTTCTACGGGGAGAGCGGGGAGATCGAGTACGGGGGCTCCACCCGCAACAAGGACAAACCCTACGAGGACCCCGACGACTGGCGGGAGCTTTACTACAAGGGCTCGGGCATTGACGAACTGCTCCAGCACGGATTGGAGGCCGATCTGTTCAGCAAGGAGGAGATAGCCAACAACCCGCTGATGTTCTATCGCCAACCCGACCCCGAGGCATTAAGAAATCTCGGCTGCCAGATGCATTGGTTCTCCTACTACAAGAAGTGGGTGCCCCAAGAGAACTACTACTACAGCGTGGAAAACACGGGTTTCCAGGCCAACCCCGAGCACTCCGAGGGAACCTACTCCAAGTATGCAAGCCTGGATGACAAGCAGGATGGCTTCCACTTCTACCTGGCCTTCATCAAGTTCGGCATAGCCAGGGCGACGAGCGACGCCGCCCACGAGATACGCGATGGACACATCACCCGCGAGGAGGGCGTGGCGTTGGTAAAGCGCTACGACGGAGCCTTTCCTGCCCGCCATTTCCAGTGGTTTCTTAATTACCTGGGGATCAGCGAGGGGGAATTCTGGGACATTATCAACATGTACCATGAGCTTTCGCCCCACGTTTGGAAAAAGGTGGACGGCCAATGGAAGCTGCGCCGCAACGTGTGGGGCGGAGGAGTTGATGATTAGATGCCCCGCCTAGGACTGGTCGCGCAGTCGGGTCGCGCCAAGGTGCTGATAGCGCCTTGGCACCGCCCCAGCCTGGCCAACATGGCCAAGCTCTACAGTCTTTACGCCGAGCAGGAGTGGCTCGAACCCTGCTTGTTGGCGACCAGCCGTGAAATAGGCGATGAATTGCGGGGGCTGGTTGGCAATCAAGCGACGATTCACGAATACTTTGTCGAACAAGTCTTCAATAGTTTTTCTTCGCCGCCCTTGAGCCGCATACTTGGATCGGCCCTTTACCACCTGGGTCCGTCATGGATTTCGCATTACCTAAGATGCCGTCGTGAGCTGGAAATATTGAGGGCGCTGGCACGGAGCATTTTGGACAAGGCGTCCCCTGACTTGTTGGTGGTGGAGGATGACCGCCGCCTGAACCTGCTGCCCTTGGTACACGAAGCGAAAAAGCGCGGCTGTTATGTTTTGGTCATTCCTTACGGAATAAGTTCCACCAAAAAGGACCTGCTTGTAGAGCGACAGAGCCGGCCGGACAAGTTGCTTCGGCAAGGGACGGACAGATTTGTCAAAAGAGCCATCGCGGCCCTATGGCCGAAGGTGGTGATCGGTCAAGGCCGTGAGACCGCGTTTTTTTATCGGGCCGAGGAGACCCTGGCTTTGCGATCTTTATCCATGTTGCCGGATGATCCTTTCTTATTAGGTAACTTCAGCGATTTGGTTCTGATAGGCGGAAAGTTTGACTTCGAGAGCCTGCGGAATGACGGCGTGCCGCCAGAAAAATTGGTCATCACCGGTGAACTGGAACATGATGAACTAGCCAAATCTAACAATAACAGAGCGTTGATCCGCGATAATTTGATCAAAAAATATGGCCTGCGGCCTGACCACAGTATTGTATTGGTTTGCATCCCTCAAATTCAAAACGAGCAATTGATGCCCCTGGACAAGCAGAAGGAGGAGCGTCGACGATTGGTTAGGGCCGCAAGCGGCCCAGGTCGTAATGTCCTATTGTCGTTGCATCCCAAATTGAATCCTATTGACTGCATGGATTTGACTCATGAATTTCGGGTTGCGATATTAACCGAAAAGCTCAAAGACGTTCTTGCCGCGGTGGATCTTTACATTAGCAACCACTCCAGCACGGTTCGTTGGAGTCTGATGCTGCAGATACCCACCTTGGTGGTTGATTTCAATGGCAACGAGGAGAGAATCTTCAGCGATCTGACCCCCGCCATTAAAACTTGCAGCATGGATGAATTGTTCGACGAGGTGGCGGACCTATTCGAAAGGCCGGCCAACCTTTCTGATCAACAGCATTACCAAAAACAATTACAAGATTTTTTTGGGTTCCTAGATGGGCGGGCCGGCAAACGAATTATTGACGTTACGTCCAGCATTTTCACCAACGCATTTACCAATGCTCACGGTGCTCCGCATGAATAATTTTTGGTCTGCAATGTTTCGCGATAGACGGGACGATTCCTCAGAATATTCATCTGAGCGGTTTGTCGCCGACGCCGGATCACCTTGATGGATTATTGGGCAACTCCAACTGCTTGAACGCATTGCCCTCCAGGTGTAATATTCAATTTTGAGACAAGTTAAGTAATTGTCAAGCAAACTCAAAATTCAAGTGCAATAATCATGAGCTATCGCATCATACCAAGACTGGACATCAAGGGCCCCAATCTGGTCAAGGGGATTCACTTGGAGGGACTCAGGGTATTGGGTAAGCCCTGGGATTTCGCCATGAAATATTACCAGGACGGGGCTGATGAATTAATATATGTCGACGTGGTAGCCAGCCTCTACGGCCGAAACAGTCTGAAGGAATTCATCACCAAAACCGCCGAGCAAGTATTCATCCCCTTCACGGTGGTTGGAGGAGTGCGCACCATCGAAGATATTGCGGATATTTTACAAGCCGGCGCCGATAAGGTTGGCATCAACACCGCGGGAATCAACAACCCCGACCTACTGGAACAAGGCGCAAAGACCTTTGGTAGTCAATGCATCGTCTGTTCGATTGAGGCCAAACGCGTTGATGACAACTATTTGTGTTTTACCGACAATGGGCGCGAATGGACTGGTAAAAACGTATATGACTGGGCCAGGGAGGCCGTGGACAGAGGTGTCGGCGAAATCCTGCTGACTTCAATCGACTTCGAAGGAACCGGACGCGGCTTTGATTTGGAATTGACTCAAAAGGTGGCGGATATGGTTCCTGTGCCCGTGGTGGCCTGCGGAGGGTGTGGACAGCCGGAACACCTTGTCCAAGCGGTCTGCGATGGGCATGCCGATGCCATAAGTTGTGCTTCCATCTTTCATTACACCTATCTCGCCGAACAAGTCGATTTGAATGAATTCACCAGCGAAGGCAATATTGAATTTATCAAGCAATATAAATCAGGGCAAAATTTCCTGGCAGGGCGCATGGCCAGACTGACCATACCGGATGTAAAACGGGTTCTGCGGGACGCTGGTTATCAGTGCCGCGCCTAAGACACAGGGAAGCCGGAAATGAGCTCGCCGAATATCGTCATCGTCAACATCGGCACCAGCAACCTCTTCTCGGTGGCTCGGGCTGTCGAGCAGTGCGGTTTTCATGGTTCGATCACCTCGGATCCCGAGGACGTTAGGCGAGCCGACCGGGTGGTCCTGCCGGGGGTCGGCGCTTTCGGCGAAGCCATGGGCCGCTTGACCGCCAGCGGCATGGCCGACTCCCTGCGTGAAAGCGCAAGCCAGGGCAAACCTATCTTGGGCATCTGCCTGGGCATGCAGCTTCTCTTCGACGGCTCCGAGGAGTTCGGGGCCTACCGCGGCATGAGTCTTGTACCCGGTCGCGTGGTCAGCTTCCCCCCGCCAAGCCAAGACGGGCCTCGCTACAAGGTGCCCCAGATCGGTTGGAACACCGTCTCGCCCGCGCGGGGGGTTGACTGGCCGGGCACCATCATGGAAGGGCAGGCGACCTCCTCGTGGTTTTACTTCGTTCACAGTTTTTATTGCCTCCCAGCCCAGCAGAGCGACATTATTGGAGTCACCACCTACGCTGAACTGGAATATTGCTCGGTTGTGCGCCGCGGCCACATCTGGGGCTGTCAATTTCACCCCGAGCGAAGCGCCAAGGAAGGGCTTCGTATTTACAAAAAATTCTTGACCTATTAACCAAAACGATACTTGACGATCTAGCGCTCAACCATTTAACTTTACAGAATCAATCTACCTATTAACCACAAAGGATACCGACGACAATTACATGGCCATACTTGAATTATCATCGTCCCATGAACCTGAACCCTAGGGCCTTCGGAAAGCGACTATGGTTATTTCCATCGGTAAAAATGAACTCTATCAAATGATAATGCGGCAGCTGGAAAATCTGCTTGTTTTCGACCGAAAAACCGAAAGCGACGAACTGCGGGAGATAATGGATCGTGCCTTGGTCGATCTGGAGGCCTGCTTTTCCAAATTGAGCCATTTCTATTTATGGAAAGACGGCGTCTTGGTTTTTCATCCCTTTCATACCTGCCAGAATGCCGTTTTAATATATTTAATGTCGCGCGTGGCCCTTACGAAGTTCAATAACCAGTCTTTGGCCGAAAGGCTGTACTTTTTAAACAAGATATTGCACAGCATAGATATATTTTACGAGGTCAGTCTGCCTTCGGTATGGTATTGTGACCACCCTCTGGGCAGCGTGATGGGCAGGGCTTCCTACTCCGACTTCTTTTTTTTCAGCCAAAACTGCACCGTCGGGGGCAACTACGACCGTTATCCTAGCTTTGGCGAAAAGGTTATGCTCATGGCCGGCGTGAGCATCATCGGCAATTGCCACATAGGCGGCAACACCTTTTTCTCGACCCAGACTTTTGTCCGGGATCAAGATGTTCCCGATGATGTGGTAGTGTTTGGCCGGTCCCCGGATTTGTCGTTCAAAGATATTTCCAAGTTTGATCTGGACAAATTCAAGGTCTGGTAAGGCGCCGCGATGAAGCTCCGCACCGGGGGATTTCGCGAGATGCCGCCTGATCAGTTTTGAGATATCATTAATCGCCGGCCTCAAGCGGCGCGGGCAAGCGACCCATTTTCCCAAGCACGGCGGAAAGAGAGCAAGGCGATGTCGAAGAAGCTAGAAGCCTACTATGGCTTGCCAAGCGAAGTTAAGTTCTGCAAACAATGCGTCATGAGCAACCAGCGTCCCCGGTCGTATCCGGAATTTCGCCATACCACCGACCGCAAGTGCCCCACCCTTCCCATCGACGACGATGGCGTCTGCCACGGCTGCAAGGTCTACGTGAACAAGGACCTCATCGCCTGGGAAGAACGGGAAAAGCTCCTGCTGCAACTACTTGACAAGTATCGCCGGAACGACGGCTACTACGACTGCGTGGTGCCGGGAAGCGGCGGCAAGGACAGCGTGTTCGCGGCCTGGCTGCTCAAATACAAGTATGGCATGCACCCGCTGACCGTGACCTGGCCTCCCACGGTCTATACCAGCTACGGCTACCAGAACTACTTGCGCTGGATAGACGAGGGCGGGTTCGACAACCTCACCATCAGGCCCAACGGCAGGGTCCATCGGCTGCTCACCCGCCTGTCCATAGAAAATCTCCTGCACCCCTTCCAGTCATTCATCCTGGGTCAGAAGAACCTGGCCGCCCAGGTGGCCATGAAATACGGCATCAAATTGATTTTCTTCGGCGAGCACGAGGCCGAGGTGGGGGGCAACGACATCGCCGACACCTTCAGCCCTCTGCGGGACAAGGCCTTTTTCACCAAGGAAGACTTGGAGGGGCTTTACCTGGGCGGCGTCTCGCTCAAGGAGCTACAGGAGCGTCACGGGCTTTCCCTGGCCGACCTCTACCAGTACCTGCCCCCCGACTACAGCGAGCTGGAGGCCAGCGGCATCCAGTGCCACTACCTGGGCTACTACGTCAGGTGGATCCCGCAGGAGGCCTACTACTTCGCCGTGGAAAAGACCGGATTCCAGGCCAGGCCCTTCCGCACCGAGGGCACCTACAGCAAGTACTCCAGCATCGACGACAAGATCGACGACCTGCACTACTACACCACCTACATCAAGTTCGGCATAGGCCGGGCCACGGACGACGCCTCCCAGGAGATCCGCAACAAGCACCTCACCCGCGAGGAGGGAGTGGCCCTGGTCAAACAGTACGACGGGGAGGTGCCGCACCGCTACCTCAAGGACTGCCTGGACTACGTGGGCCTGTCCGTGGACTGGTTCTTCGACCACTGCGACAAGTTCCGCTCTCCCCACCTTTGGGCGAAGGTGGATGGCGAGTGGCGGCTGCGCCATACGGTCTGGGGCGGGGGCGTTGATGACTAGGACATGGACTACCACCGGTGGATAGAGCGTGAACGCCGCCTGCGCGTCAAACTCTTGATGCAGTCCCCGGAGATCGCGCGCAAGGGCGTCTTCAGGGTCTGCCGGGACTGCGATGAGGTGTGCCTCTGCCACGAGGCGGCCTGCCCCAACTGCGGCGGCTCGGCCATCGAGGAGACCCCCGTCGAAAGGGAAGAGGTCGCCCGGGGACTGCGTATTCGCTGCCGGCTGAGGTTTTCCAAAATCGAAGGACAAGGCGATTGACGCCGCCTGGCTGGTCCAGAGCATGAAGGCCTTTTTCATCGACTGCGACGAACTGGCCTTCGCCGAGGCCGCCCGATCCCTGCAAAGGGAGCGGGGCTGGGAGGTTTGCTTCTGGACGGCAGGGCCCGAACTGGAGGACCGCGTAAAATCGTACTTCCCGGCCGCGGTCTTCCAATCCAACCTGGCGGCGGCGCGGGACATTCCGCCCGCCGAACTTCGCGGCCTTGTCCGCCGCCCGCCCGACGCGGCCCTGCTCGACGCCCTGGCCCCCCACGAGAACCCCGTTCTCAAGATGATGGATCGCATGGGTGACGGCGCGGCCTTTCTTCTGGACGAACGCCTGGACCTCTACTATCGCTATCTCGGCTATTGGCAGGCCGTGCTGGACAAGTTCCAACCCGAGGTGGTGGTGTTTTCTTTCGCGCCGCACTTGGTCTACGACTACATCGTCTACCTGCTCTGCCGTCTGAGGGGCATCCGCACGGTGATGTTCGAGTTTATCGCGGCCATCCCGGGCTTTTTGTTCGCGCAGGAGGGCTTCGACCTGGGCATCTCTGGGGTGGAGGACCGCTACCGGAATAAGCTGGCCCATTGGGACGGCGGCCCGGTCGCGCTCTCCGCCCCCGCGCAGAGCTACCTCGACGGCATCAACCGCAACTACGGCGAAGGATCGCCCTGGTACATTAAAAGCCACCAGGAGAAGGCCGCCCAGTTCAACTCCGCCTACACCTGGAAGAGCCTGGCCAGCTACCTGGTCCATCCCGGACGCGCCGCCGAGCTTGTGACCAAGGCCCGCAAGTATCTGTTCGACCCGCCGCCCAGGAACTACTTCAAGGTGCCGGGCAAGCGCCTGGACCAGGCCGCGTTCACGGGCCTGGCCTGGCGCAGGGACCGGGAGCGACGGCGGCGGCACAAGGAGCGGATGGCCCGCTACTATAAAAGCCTGGCCGCGGAGGCGGACCTGGACCGGCCTTACATCCTGGTGGCCCTGCACTTCCAGCCCGAGCGCACCACCGCCCCCCTGGGGGGGAGGTACGTGGATCAGTTGCTGATGGTCCGCCTGCTTTCCCGCTGGCTGCCAACGGGTTGGCGTCTCTACATCAAGGAAGCGCCAGCCTACTTTTTCCCCCACGTCACCAAGCAGCGCGCGCGCGACAGGGATTTCTACGACCAGATAGCGGCCCTGCCCAACGCCGACCTGGTCGATCCCGACATGAACATCTTTACCCTGGTGGACCATGCCCGGGCCGTGGCCACGGTCACCGGCACCGTGGGCTGGGAGGCCCTTATGCGGGGCAAGCCGGCCCTCGTCTTCGGCCATGCCTGGTACAAGGGCTGCGACGGGGCCTACTGGGCGGCCGAGGAGGCGAGCCTGCGCCGGGCCCTGGAGGAGATTCAGGCCGGCGCCAAACCCCGGGAGGGCAAGGTGCGGCTGTTCATGCAGACTCTGGAGGAGATGAGCGTGGGGGGCTGCCTTCTGCCACGCCTGAGAAGCCGGGTGGACATCTCCGATCAAGAGAACGCCGACCGGGTAATGAATGCCATTTTGCATATCGCCGGGAGCCCCGGCGAGATCTAGCCTTCAGACAATGGATTTTGCAGCCGCTTGAAGGCGTAGTCAGGCAGTTGACCCGCCAGCCCCTGCACCCGTCGCCAGAGCTCCCCCCGCTTGGCCGGGTCCGGTTCCGGGGCCCATTCGTTGTCCAGCACATCCTGGACCACCTTGGTCAGCTTGTCCAGGTCGCCCTGCTCGCCGGGGGCCAGGAAGGGCGCGGCCAAGTTGCGCTTGACGTTGACGAACAGGCTGCTGGAGTCGCGGTTGGTCTGGCGGATGATGTTCCTGGCCACGGCCGGCACCTCGGCCAGGGTCATGGTGGGGTGGGCCCAGAACCCGGTCTTGTTGATCTTGAGCCCCATCTGCTCGCGCAGCCGCCACAGGGGCGTGAAGGGCACCACGTTGAGGGCGTGCAGGAAGAGGTAGTTGAAGTCCGCGCCCGCCACGGCGCGTGCGGTGTTGGCCAGGGTGGCCTCGGTCTCGCCTGGGAAGCCGATGATCAGGGAGGCGGTGATGGTCAGGCCCCGCCGCCGGGCCTCCAGGGTGCCCTCGATCATTTTGGCCACGTCGTAGTGCTTGCCCATGTTCTTGAGGATGCCCGGATCGCCGGATTCCATGCCGAAGACGATGTTGGACACCCCTGCGGCCACGGTCTTTTCCAGCAGCTCGGGGTGGCGGGCCAGGTAGTCCAGCCGGCCATAGATCCAGGAGTTGATGCCCAGCCTGGCCTGGGCCATGGCCTCGAGCACCTGGGCCGAATGCTGGGCGGGGCTGTAGAACTCGGCCCCCACGAAAGCCGCGGTGTCGTAGCCCAGGGCCTTGATACTCTTGAGCTCGGCCACGATGCGCGCCGGCGACTTGCGGCGGAAGGCGGAGTAGAGGTGGTAGGAACAGAAGCGGCAGCCGAAGCGGCAACCCCTGCCCTCCTCCAGGGAGCCAGAGGAGGGGCGCAGGGCCTCGCCCAGGCGGCCGGCGTTGATGTCCACCTTTTCCAACACCCCCCAATCGGGGATGGCCACGGCGTCCAGGTCCACGGTCACCGGCTGCTGGCTGCCTTCCCAGCGGCCCCGGCGGCGGTAGAGCACCCCGGGAAGGTCGGCCAGGTGGCTGAC
This sequence comes from Deltaproteobacteria bacterium, assembly GCA_021811275.1. Taxonomy (GTDB): domain Bacteria; phylum Desulfobacterota; class Desulfarculia; order Desulfarculales; family Desulfarculaceae; genus JACRDC01. The sequence goes on from JAJZPI010000028.1 coordinate 15,506, forward strand.
GCCGTCGCGGAAGTCCTTGACCAGCCGGGGGAAGACATCCTCGGCCTCGCCGTACATCACTGCGTCCACCTGGCCGAAGATGTCGGCGTCCTCGCCGGAGAGCGGGTCCAGGGCCAGGGAGGGGATGCCTTGGCCGCCCAGGAGCAGGGGGGTATCCGGCGCGGCCTGGCGCACAGTCTGAACAATGTTGCGCAGGCTTTGCTTGCTCACGATGAAAGTGGTGGACACCGCCACCACCCGTGCCCGGCCGATCAGCTCCGGGAGCTTGTCGGCATAGGTGCCCAGGATGTCGTCATCGTCCAGCACGGCGCAGCTCAGGCCAGCCTCGATCAAGGCCGTGGCCAGCACCACGCTGGTCAGGGAAATGGTGCCGGCCATGCCGTAGTTGGGCAGATAGGAGAGCGAGGGTTTGAGCAGCGCCGGGTCCACCGGGGCGTTGTCGCCGGCCAGGGCGTCGAAAAAGGTCTCCATGCCCTGCTGCAGCATGCGGTGGATGATGTCCGGCTTGAATACGTTGCGTTCGACGATTATCAGGCAGTCGACCAAGATGTGCTCTCTTTGCCCCGGCCGGGGGCTATATCTGATAGGGCCTGTCAGCCGGCGGCTCGGCCAGCCAGCAGTAGATGTCCCGTTTGAAAAGGTCCAGGCAGGAGCGGTAGAACTCCCTCATGGAGTAGCCGTAAACCTTGCCCCGGCCCAGGCCGGCCTCGGCCACGCGATAGCCCGAGTCGTGGAAATGCCGGAATATTTTTTGGTTGCCGTCGCGTTTGAAGTCCAAGTTGCGATACCACACGTAGAGATAGAAAGGCTCCCTGACCACTCCCTCGGCCGTGACCACGGGATGCATGAACTCCTTGCTGTAGCGGTAGGGCACGCCCATGACCATCTCCACGTGGTGCACCAGGGAGCAGGTGAGGCGGGGCACCTGCCCCAGGCTCAGGTAGAGGGCGTCCACCTGCAGCAGCCGGTCCTTGGGGGTCTCCGGCCCATAGGCGTGGCGGGCCACCTCGCGGCAGATGAAGTCGGCCTGCCGTCCCACGGCGGCGAAGGACCGGAAGGGGTGCGGGCTGCGCACCGCCCCGGGCTGGCGTCGCACGTACTCCGTGAGGCTGCCCATCTCGCTGGGGGTGCGCTCCGGGTCGAAGGGGGTGTCGGTGTTGCACAGGCTCATGGTCCCCGTGCTCACCACCAAGGTGCCCTGGCTGAAATCGATCAGCTCGGCCAGGGCGTCATAGTGGGCGGCCAGGGCCTGGCGCTGGTCCTGGCCGGCGTAGGGACCCAGGTAGCGCAGGTCGGTCTTGAGCAGAACCACGCCGCCCCTTTTCACGCCCACCGCACGATAGGCCTCGATAATGTCTTGGCGGGTGTATCCCAATTGCGACCCCCTTTTCGCCGCTCAAGTATAGCAGGGGTGCCTGTCATGTCAAGAAAGCCCGACCTGGCTCTATAGGCATATCTCATTGTAAATACTTGTTTTAGACTGGAGAGCCCTACCCCGCTCCCCAGCGCCTTGCACAGCGCCTTCTTAATGGATAGAGTTGCGGCGGATCAACGGACGCAATAATCTCGGGGCGGAGCCTATGCCGGCTTGGAGCAGGGAAGCCACCTACCAATACTTGGGTCACCGGGATTACGTGCACGGCTCCTCCATGTTGTTGAGCATGCTCGAGGCGTTGGCGGAGTATGCCGGCCGGGAGGTTTTCGCCCCGGCCCGTATAAAGATGTTCAAGATAATTAACGAGCTGACCGTCCAGGGCCTGGTGGAGTGCCTCCCAGCCGCCCAGGCCCCGGCGCACCCCCGGCTGGCGCAGGCCTCGGCCCGCCTGGACCTCGACACCGAGAAGGGCGGGTTCACCTCCCTGGTCTTACCCCAGCCCGGCCGGCCGGTGAGCGAGCGCGTGGCCGCCTATGACGCGGGTGATTACGTGGAACGGGTGGAGGCGGGGCCAGGCCCCAAATGCCGGGCGCGGCTCACCGGGATAAACGACTTCATCGACCTGCTGCGGGGCGTGGTGGAGGCCAACCGGCAGCTGATTCTGCAACAGAGTGATGAACCTCAAAAAATCCAAAAAATGCGTTGGGCATATCTGGCCGACTTTGGTATCCTCCCTGATGCGGATTTTTCCAGGGCCCTGGACATAGAGTTCTTGCCCAAGATCGTGGTGGCCAGGGACCGCAACCGCTTTATCGTGAAGACGTTCCGTGTCCCCGGCTGGGGCGACGGCTTCCGCGCGGACATGTGCTTCTCCCAGCAGTTGAGCCCATAGCCGCCGCGGGTGGTACGCCTTACCGGGTTTGCTTTGCCAAGGAAAGTACGCGATGACCCAGCTTGTCGAAAGGGCTCCCAACCTCATCAAGGTCACCGAGGCCATAGCCGCCGCCTCGGTGTTTCAAAAGAAGGCCGTGAAGAAACTCCTGGAGGAGGCGGACGGCGCGTATATCGAATTCGCCGAGAGCGTCTGCTCGCGCATGCTCCAGGCGGCCCGCGCCCAGGAAGCCAAGGCCGACCACGCCTTCCTGGCCAAGGCCTACCTGGACTACACCAAGAGCATCCGCACCGAGGAGATGTACTTCGCCAAGGAGGGCCGCTACCGCCACGCCGACTTCGACCTGGTCTACAAAAACGTCTACGGCCGCGATGACTACATGTTCGAATACGTGGTGGGTCTGGGCATGACCCAGATATTCTGGCCCAACCATTACGCCATCATGCGTTTCTACCTTGATGAGTTCCTGCCCCTGGCCGCCCGCGCCCGGAGCGGGGCCGAGATCGGGGTGGGCCATGGCATTTTCCATGCCGAGCTTTTGCGCGCCGCGCCCCAGTGCCGCACCGTAATGCTCGACATCAGCCCCACCTCCCTGGCCCAGACCCGCCGCATGGTGGCGGCCACCGGACTGGACCCGGAGCGGGCCGAGCCCCGCAACGTGGACGTACAGAAGGAAATACCCCTGCCAGACGGCTCTCTGGACGTGCTGCTCATGGGCGAGCTCATCGAGCATCTCCAGGAGGGCGAGCGGGTGATGGGCCAGATCAAGGCCAAGATGGCCCCCGGCGGCATCTGCTTCTTCACCACCGCCGCCAACGCCCCCGCCGAGGATCACATCCTGCTCTTCCGCACCAGCGGCGAGATCCGCGACTTCATCAACCGGACCGGCTGGGAGGTGGTACGGGAATACCTGGGCACCCTCAAGGGCATGAGCGTGGATAAAGCCGACGCCGAGGGGCACAACCTTAACTACGCGGCGGCCCTGCGCGTCAAGGCCTAGCCGGCCGGCCTCCCCGGGCCCGGCCTCGAGAAGGAGCTAAGCGTGGCTGACATTAAACAACAGGTCAAGGAAGTCTTCGCCAAGGTGATGGAGGTGGACCCCTCCCTCATCAACGACCAAACCAGCCCCGACAACCTTGAGCAGTGGGACTCGGTGGCCCACGTGCAGCTGGTCCTGGGCCTGGAGGAGAAGTTCAACATCACCATCAGCCCCGAGGAGAGCATAGACTTCGAGAGCTTCAAGAACATAGTCGACTGGCTGGCCAAGAACCTGACTTGACGGGGACGGGCGCATGCCTTTTGAAAAGCTGCAGGATTTGCTTCAGGAGCCTGTCCACGGCCGCGGCCGGGCCGACAAGGCGCCCAAGCTTCTGGCCGCCATGGCCGAGGTGGCCATCTTCCATTACGAGCACTGCGCGCCCTACCGCACCATGTGCGACAAACGGGGCTTCGCTCCCCGGGACCTGGCCAGCCTGGAGGACCTGCCCTACCTGCCCACCAGCTTTTTCAAGCACACCCTCCTGCGCTCGGTGCCCGAGGAGGAGGTCTTCCGCGAAATAACCTCATCGGCCACTACCAGCGGCCAGCCCAGCCGCATGGCCCTGGACCGCGAAACCAGCCGCCGCCAGTCCAAGTGCTTCAACAAGGTGCTCATCGACCGCATCGGCTCCAAGCGTTTCAACTTCATCGTGCTCGACGAGCCCTCCACCGTGGGCCGCAGCCAGGTGGTCAGCGCCCGGGCCTCCACCATCCGCTCGCTCCTTTTCTGCGCGCGCCAGGTGGACACCTGCGTCACCCAGGAAGGGGCCAGCCTCGTCCTGGACCAGGAAAAGCTCGACGGGCTGCTTCAGGTGGCCCAGGGTTCCGGCGACGACCTCATGATCTTCGGCTTCACCTTCATCCTTTACGCCCACGTGGTCGAGCCCCTGCTCAAGGCCGGCAAAAGTTACCGGCTGCCCGGCGCCAAGGTGCTGCACATCGGTGGCTGGAAAAAGCTCGAGGCCCAGAAGGTGACGCCCGAGAAGCTGGTCGAGGACTGCTGCCGGGTCTTCGGCGTGCGGCCCGAGGACGTGGTTGACCTCTATGGCTTCACCGAGCAGGGGGGCATGCTCTACCCCACCTGTCAAGCGGGCCGCCGCCACGTCCCGGCGTGGGGCGAGGTGATCGTGCGCGACCCCCTGACCCTTGAGGCGCTGCCCGCGGGGCGGGAGGGCCTGCTGGAGTTCATCACCCCCATCCAGACCTCCTACCCTGGCCACGCGGTGCTTACCGAGGACGTGGGCCTGCTCCTGGGGGAGGACGACTGCCCCTGCGGCCGTCCGGGGCGCACCTTCAAGGTGGTGGGCCGGGCCCCCAACTCCGAGGTGCGCGGCTGCGGGGACATCATGGCCGACAAGTTCGCCTAGGTCCGGCGAAACGCCCCTCGCCCAATATGCCGGCCGCTGGAAAGCGAGTATGACCCCAGCCGACCTCACAGCCGCCATTCCCATCGATTTCCTGCAAGGGCCCGTGCCCGCCGGGACCACAGTGGAGGCCGGCGAGCTGGGACGCCGGCTCGGGCAGGCCCGGCTGGACCTGCTGGACCTGCCGGTGGAGCGGGTTGTCTCGGCGCTGGACGGGTTCTCGGCCCGGCTGCTGGCCCGGGACAACCCCCTGCACCGCCGCTACCCGGGCGCCGGCCTGGCCTACGTAGCCTCCTGGTGCCGGCGGCGCAGCCTGGAGCCGCTCCTGGAGGAGAGCCTGGGCGACCCCCGCGCCCTGGATGAGTACCTGGTGCGCGGCGCGCGCGCCTCTCGCGGCCTGCGGGCCTGGCCGCGGGGTCTGGTGCTGCACTGGATGGCCGGCAACGTTCCCACCTTGGGTTTTCTCTCCCTGCTCATGGGCCTGCTGACCAAGAACGCCAACTTGGTCAAGGTGGCCTCGAGCCAGGACGACCTGCTGGCCCGTCTGCTGGAGGGCCTGGCCGAAACCCCCGGCGGGGCGGAGCTGACCGCGGCGGTGGCCGTGGCCCGCTTTTCCCACAGCCAGCTCCCCCAGGCTCGGGCGGTCAGCTCCCTGGCCGACGTGCGGGTGATTTGGGGCAGCGACGAGAGCGTGGCCACGGTGCGGGCGTTGCCCTCCAGGTTGGAGGCCCTGGACCTGGTCTTTCCCAACCGGGTTTCCTTCATCGTGGTGGGCGCCGGCATGCTGCGGCAGGGCGACCTGAAGGCCTTGGCCCAGCGCATGGCCCAGGACATCTCGGTCTTCGAGCAGAAGGCCTGCGCCAGCCCCCACACCGTCTTCCTGGAAACCGAAAGCCAGGAAACCCTGGAATCCTTCGCTCGGCTCCTGGCCGAGGCCTTGCAAGCGGCCTTGCGCGGCCTGCCCAAGACCCCGCCCTCCCAGCGCGAGGTGGCTGCGCTCCTGAACCTGCGCGCCGAGTACGACATGTTCCACCAGGCCTGGTACTCCCGGGGCACCGAGTTCACGGTCCTGTCCGACGACAAGTTCCAGCTGGGACCGGCCATCGGCAACCGCACCATCTTCCTGCGCAGGGTGGCGGACCTGGCCCAGGTGGCCCAACTGATCACCCCCAAGGTGCAGAGCGTGGGCGTGGCCGCCGAGGGCGCGGAGCTCGACCGGCTCGCCGACCTGCTGGCCGCCCGGGGCGTGCACCGCTTCGCCCGGGTGGGGGGCATGACCTCCTTCGACATGCCCTGGGACGGATTCCTGCTGCCGCAGAACCTGGTCCGCTGGACCTCGCGACCGGTGGCGGCGAGCGGCCAGTAGACCTGCCTTGGCGGACGGCATGAGCCCTCCCCAAAAGATGAGCCTGGCGGAGATCAAGGGCCTGTGCCGGCGGGTGGGCTTGGCTGGGGTGGAGGTCAACCTCCTGGAGATGGGGCGCGGCTTCCCCCTGGTGCTGGTCCACGGGGTCAACGCCTCGGTCTACACCTGGCGTGGCAACCTGGCCGCCCTGGCGGAGGGCTTCCGGGTGCTGGCTCTGGACCTGCCCGGTTGCGGCTTTTCCGACAAGCCCGAGGACTTCCCCTACACCATCGAGGGCTGCGCGGAGTTTCTGGGCCGGGCCTTGGAAGAACTGGGCGTGGAGAGCGCCTTTTTCCTGGGACACTCCCTGGGCGGCGCGGTCTGCCAAAGCCTGGCTCTGGGCCGGCCGGGACTGGCCCGGGGCCTGGTGCTCATCTCCTCCACCTCGTTGTTCGGCCCCCGCGTGGAGCACCCGCCGCGCTTCGCCGAAAACCTGGCCCTGTTCACCTACCACGACAAATCGCATCTCACCCGCGAACTGCTTGCCGTCTACAAGCAGACCGGGGCGTCGGCGCAGGCCCGGCAGGCCGCGGCGGAGCTCCTGGCCGACTCGGCCCGACAGCGGATCCAGCCTACGGCGCTGAACCTGCCTCCGGGGCTGGTCATTTGGGGCCGCCAGGACCAAATATTCCCGGCCAGGCAAGCCGGGGAGGTGGGCGGGCTATTCCAGAGGGCCAGGGTGGAACTGCTCGAAGGCTGCGGGCACGCCCCCCACGAGGAGCTGCCCGCGCCGGTCAACTCGCTGGTACTCGAATTCCTGGAAACCCTGTTGGCCGAAGACGAAGACAGGCTCTAGCGGAAGCGCCACTCAACCACGGACGAAGGGTTCATGGGGTTCAGGCCCACCACGTTGGCCTGGCTCTGCACCACTTCCACTTCCGGACGATTGTTGACCAGCTCCCACAGGTCGCGGTTGTAGTCGTTGACCTCGATGTAGCGCCGCCTGAGCAGGCCCATGAGGTCCTCGCCCTGCAGCCCGAAGATAGGCTCGAAGTGGAAAACCGAGGAAATGGCCTGTCGCCGCTGGGCCAGGGCGTCGAAGAGACAGCCAGCCCGGGGCACCTGCTCCAGGGCGTGATAGGTCAGCACCAGACAGGGCGGCTGGGCTTCCTCCAATAGCCGGTAGTCGGGGTCGTAGAAATTGAACTGGCGGAAGCGCAGGTTTTTGGAAGCGGCGTTGAGTTCGCCGGCCAAGCGCACGGCGTTGGCGGAGAAATCGCCGCCCAGGAAAAGCTTGTCCGGGAACCATCGGCTGAACATCCACAGGTTGTAGCCGAAGCCGCAGCCCAGCTCCACTACCGTGGCGGCCTTCTCCATGGCCGGTCCCAGGACCTCCTTCATGTAAGCGTAGAGCAGCTCGCGCCCCTCTCGCAGGGTGGTGAGGAACAGCTCGTTGCGCCAAACCATGCAGATTTCGGCGTCCTGGGGCTTGCCGTACTGACCCCGGCGCACCTCCTCCGGGGTCCAACGGCCGCCAGCCGCGCGGAAGGACTCCAGCATGGAGGCGTACTTGTCCTGGTCGTATTCGCCTTCGATCTTGTCAAGGGTCCTGGGCGCGGGCTGCCACTGATTGAGGCCCAGGAGCCTGGCCGGCCAAGGCGTCCAGCGGGGCAGTTGGTCGAGGTCGATTTTTTTCAAGCGGAGACTCCTTGCCTTGCGGCCTCCCGTGGCGCGCGGCTACCAAACATAACCCTCCCCCGGTTCCCTGTCAAAGCCGGGCCGGGTGGCTGCCCGGGCTCAGACGCCCAGCACCGGGGCCTTACCCAGGGGCAGGCCCGAGGACTCCAGGAAGGCGATCACCTCCTCCACCGGGATGTCGTCCCGATCGCCGAACTCGTGGTAGATCCGGTAGAAGATGTAATAATCATCCATGGTGTCCAGGGTCAGGCGGATGTCGGGCCGCTGGGTGCCCGGGATGGGGTTTTCCAGGAAGTAGGTCTTGAAACCCGCGTCCTTGGCGGTGAAGTAGGGGCAGACGTGCTCCCGGTGATAGGGGTCACGGGTGGAAGACCAGGCCCGCTCCAGGGCCGCGGCGCTGAATATCTCAGCGCCGGTCCAGTAGGGCATGTTGGTCAGGCGCAGGTAGTCGGCCCCCTCGCGGACGATGGCCTCCACCCCCAGGTCTATGAGGCGGGGATCGGTCAGGGGATTGTCGGCGGTGACCCGCACGATGATCTCCGCGCCGGCGGCGCGCGCGGCCTGGCGGAAGCGGTCCAGCACGTCCTCCAGTGAGCCCCGGAAGACCGGGGCTCCGATCTTGCCCACGGCCAGCTCGATCAGGTCGTCGAAGCGGTTGTCGCTGGTGGCCACCCACACCTCGTCCAGGGAGGCGGCCCGTCGCACCCTCTCCACGACCCTTTGCACCAGGGGCTTGCCTCCCAGGTCCAGAAGGCTCTTGCCCGGCAGGCGGGTGGAGGTCATGCGGGCCTGGATTACGGCCACCGTGCGAGGATGGGGGTCCACGGAGTCGGCTCCTTATGGTTTGGGGGCGGGCGCGCCCGCCAGCACGATCTCGTCGGAAAGCTCGCCGCTGTCCAGGTAGCGTTGCAACTGGGGCTGGTGGGGGCCTAGCAGGCGGGCCGGGGCCTCGTCGCCCAGGGCCAGGCAGAGCTGCATGATCAACTCGTAGGCGTCCATGCCGAAATACCAGGCGGCCCGCGGCGAAAACCCGCAGAGGTCGAAGGCGGTGAGCAGGGAATTGTCGCTGAAGATGTGGATGTGGCTGGAAGGCTCCAGGTGCCGGCAAACAGCCTGGGGGAAGGAGATCTGCAGGGCCGCGCTCAGGCACTGCCAGCGGGGCACCTCGGCCACCGTCAGGCCCTCGGCCGGCAGCAGCTCCCGCGCCGCGCGCAGGAAGGCCAAGGGGCGCGGCAGGTGCTCCAACACCGCCCAGAAGGTGACCACGTCCGCGCCGGTAAAACGCGGCCAGTCCGCGAGGAAGTCGGCGTCCACCAGCTCCAGGCCGAAGGAGGCGCTGGCGTGCCGGCGGCTGGGGGCGCTCAGTTCCAGGCCCCGGGCCTCCAGCCCCAGCTGTCGGCAGGCAGCCACGAAGTGCCCGCCGCCGGCCCCCACGTCCAGGATGAGGCGGGGCTTACGGCCGTATAGCCGCGCGAAGGTATCGGCCACCCAGCGGGCCTTGGGCAGCGCCACCTGCTCCATGCGCAGCCTGTCGGTGGCGGGGTCGGTGTAGGTGGCGGCGTAGCCCTCGTCCTGGTGGTAGAAGCTGGCCAAGGCCTCCGGCGTGGGGCGCTCGCCCACGAAGCAATGGCCGCAGGCGGGACATTCCAGATAGCGGCCGCCGTTGATCACCGCCATCTCTCTGGCCTGTTCGGCCCCGGCGGCGCAGATCGGGCAGGTGGGCACCCTCTCCAGCCGGCCTGAGGCGAACACCGCCCGCGAGCGGCTGGTGATGGCCTCGAGTTTGCCCGCGTAGTCGGCCACCATGTTCTGCTTCAGGCCGAAGATGTCCACCGGCTTGCCCAGGCGCACCTCGACCTGGAAGGCCCGGCGTTCGCCGCCGGCCTCCGCCTCGGCGGTCCAGGTCTCCACCCGCTCCTGGCAGGACCAGGGGTGCATGGGAGCCTCTTTGAGCCACCGGTGCGTCATCAGGGCCGCCCTCCCCGGACGCAAGGGGAGGGGAGTTCGCCGTAGCTCACCAGGCCCTTGCTGCGGAAGCGTTCCACCAGGTCCCAGGCGTCGGCGAGGCTCAGTCCCGTCAGCCGGGCTATCTGGGAAACGCTGTGCTCGCCGTCGAGCAGGAACATCACCTGAAAGAACCTGGCGGCCAGTTCGGGTTGGGCGTAGCCGTCGACGTGCAGGCCGTGGCGGCTGCAGAAGACCTCGCCCCGGAAGAGGTTCTGGGGCACCACCTCCCGCTCCAGGGCATCCAGCATATAAAGCACCGCCTCCACCGACTCCTCCATGCGCCGGGGCAAGACCAGGCCGGCGTTGTCGAGGTTGGTGTGGTACTCCGGGAAAAACTTGCTGGGGTCGCCGTGGATGGGTAGGGTCCGGGACAGGGAAAGCATGGGAACCCGGACCCCCGGCGCGTTGAATTGGGTCTCGTCGTTCCAGACCACCTGGCGGAAGGGCCCGGTCCAGGACCGGGGGTCCTTTTCCTTGAGGGCCTGGGTGAGCAGAAGGTCCAGGGGGGTGTCGCCCGCCCAGGAGAGCTGCAGGGCATGGGGGTATTCCAGGCCCAGCATCTCCAGGAACAGGCCGCCCACCATGTTTGGAATCAAGTCTTCATGGTGGCTCAAGTAGGCCACCGAGCCCAGGGTCTCGGGCAGCACCAACAGGCGGTAGGTATAGCGCCTGCCGGGCATGGCCCGCAGACGGCGCATGACCTCCACCCCCACCGCTACCCCACTCAGGCCGTCGTTGGCCGCGCCGGGATGGCAAAGGTGGGCGCAGAGCACGAAGCTCTTCTCGCTTTGGCCGGGCAGGACCACCTCACCCACCTTGGCCTCCCCAAAGGAGAAGCAGCTGTCGATCACCACCCTGTAGCGCTCGTCGGTCAGGGAATCGCGGGTGCGCTTGCTACAGCAGAGGCCCCAGTCGCGTTCGTAGTACTTGAACTTGAAGGGTATGGCGTCGTCCAGCTCGGGGTGGACGTGCAGATGCCGAAATAGCTCCTCGCGCGAGACCTCGCCCGCGAAGGGCAGCGAGTAGCTCACCACGTGCAGCGGGCAGTCCTCGTAGGAAAAAACCACCTCGCCGGCCAAGGTCTCCAGTCGGGCCTGACGGCAGGTCCATTTCTCCGGCACCAGCCAGGTCCAGCACTCCGTGCCCGTGGGGTAGGCATGCACCTGGAAGGGAAGCAGGGCGCCCAGCGCGTTGAGCGCGGCGTCGAAGCCGTCGGAGATAAGGTCTCGGGGGAGCGGCCCCAGCTGGCGGATGATCTCCATCATGGAGGCCCGGGGGGACAGGTTGAGCGGAAAATGCCGCGGGGGCACCCGCCGCTCCTCCGACTCCAGGGCGGGGGCGGGCGGGCCGGCGGCCAGGAACCAGGGGGCATCGGCCATGCCTTGCCGGCAAAGTTCGTACAGCTCAGCGCAATCGGCCACCGTCACCCGCCAGGGGCCGGAGACGGCCCGGCGGTATGCGCCTTGGGCCAGGGCGGCCGCCTCCAGGCGGGTGAGGTCGGGCTGGCTGCTCTCGCCTTCAAGGGGGACATGGCAGACCCAACCCTCTTTGCGCGGCGGGCCGTCGCCGTGGATGTACCCGGTGAACAGCTTGCGGAAGCGATAGGGCGCTCCCAGGGTCTGCTCGGCGTGATGGATCAGGGCGCAGTAGAGGGGTCCGGGGCCGATCTGGCAGACCTTGGCCCCGGCCTGGCGCAGACGGTGATACAGGCAGTCATCGCCGAAGCAATCGGGCGGCAGGCCGGACAACAACCCGGCGGCTTTGGGCCCTGTCCCGGCCACCGAGTACATGGGGTCAAGGCTGCGCTGAATGCCCTCCCGCTGGCGGAACATCTCGGAAAAGACGCCCGCAGCCGAGGTGGTCTCCTGAACATGGTAGGGGTGGCGGCGCTGGAAGCTGTAGGTGTGGGTGGGGACCAGGACGGTTCCCGCCTCCCCCAACGCCCTGGCCAGGGCCTCCAGGATCGCCTCGAAGCCTTCCCGGGGGTTCAGCCGATTCCCCGGTTGGGCCCAGAAGCCGTCCTCGACTTGCAGCAGAACCGTGTCCGCCGGCCGCAAGCCGGCCGCGCCAAGCAATTCGGCCAACTCTTGCGCCGTGGCGGCGGCCTGGGGACGGTATTCGGCTGCGCTCATACGGCCAATGTCCCCCATATCGACGGGATGGGTCGGAGCCTATCCTTCAGGCGGGCCTTGGCGTCCGTGGGAGCTGTGATCGGCTCGGCGCGCTTGGGCTCCGGGATCAGTCGCCCAGGCCCTCCAGCAGCTTCAAAAGGTCGTCCTCGCTGAGCCGCCAGGGGTCATTGTCGCTGGTGAGGCTGAAGCCCTTGGCCACCTGCTTGGCATCCACCCAGTTTTCATCGCGCCACCAGACATGGTGGGGGCGCACCACGTACATGTCATCCAGCTCCACGGCCATGCGCGCCTCGTCCTCGGAGATGAGCACCTCGTGCAGCTTCTCCCCTGGCCTGATGCCTATGTGATCCACCTTGCAACCAGGAGCCAAGGCGCAGGCCAAATCGAGGAGGTTCATCGCCGGAAGCTTGGGCACGAAGACTTCCCCGCCGTGCATGTTGTTCAGGCAGTGGATTACGAAGCGCACCCCCTGGTCCAGGGTCACCCAAAACCGGGTCATCTCGGGGTCGGTGACGGTGATGGCCCCGGTCTTGGCCTGCTCCCGGAACAGGGGAACCACGCTGCCGCGGCTGCCCAGCACGTTGCCATAGCGGCATACGGAAAACTTGGTGCCGCTTTGGGAGCTGTAGGCATTGGCTTGGATGAGCAGTTTTTCGGCGCAGAGCTTGGTGGCGCCGTAAAGGTTGATGGGGTTGACGGCCTTGTCGGTGCTGATGAGCATCACCTTTTTCACACCGCAATCGATGGACGCGTCGACCACGTTCTTGGTGCCCAGGATATTGGTCTTGACGGCCTCGAAGGGATTGTATTCGCAGGTCGGAACCTGTTTGAGCGCGGCGGCGTGGACCACCACATCCACGCCCCCACCGCCGTGGAAGGCTCGCAACAGCCGATCACGGTCACGAACGTCGCCCACGAAATACCGCAAGGGAGACTTGGTGTGGTCGGGAAAAACCTGGCGCATCTCATGCTGCTTGAGCTCGTCCCTGCTAAAGACGATCAGCCGCCGCGGCTTGAAATCCCGCAGAACCACCTCGACGAACTTTTTGCCGAAGGAGCCGGTGCCCCCGGTTATGAGTATGGACTTGCCGTCCAGCATGTGTGAAGCTCCTCTCCAATACCGCGCGGGGTCAATCGGGTCCCGGCCAGCAGCGAGGTCCACGACCATTATGGGAAAATTTTGAGTATAATACCCTCTGTATCCTCGGAGCGCAAACTTGGACGGACCGCCGGAAGCGGCCAAAATCCAAACCAGCCACCCCCCTAAAGAGCGCCGCAGGCACCCCCTCATGCCCCCGCAGGACCAAACCATCGTATTGCGCACCGTCGCCGGGCTGGACGCCGGCCTCGGGCATCTTACCCGCTGCCTCAGCTTGGCCCAGGCCCTTGCCTCCCAAGGTGCCAAACCGGTATTCGCCATGAGCGCGGCCGATGCGGGGGTCCGCGCCATGGTTGATGAGGCCGGCATGGAGCTGGCCCATATACCAGGGGACCTGGACCCACGCTCCGACCTCGAGGCGCTGGCGGGGCTGACCAGGACGAGAGGAGCCGCGGCGGTGGTGCTGGATGGCTACCGCTTCGACCAGGCCTACCTTGACGCCTTGAGCCAGGCAGTCTTCTGCCTTTACCTGGACGACCTGGGAGAGTTTCCGCCCGCGTCACATCTGGTCTTGAACCAAAACCCAGCGGCCCGACCCCAGGATTACCCCCCTCGTCCGGGGCAACGGCTCCTGTTGGGCCTGCGCTACGCTTTGCTGCGCCCCGCCTTTGCCCGCCTACGGGCCGAACGGCCAAGGCACACCTCGGAAACCGCCACGAACTTGCTGGTCACCTTCGGAGGAGCCGACCCCAACGCCCTCTGCGCCAGGGCCTTGGAGGCCCTGAACCGCTGCCGGCGCCGATATGTCATCAAGGTGGTGGCCGGCGGACTGCCCGCGCCCTTGGCGGCCGCGCGCGATGCGGCCGGACACAGCCCTCATCAGGTGCTCGTCCACGAACGCGTCGCCGACATGGCCCAACTCATGGCCTGGGCCGATATGGCCCTCTGCGGCAGCGGGGTGACCGGCTACGAGATGTGCTGCCTGGGCCTGCCCATGGTGGTGCTGACGCCGGTTGACAATCAAATGGCCGTCAGCCGAGGCATGGAGCGCGCCGGCCTGATACGCCACCTGGGCTGGTGGGAGCGCGTGGGATCGGAAGAAATGGCCGATGCTGTAGATGAGGTGGCCGCCGCCCGCGAGGAGAGAAAGCGGCTCAGCGCCGCCGGCCAGGCCGCCGTGGACGGCTTGGGCGCTCAACGCGTGGCGCAAATCCTGCTCGCCGCCTGTGCGAAGGACGCGAGGTAATCATGGGACCTATCCTGGTGACCGGCGGCACCGGCCTTTTGGGCGGCATGTTGCTCTGGCGCTGGCGGGATGACCCCCAGGGCCTGGCGGCCCTGGTGCGCGATTCCTCGGCGCTGCCCCCCGGGGCCTGGCCTGGAGTAGCTATTGTGGAGGGCGACCTGGCCCGCCCGGAGAGCCTGCGCCGGGCGATGGAGCAGGCGCGCCCCTCGCTGGTGGTGCACTGCGCGGCCGCCACCCTGGTGGACCCCTGCCAGGACGACCCCGACCTGGCCGAGGCCCTGAACGTGACGGCCAGTGGGGAGATCGCCCGCGCCGCCCGGGCCGCGGACGCGGGCCTGGTGCACATCAGCAGCGACGCCGTCTACGCCAAAGGCGTGGGGCCGCACCGGGAAGAGGACGCCGGAGGCAACTTGAGCGTTTATGCCCGGAGCAAGCTCAGGGGCGAA
>JAJZPI010000029.1 GCA_021811275.1 Deltaproteobacteria bacterium
GGCCAGGCCCGCCAGCAGGCCGATGACCAGGGCGCTGACGCCCAGGGCCCAGCCCGGGGCCGGGCGTAGGAAGTCGCCGGCCAGCCAATTGTCCAGGGCCGTGGCGTGAACTTCCAGGCCGGGATAAAGCGCCGCCAGGGGCGTGGCGCGCAGGTCGTGCAGACCGGGAGCGGTCAGCCCGAAGAGCACGTAGCTGTCCTTGAGCGAGGCGGGGTCCACCTCCGGCTCCTGCCCCTGCTCGAGAAGCAGCTCCGAGCGGATCACCGCCGCGGCGGATAGCTTCTGGTGGGCCCCGGAGCCTCCCCGGAAGCGCAGGATGGCCTTGCCCTTCCCGTCCAGGGGGATGGACCGCCCGCCAAACCGCAGGCCATCGTCAGCCCAGGACGGAGGCGCCTCCCCCGCCGCCAGGGCCGAGGCCAGGCCCAGGGTCAGCAGGCCCCGCCCGGCGAAGCCGCGCAGGGGAGTGATCCGGCGGATGACCTGATCCTGGTCGGCGTCTTCCATGACATTGCCCAGCGCCGCCAGCCCGCGGGCGATGGACTCCGGCGGAATGAGCGCCCGGGGCATGAGCAGGTCCCTCCCCGGTCCGGCGCTCCAGCCCGCCAGGCCCGCCAGGGGGAAGGCCAAACCCTCCAGCCCGGCCGGCCAGGCGGCGTGCGGCCCGGTGGAGCGGCCCAGCATGGCCGCGCCCACCGCCGGCGGCCCGGCGGCCAAGGCCCGGCCCAGTTCCTCGTCGTCGCCCACGAGGGGAGAAGGCTCGCTGAAAATGATATCCAGGGCCACGGCTTTTGCCCCGGCGCGGGCGCAGAAGCGCAGGATGGGGGCGTAGACCTGGCGCGGCCAGGGCCAGGACAGGCCGCTCTCGCGCTGGGCCCAGTCCAGGCTGTCCTGGTCGACCACGACGAGCTTTATCCGGTCGCTGGCCTGCGCGGTCCCGGCCAGGGCGCGCATGCGCCAGGACCAAGTCAGGTTCTCCCAGCCCTCCAAGGGGCCGGCCCAGCCCAGGAGCCAGGCTAGGAGCCCGGCGGCCAGGCCCAGAGCCATACCCGGGGCCAGACCGTGCGCCGGTTTGGGGGTGGTGCGCCTCAAAACCGACCCGGCGGGCTAAATCCGGCTCACTAGACTTGGCCCAGCGCCTGTTGCCAGCGGGCCAGGCGCTCTGGCGGGGCCTGGGCGGCCGGCGCGGGCGGGAACTTCTCCTGGAGCGCCGCGATGCGGTCAGCGGGGTTGGGGTGAGTCTTGGCGAAGTCTGCCCCGCCGGGTTTGTAGCGATGGGCCATGGTGGCCAGCACCTGGCAGATGGCCTGGGGGTCATAGCCCACCCGCCCCAAAATAGTGGCGGCCTCCAAATCGGCCTCGCCCTCCTGGCCGCGCGAGTAGCCGTTGACCATCATGGTCTTGGTGATGTCGCCGATGGAGCCGGCGAAGGCCCCCGAAAGGGCGGCAACGTTGCCGCCGGCATGGCTCGCGCCTTCCTGAAAGAGCACCCCAGCCACGTCCAGGATGCGGCTCTGCTGAATCGAGGCCAGGCCGTGGGCCTTGACTACATGGCCGATCTCGTGAGCCAACACCGCGGCCACCTGGTCCTCGTTGGCGCAACAACGCAGCAGCCCCCGCGAGATGAGGATCAGCCCGCCCGGACAGCCGAAGGCGTTGATCTCCTCAGTGTCCATGATGGCGAAATGATAGCCGGCGAAGGTTTGGGGGCGGTCCGAGGCCCGGGCCAGGGTCTGGCCCAGCAGGTTCAGGTAGGCGTTCGCCGCCGGGTTGTCCAGGGGTTTGTATTTGCCCAGGATGGTGGCCGCGACCGCGCGGCCGATGTAGTACTCGTGCTCGGGGGTCAGGTCCTCGGCGGCCTTGCCGGCGGCCTTGCCCACCTTGACCACGCTCTTGCCTATCTCCAAAGCCCTGCCTAGATCACCGAAGCCGATGGCCGAAACCTCGCGGACGCCGGCCGCGCCGAGCACCAGGACAGCGGCCAGAATCAAGGCCGTAACCAGGGCGCGTCTCATTGCCCACCCCCTTCCTTGGGTTGGACGTCGCCCTGCTTGAGGAAGGACTCCATTTCCGCGGCCTGGTAGTTGTAGGCCTTCTCCATGTGGTCCACCGCCGCGAAGTCGGTCTGCTTGTTCTTGGCCTTGAAGTCAGCCTCAACGTCCTTGTTGAAGCCCTTGCCGGCCAAGGCCATCTCCTCGCGGCTGGCGCTGGAGCCCGCCGGCCCCGCTCCGGGCTTCAGCGCTATTTCCTTTTCGGTCAAGGCCGAGAGGTGCATCCAGCCATTCTGGCCCTCTCCGGCCTTCACCCTGATCCAGGAGCCCCTCTCCTCTTCATTGTGCACCTTGGTCCCGAAGGCCAAAACCCCTACCACCGGCGAAAGGAAGCTGGGGTCGCGGCGCAGTTGGCCCTCGCGCACCTGCACGATTAAGGCCTGGGCGGCCGCCCAAGCCAGGGATGCCAGCAACACCGTCAGTCCTGCCAAGGCCGCAATGGCGCATTTACGCATGGCGCTCCTACCTCCCCTTGCTATCGGAACCAGGACCCGCGCACAGGTCCTTCAGCCTGGACGTCTGCTCCGGCCCTCCGATGACGATCAGCACCGCGCCCGGCCTCAGGACCTGCTCTGGACCCGGGTTGTAGGCGAACTCCTCGCCCGGCGCCGATCGCAGGGCGATGGGCGCCAACCCCGTGCGCTCGAAAATGCGGGCCCGGGCCAGGGTTTCGCCGGCCAGGGCGCTACCCTCCTCCACGCCGACCTCCTCCACCCGCACCGAGGGATCCTTGCCCCTGAGCATACGATCCAAAAATCCCACCACTTGTGGGCGGATCATCTCGCTGGCGATGCGCATGCCGCCTATGAAGTCGGGATTCACCACATAGTCTGCCCCGGCCCTGTAAAACTTGTCCACCAAGTTGTTCTGGCCGCAGCGCGCCCCGATCTTGACCTTGGGATTGGCGTAGCGGGCCTGCACGGTGATGAGCATGTTGCGGCTGTCGTCGCCCAAGGCGGCGATGAGGCCGGTGGCCCGCGCCAGGCCCGCCTGGGCCAACACCGCCTCTTCGGTGGCATCGCCGAGGACGATTCCCAGCCCGGGGTGGTTTTCGCGCACCCATTCAGTCCGCGCCGGGTCGTCGTCCACCACCACCAGGGGGCGTCCGGTGGAGCGAATCTCGCCGATGACGTGACGACCCACCCGGCCGGCGCCGCAAACGATGTAATGGCCGCGCATCCCGACAAGCAGGGCTTCCATCTTGCGCTCCCTGAACAGTTCGGAAATCCGGCTCTCCACGATGAAGGCCGTCACGGTGCTGACGGCATAGAGGGCCACCCCCATGCCCGTCCACATCAGGCCCATGGCAAAAAGCCGCGCACCGGGAGTCATGGGCTCCAGGATCTCGCCGTAGCCCACCCCGGTCAGGGTGATGCTGACCATGTAGGCGCAGTCCAGCCAGCTCCAACGCCCGTCGCCGATCAGCCAAAAGCCGGCCGTGCCCAGACCGAAGACCCCGGCCAGGAGCGACAGGGGCAGACGCAGGTGGGCCAGCAACTCGACGGCCAGGGCCCGCGCCAGCGAGAAGGCTTGACTTGGGGCGTCGGCTGCCGATGGCATGGGGTGCTACTTCTTCTTGAGTTTGCTGCGCAGCTTGTCGCGGGCGGCCTTGATCTTGCCCATGCCCTTACGGTTGCCGGCCAGGTCCACGGCCTTTTCGGCCAGGCGCAGGGCGTCCTTGGCGCCACCCTGGCCCAGACGCTTCTTGATCTCGGCCTCCACCCTGGCCGCGGTGCCGTCGCCGGTGGTGCGGAAGGCCACTGCCGAAATGAGCCTGGTCACTTGGGGGCAGGTGCACTGGGGACAGCGCGGCGGATCATCCTCCAGGGCGTGAAAGACCTCGAAGACGTGTTCGCAGTTGTTGCATTGGTAGTCGTAGAGGGGCATGGCGGAATTATACCTCGAAGGCCCGCCCGGGGCAGCGTTGCTCGGCCACCGCCACCTCGGCCGGGGAATCCAGTTCCGCGAGGGCTCGTTCAGCCTCGGTCCGGGCCAGTTCGGGGGTGTTGTTCACTTCGGAAAGATGGGCCAGCACCACCCGCTTGAGCCCGGAGTGATGAACCTTTGTCAGGAGCTGCGCGCCTTGCTGGTTGGAAAGGTGGCCGTGGCGGGAGCGCACCCGCTGTTTGAGCCAGGGCGGGTAGGGACCCTCGGCCAGAAGTTCGGGATCGTGGTTGGCCTCAACCACCAGGGCCTGGCAGCCGGCCAGGCGGGCCTGGGCCAGGGCCAGGGCCTGGCCCAGGTCGGTGCAGACCCCCAGGCGGGCCGCGCCGGCGGAGACGACCATGCCCACGGTGTCCACGGCGTCGTGGGGCACGGAGAAGGGCTGCACGGTCAAACCGGCGAGCGTGAACGCCTCGCCGGCGGCGATGGCCTGGTGGCGCACCACCCCGTCCAGGCCGCTGGCCGCCCAGGTGGCCTTGGTGGCCATGACCGGCAACCTCAGCTGGCGCGCCAGCACCCTCACCCCGGCGATGTGGTCGCGGTGCTCGTGGGTTATGACTATGCCCTTGAGTTTCAGGTGATCCAGGCCCGCCAGCGCCAGGCGGCGCATGGTCTCCCGGGCGCTGAGCCCGCAGTCGAGCAAAAGCGCTCCGGCCGGGCCGGCCACCCAGGTGGCGTTGCCCTTGGAACCGCTGGCCAGCACGCAGCAGGTCAGCGCCATGGCCTAGCCCGTGTGCCCGAAGCCGCCCTCCCCGCGCTGACTGGAGGGCAGCTGTTCCACCTCCGTCAGATCGGCGCGGGCCACGGGGGCGATGATGAGCTGGGCCACGCGGTCGCCACGGGCGATGGTCACGGCGTGCGCGCCCAGGTTTATCAGGGCGACCTTGACCTCGCCCCGGTAGTCGGCGTCTATGGTGCCGGGGGCGTTGACCACGGTCAAGCCGTGCTTCACCGCCAAACCCGAGCGCGGCCGCACCTGGCCCTCGAAGCCTTCGGGTATGGCCAGGGTGAGCCCAGTGGGCACCAGTGATATGCCGCCGGGGGAGATGGTAAGAGGCTCATTCAGGGCGGCGGCCAAGTCCAATCCCGCCGCCAGAGGGGTCATGTAGGCCGGCAGGGGAATCTCGCGGCCGTGCTCCAGCCTCCGCACCAGGACCCGCACCGGGCTCACCAGCCCACCTCCGCACGGAAACTGTCCTCGTCCACCGGCCCCAACACCGTCACCCCCAAACGCGCGGTGTCGAGCATGCGCCCGGCCAGGCCTTCCAAGTCGGCGGCGGTCACCGCCTCCACCTGGGCCACCGCCTCGTCGAGGGGAACGTCCCGGCCGAAGTTGTATTCGTTGCGGGCCAACCGGCTCATGCGGCTCTCGGGGTTTTCGGCCGCCAGCAGGATGGAGCCCTTGAGGCTTTCCCTGGCGTCGGCCAATTCGTGTTCGCCCACCGGCTCGGCGGCCAGGCGCTCCATCTCCTGGCGCACCACCCTCAGGGCCTCGGCGGCCCGCGCCGGCGAAACGCCCAGGTAGACGCCCAGGAGCCCGGAGTCGGAGTAGGAACTGAGATAGGAGTAAACGGCGTAGGCCAGGCCCCGCCGCTCGCGCACCTCCTGGAAGAGCCGCGAACTCATGTTGCCGCCCAGGATCAGGTTGAGCAGCGCGGCCACGAAGCGCTCGTCGCTGGTGGCCGAGGGCGCCGGTGTGCCCAGGGTCAGGTGCACCTGCTCCAGCTCGCGGCCGATCACGTGCAGCCCCGGCCGGGAGACCGGAGGCTTGCGGGCCAGGGCCGAGGGCCGCTGGGGCAGGGCCATGAGGGTCTCGCCCAGCAGGTCGACCAGGCGCTGATGCTCAAGGTTGCCCACCGCCGAAATCACGGTGGCCTGAGGCAGGTAGGTCGCCCGCATGTAGTCCTGGATGGCCTGCCGGTCCAGGGCGGTGACTGTCTCCTCCGAGCCCAGCACCGGCCGGCCCAAGGGATGGTCGGGCCAAAAATTCTGGCCGAAGAGCACGTGGACCAGTTCGTCTGGCGTGTCTTCGACGCTGCATATTTCCTGCAGGATCACCTCCCGCTCGCGCTCCATCTCCTGGGGGTCCAGGGCCGGGCGTAGAGCCAAGTCGGTGAGCAGGTCGCAAAGCTCGGGCAGGTGGTTGGCCAGGGCCCGGGCGTGGAAGCAGGTGTTCTCCTTGCTGGTGAAGGCGTTGGCCAGGCCGCCCAGGCGGTCGATCTCGCGAGCGATGTCCAGAGCGCTGCGCCCGGCGGTGCCCTTGAAGGCCATGTGCTCTATGAAGTGGCTGACTCCGCTTTGGAGGGGGCCCTCGTCGCGAGAGCCCACCTCCAGCCACATGCCCAGGGTGACGGAATAGGCGTGGGGCTGGCTTTCGCTAACCAGCCTCACGCCGCCCGGCAGTACGGTTTTTTCTACCTTGGTCATGCTACCTGCGCGGAGGCCGGCGGTCGCCGCGCCGGTCGTCGCGCCGAGGCTGACGGTCATGACCGCCACGGTCGCCGCCCTCGGGGGCGTCGCCGCCCTCGCCCGGAGGCGGAGGAGGCAGCAGCGCCTTGCGGCTAAGGCGTATTTTGCCGCGGTCGTCGATGCCCAGGACCTTGACCTTGACGATGTCGCCTTCCTTGAGCACGTCGGTGACCGCGCGCACCCGGGTGTGGTCAAGCTCGCTGATGTGGACCAGTCCGTCGCGCCCGGGCATGATCTCCACGAAGGCGCCGAAGTCCATGATGCGCACCACCTTGCCCTCGTAGACCGCGCCGTCCTCCGGCTCCTGGGTCAGGTCGCGGATCATCTGCAGGGCCGCGCGGCCGGCGTCGCCGTCCACCGCCGCCACATGCACCGTGCCGTCGTCCTCCACGTCGATCTTGACCCCGGTCTCCATCTGGATGCCGCGGATGACCTTGCCCCCGGGGCCGATCAGGTCCTTGATCTTCTCGACGGGGATCTTGACGGTGGTGATGCGCGGGGCGTGCATGCTGATATCGCCGCGCGGCTTGTTGATGGCCTGGTCCATCTTCTCCAGGATATGCAGCCGGCCGGCCTTGGCCTGCTCGAGAGCCCGGCCCATGATCTCCTTGGTGATGCCGCTGATCTTGATGTCCATCTGGACGGCGGCCACGCCGGCCTTGGTGCCGGACACCTTGAAGTCCATATCGCCCAGGTGGTCCTCGTCGCCCAGGATGTCGGTGAGCACCGCCGTGCGCTCGCCCTCCAGGATGAGCCCCATGGCCACGCCGGCCACGGCCTCCTTGATGGGCACGCCCGCGTCCATCAGGGCCAGGGAGGCGCCGCAGATGGATGCCATGGAGGAGGAGCCGTTGGACTCCAGTATCTCGCTGACCACGCGGAGGGAATAGGGGAACTCTTCCTTGCTCGGCAGCACGGCCTTGACCGAACGGCGGGCCAGGGCCCCGTGCCCGATCTCCCGCCGGCCCGGACCGCCCAGGCGCTTGGCCTCGTTGACGGAAAACGGCGGGAAATTATAGTGCAGCAGAAAGCGCCGGAAGAGGTCGCCCTCGGTGACGCTCTCGATGCGCTGCTCGTCGCCGCTGGTGCCCAGGGTGGCGGTGACCAAAGCCTGGGTCTCGCCGCGGGTGAACAGCGCCGAGCCGTGGGTGCGCGGCAGCACGCCCACCTCGCAAGTGATGGGGCGCACCTCGGTGAGCGTGCGGCCGTCCACCCGGCGGGCCTGGCCCAGGATCATCTCTCGCAGGGCATCGGCCTCCAGGTGGTCGACGATGGCCTTGATCTGACCGGCCTTGGCCAGGCCCTCCTCGCCCAGGGCTTCCATGACCTGGGCCTTGACCTCGCGCACCTTGGCGTAGCGCGGCAGCTTCTCGGCGGTGGCCAGCACCTCCTTGAGCCCCGGCGCGGCCAGCTCAGCCACCTTGGCCTTGAGTTCCTGATCGTCAACCGGCGGCTTGAAGGCCCGTTTGGGCTTGCCCAGCTCCTTGGCCAGCTCCTCCTGCATGTCCAGGAGCGGCTGCAGGCCGGCGTGGCCGAACCAGATGCCCTCCAGGATGTCCTCCTCGCCCAGAAGCCCGGCGCCGCCCTCCACCATGACCACGGCGTCCCGCGAGCCGGCCACGATGAGGTCCATGTCCGATTCGGCGCGCTGGTCGCTGGTGGGGTTGATGACGAACTGCCCCTTCACCCGGCCCACCCGCACGCCGGCCAGGGGGCCGTCGAAGGGGATGTCGCTGAGCATCAGGGCGGCCGAGGCCCCGGTCAGGGCCATCACATCCGGATCGTTGACCTTGTCAACCGAGTAGACGTTGGCGATGATCTGGGTCTCGTAGGTCCAGCCCTTGGGCATGCGCGGACGCACCGGCCGGTCGATCAATCGGCTGGTCAAGGTCTCGCGCTCACTGGGGCGGCCGATCTCGCGGCGGAAGAAGTTGCCGGGAATGCGGCCGGCGGCGTAGGACATTTCCTGGTAGTCCACGGTCAGTGGCAGGAAGTCGATGCCCTCCCGCATGCCCTGGTCGCCCACTGCGGTGACCAGCACCACGGTGTCGCCCATGGTCACCCAGGCGGCGCCGCTGGCCTGACGGGCTACCTTGCCCGTCTCGATGGAAAACTCCTGGCCGTTTATTACGGTCGATACCTTTTTATACATTCTCTCTCTCACTTAGGGAGGGGGCTACTTGCGGATGCCCAGCTCCTTGATCACCGCCCGGTAGCGCTCGATGTCCTTGCGCTTGAGATAGTTTAGCAGGCGGCGGCGCTGGCCGACGAGCTTCAATAGGCCCCGCCGGCTGTGGTGGTCCTTCATGTGGACCTTGAAATGCTCGGTGAGATAGGTGATGCGCTCGCTCAAGAGGGCAATCTGCACCTCCGGCGAGCCCGTGTCTCCCGGCTTACGCTGAAACTTGCTGATGACCTCGCTTTTCTCTTCCGGGGTAAGAACCACTTCCTAATCCTCCTTGTCGCTTAAAGGGCCTTGCCGGCCCACTTGTCCGCGGCCCAGCCGCACCCCGCCGCCTGGCGGAGGCCCGGGCTCACTCAGCCCCCAGGGCTGACGCGGATGCCTCATCCCCCGCGCCCGTTTCGCCGGGCTCGGGGAACACCCTTATGGTCTCATAATCGCGGCCGGGCCGCGCCTGGCCCGGTTCGAGCCAGCGCAGCACCGCCACCAAACGCCCATCCGGCGCCATCGCCATGAAGGGCCCGCGGGGCTCGCTTTCCTGGCCGGGGCCCAGGAGGGCCTCCCGGGGCAGGATGCGCCCCCGCCTGATCTGCCAGGCCCGTTCCTCGTCCAGCGCCACCGCCGGCACGCCGCAGCGGGCCAGGGCTTCGCCGGGGGCGATGAGCCGGAGCGCCAGCTCCTCCGGCGTCCAGTCCAGGACCGCCTCCAGGCCCAGGGCCTCCTCCTCGCCGAAGGGACGCGACTGAAGCCTTCTCAGCGCCGCCAAGTGCCCCACCGTGCCCAACTCCCGGGCCAGGTCTTCGCCCAGGGCCCGCACGTAGGTGCCCCGCGAGCAGTCGATCGTAAATTCCACCCGGCCCGGGGCCAAGTCCAGCAGCCTGGCCCGGTAGACCGTGATGGGCCGGGGCGGCTTGGCCACCTCCACCCCCTGGCGGGCGTAGGCGTAAAGCGGCCGGCCCTGGTGCTTGGCCGCCGAGTAGCTGGGCGGGGCCTGCTGGCGCTCACCCACCAGGGTCTGCAACGCCGCCTCCACCCGCTCCCGGCCCGCCTCGGGAATCGAGGCCTCGGCGGCCGTAGCGCCGGTATGGTCGCCGGTGTCGGTGGCCCGACCCAAGGCCAGCGTGGCCCGGTAGACCTTGCCTCCGGCCCCCAGGAGATCAGTCAGCCGGGTGGCCTGGTTGAAGGCCATGACCAGCACCCCGGTGGCGAAGGGATCCAGGGTTCCGGCGTGGCCCAGCTTGGCGGGACCGAAGCGCCGGCGCAGGCTGTCGACCATGTCGTGGCTGGTGGGACCGGCCTTCTTGTCCAGCACCAGCACGCCGTCGGTTAGGAAGCGGGCGCTTCTCTTGCGCCTCACGCCTTTTCCCCCAAGCCGCGCGCCAAAAGCCCCGCCAAGCGGGCCTCGGCCTCGTCCATGCCCGATTCCAGCCGCACCCCGGCGGCGTTCTTGTGCCCGCCGCCTCCCAGGCCGATGGCCAGGGAACCCACGTCCACCCGGCCGCGCGAGCGCAGGGAGACCTTGACCCCGCCGCCCTTGAGTTCCTTGATCAACAACGCCACCTCGACTCCCCGGATGGCCCTCAGCTCCTCCACCACCCGGTCAAGGTCGCTGGACACCGCGCCCAGCTCGGCCAGATCGGCCTGCGCCACCTTGGCCAAGGCCACCCGCTCGCCGGCGACCAGCTTCAGCCCCGCGAAGACCCGGCCCATGATCTTGAGCCTGGCCAGGCTGCTGGAGTATGCCTGCTGGCTGATGGCCCAGGGGTCGGCCCCCAGCTCCACCAGCTCCGCCCCCAGGCGATAGGTGCGCGGCCGGGCGTTGGAGTAGCTGAAGCGCCCGGTGTCCGTCTGCACCCCCACGAAGAGGCAGGTCGCCGCCTCGGGGCCGATGGCCCAGCCGGCCTCGCCGGCCATGAAGCCCAGCATCTCGCAGGTGGCGGCGTAATCTGGCTCCACCCAGACCGCCTGGCCGAAGTCGGCCCGGCCCAGGTGATGGTCCACCACCGCTATCCGCCGCGTCCGGGGCAAAAAATCCGCCGCCGCCGCGCCAGCCCGCTCCGGGTCGTGGCAATCCAGGAGCACGGCCAAGTCGGGCCAATCCGGGGCGGGCATCGCCGGGCTCAGCCTGTCCAGCCCCGGCATAAATTCGTATTCGGCGGGCACCGGCCCGGCCGAGTGGGCGAAGACCTCCTTGCCCTGGGCCTGGAGCAGATGCATGAGCCCCAGGGTCGCGCCCAGGGCGTCGCCGTCGGGGTCGCGGTGGGCGGCCAGAAGCACCTTCCCGGCGCGGCCCAGTTCCTCGGCCATGCGCGCCATCATCGCGGGGCCTCGCCTTCGCCGGCGGTTTCGTCCCCGCCCTCGGTCTCGGCCTCGCCGCGGGCCCGGGCTGCGGCCTGGTCGGCCCGGCGCGCCTGACGGATGACCTCCTCCAAGTGTGCGCCCTGGGCCAGCGTCTTGTCGAAGACCGGCGCCAACCTGGGCATGGTCTTGAGGTTCAACCGACCGGCCAGCTCCCGGCGCAGGAAGGGGGCGGCGGCATGGAAGCCCCGCTCCACCTCCGGCCGGCGGGCCTGGTCCAGGAGGCTGAAGAAAACCTTGGCCAGGCTCAGATCGGGGCTCACGTCCACGCCGGTCAGGGTTACGCCCTCCAGGCGCGGGTCCTTGACCCGCTTGAGCAGAAGCTCGGCCAGCTCGGCCTGGATCAGGCGGCCCAGACGCTCGGTGCGCCGCGTGGACATCAGTCACGGCGTCCCAGGCCGGCCGCCGGGGCCCAGGCCATGTCCTTCAAGTTCATCACCTCCACCCGCACGTCGACCACCTCGGCCAGGGCCAGGCGCTCCACGAAGCGGGCGATCTCGTCGAGTTGGTTGCCCACGTGGGCCACCTCGTTGCCGCAGACCGTGAACCCCAGCTCCAGCCTCTGCCAGAGCCCCGCCCCGCCCACCTCGGCGGCGGCGGCGTTGAACTTGGACCGCACGCGGTCGATGATGGAGCGCACAACCTTGCGCTTGGCCTTCAGATCACCGGCCTCGCCCAGGTGCATGGTCAACATCAGCGCGCCTACCACCATCTTGCCTCACCGCCCTCAGCGTCCGCGCCCCCTCCGGGGACCTACAGCTCGGCCGCCACTTCCTTGGTCACGAAGACCTCGATCTCGTCGCCGACCTTGATGTCGTTGTAGTTCTCCAGGCCGATGCCGCATTCGAAGCCCTGGAGCACCTCCTTGACGTCCTCCTTGAACCGGCGCAGAGAGGAAATCTTGGAGGTGGCCACCACCGCGCCGTCGCGCAGGAGCCGCGCTAAAGCGTTGCGCTCCACCTTGCCGGAGGTTACCGCGCAGCCGGCGATGGTGCCCTGCTTGGGCACGCTGAAGGTCTGGCGCACCTCGGCCCGGCCGATGACCTCCTCCTGGATGAGCGGGGCCAGCATGCCGGTGAGCGCAGCGGTAATGTCGTCCATCACCTGGTAGATGACCTCGTAGGTGCGGATGTCCACGTGCTCTGACTCGGCCACCTCCGTGACCTTGGCCGGCGGACGCACGTTGAAGCCGATGATGATGGCCTGGCTGGCCGAGGCCAGCATGACGTCTGTCTCGGTGATGGCGCCGGCGGCGGCGTGGATCACGTTTACCTTGACCTGCTCGTTGCCCAGCTTGTTCAAGGTCTCCACCAGAGCCTCCACCGAGCCCTGCACGTCGGCCTTGACCACCAGCTTCAGCTCCTGGACCGCGCCCTCCTTCATCTGCTCGAAGAAGCCCTCCAGGCTCATGCGCCGCTGGGCGGAAAGCTCGGCCTCGCGCTTCTTGAAGCCCCGGTGCTCGGCGATGGAGCGGGCCACCTTCTCGCTTTCGACCACCACGAACTCGTCGCCGGCCTCGGGCACGCCACCGAAGCCCTGCACCTCCACGGGGATGGCCGGACCGGCCTCGTCCACCCGGCGGCCCAGGTCGTCGAAGAGCGCCCGCACCTTGCCGGCGTGCACGCCGCAGACGAACTGGTCGCCGGCCTTCAAGGTGCCTTCCAGCACGATCACCGTGGCCACCGCCCCCCGGCCCTTGTCCAGGCGGGCCTCCAGGATGCGGCCCCGGGCGGGTTTGTTGGGGTTGGCCTTTAGTTCGAGTATCTCCGACTGCAGGGTGAGCATGTCCAGCAGCTGGTCCAGGCCCTGGCCGGTCTTGGCCGATACCTCCACCATGATGGTCTCGCCGCCCCAGGCCTCGGATACCAGCCCCTGGTCGGCCAGCTCCCGGCGCACCCGGTCGGGGTCGGCGCCGGGCTTGTCGATCTTGTTGATGGCCACCATGATGGGCACCCCGGCCGCCCGGCTGTGGTTGATGGCCTCCTTGGTCTGCTGCATGACGCCGTCGTCGGCGGCCACCACCAGGACCACCACGTCGGTGACCTGGGCCCCGCGCGCGCGCATCTGGGTGAATGCCTCGTGGCCGGGGGTGTCGACGAAAACCACCTGGCCCCCGGAGGGCAGGTGCACGTCGTAGGCCCCGATATGCTGGGTGATTCCTCCGGCCTCGCCGGAGACGACGTTGCTGCGCCGGATGGCGTCGAGCAGCGAGGTCTTGCCGTGGTCGACGTGGCCCATGATGGTCACCACCGGCGGGCGGGTCACCAGGTCCTCGGGCTGGTCCACGGCCTGCTCCAACAGGCCCTCCTCCTCGAACTCGGCCCTCTCCACCTCGAAGCCGAACTCGCCGGCCACCAGGGTGGCCTCCTCGATGTCCAGCGTCTGGTTGACCGTGACCATCATGCCCATTTCCATCAGGCGCATGACGATCTCGGTGGCCTTTACGCCCATGCGCTTGGCCAGTTCGCCCACCACGATGGCCTCGCCCACCTTCACCCGGCGCTTGATGGCCTTGGGCGTGGTCAGCTCGGTCTTCTTGGGCCGCTTGGCCGCCGCGCCCTTGCGCTTGCCCCGGCCGCCGCGGGCATCGCCATAGAGATCGGCCTTGTCCAGGATCTCCTTGCGGCGGCTGGTGGTCTTGCGCATCAGGTACTCGTCGTCCGGAATGGCGGCCGCCTTCTTGCCCTTCTTGCGCCTGCGGCGCTCGTCGGTCTTGTCCGGCGGCGGCACTTCCGTCGGCGGGCCTCCCGGCAGGGGGCGCGGCGGGCGCGGGGCATAGCCGCCGGGGCGGCTGGGCCGGGCCTCCGGCCGGCGCGGCTCGGTGAGGGGCGGCACCGGGGCGGTGGGGCGGCTGATGATGCGGGCCGGAGTGTCGCCGAGCCGCCGGGGCTTGGCCGGCGGCTCGGGCCGGACCTCCACCTTTTCCGGACGGGGAGCCGCCGCACGGGGGGGCTCCGCCGGCTTGACCGGCTCCGGGGGCGCGGGCGGCGCGGGGGGCTCAGCCGCAGCCGGGGCCGCTTCCCTGGCCTCGGGGGGCTCGGGCGCGGCCGGCGGTTCGGGTTGGGCCTCGACCGGGGCCGGCGCTTCGGCCCGGGCCTGCACGGGCTCCGCAGCGGGCGCGGCGGGGGGCGCGGGGGCAGGGACCGGCTCCGGCTTGGTCTCGACGCGGGGGGGCTCCGGGGCGGGCTTGGGCACCGGCGCGGGGGCGATAATAATCGCCGGTTCCTCGATCGGCCTGCGCACCGGCTCCTTGGCCGGGGCGGGGATGGGAGCGGGCTCCTCCGGAACCGGGGGGGCAGCCTCCTCGGCCACCGCTTCCGCGGGCTCGGCCGCCGGCTGCTCCTCCTCGGCGTGGACCTCCTCGGCGTGGGCTTCCGCGGCCTGGGCTTCCGCGGCCTGGGCCTCCTCGGCCTCCTCGGCCTCCGTGGGCCGGCGGCGGCGGCGGATAACCCGGGTGGTTACCCGCATCTCCTCCACCACCTCCGAACGGGAGACCCGCAGCCGCTCGCGCACCACCTGGGCCTCCTCAGGGCTGAGCACGCTCATGTGGTTGCGCACGTCCAGGCCCATGTCGACCAGCTGCCGCACCAGCTCCTTGTTGTCCAGCTTGAGCTCCTTGGCCAGCTCGTACACCCGCAATTTGGCCATCAACTTCTCCTCGGCTCCTCTCCGCATGCTGGCAGGGACCTGATCTCCGGATTCTCCAGGAACCCGGCCCAGGCACCCTCACCCAATGAAACCTTGAACAGCCGCGCCTTGCCCCGGCCCCGCCGCACCCGGACGGCGCACTCGCCGCGGCGGCAGATGTAGGCCCCGCGGCCTGGCTGGCGTCGATCCGGGTCGGGGCTCACCAGCCCCCGCACCAGGGCCAGCCGCAACAGCTCGCCCTGGGGGGCCTTGGCCCCGCATCCCGCGCAGGTGCGCACGGGCATGCTACGCTCCTTCGCGGCCATGCTTAGCCGTCGGACCTCTGGGGCTCTTCGGCCGGCTTGTCGGTCGCCTCTTCGGCCGCGTCGCTGCTGGCGGCCTCGGCCGTCTCGGTCTTGGCCTCGCCGGCCGGCGCCTCCATCTCCGCCGTATCTTCCCGGACCTCCACGGCCTGTTCGCCGTTGCCGCCGCCCTCGGGCCCGGAGGTCTGCTCGGTCAGATACTTGCGCGCGGTCTCTATAAGGCCCCGGGCCCGCTCCTCGTCGATGCCGGGCAGGGTGGCCAGATCGCCGGGGTCGGCCTCGGAGAGCGCCTCGGCCGAGCCGTAGCCGGCCTGGTAGAGAGTGTCCGCGCCGATGTCCCCCACGCCCACCACGTCCAGGAGCGAGCGGTAGCCGGCCCGCAGGGCCTCGCCGTACTTGGATTCGCTCTTCACGTCGATCTTCCAGCCGGTGAGCTTGCTGGCCAGACGCACGTTCTGGCCCCGGCGGCCAATGGCCAGCGAGAGCATCTCGTCGGCCACGATCACCTCCATGGTCTGGTTGACCTCGTCGACCACCACCCGGCTGATCTCGGCCGGGGCCAAGGCGTTGACCACATAGCGAGCCGGATCGGGATCGTAGGCGATGATGTCGATCTTCTCGCCCCGAAGCTCCTGCACCACCGCCTGCACGCGCGAGCCCTTCATTCCCACGCAGGCGCCCACCGGGTCCACGTCGCGGTCCTTGGAGCTGACCCCGATCTTGGTGCGGCTGCCGGGTTCGCGGGCCACGCCCTCGACGGTGACGATGCCCTCGGCGATCTCCGGCACCTCCAACTCGAACAGGGCCTCGATGAAGCCGGGGTGGGTGCGGCTGAGCACGATCTGGGGCCCGCGGCTGATGCGCTTGACGTCCAGCACGAAGGCGCGGACCCGGTCGCCGGGGCGGTAGCCCTCGCGGGGGACCTGCTCGCGCGGGGGCAGCACCGCCTCGGTGCGCCCCAGGTTGACGATGATCGCCCCCTTGTCAAACCGCTGCACGATGCCGTTGATGATCTCGCCCTTGCGGTCCTTGAAGTCCTCGAAGATGATGTCCCTCTCGGCGTCCTTCATGCGCTGGATGATGACCTGTTTGGCGCTCTGGGCGGCGATGCGGCCGAAGTCGGCGGTGTCGACCTTCACGCCCAGTTCGTCGCCCACTTGGGACTCGGGGTCGAGTCTGATCGCCTGTTCAAGGGAGACCTGGGTCTCGGGGTCGGTGAGTTCCTCCACCACTTCCTTGAATTCGAAGACCTCCACCTCACCCAGGTCGTCGTTGTAGGCCACGTCCACCTCGACCTTGGACCCCAGCTTGCGCCGGGCGGCCGAGCGCATGGCCTCCTCCAGGGTGCTGATGAGGATCTCCCGGTCCAGGCCCTTTTCCCTGGCCACCTGGTCGATCATCCGCTTAAGTTCGCTCATGGCGAGACTCTCCCAAACCTTGTTCCGTCCGCGGCGGGCGTTAGGCCCCAGGCCCTCCCGCCCTTTCGCCGGCATCCCCGAAGGCCGCCGGCCCCTCTATTCAGTTGTAGTCGGCCGCTTGCACGCCGGCCGGTCAAAAACTCACGTCGAGGTTGGCCCTGAGCACCCCCTCCAGGGGCACCGCCCGCAGCCGGCCCTCCACCTCCAGGATGACCTCCCCGCCCTGGATGCCCTTCAACAGGCCCCGGTAGGTGCGCATCTTGCCGTCTGGCTCCCGCACCATCATCTTCACCAGGCGTCCGGCGAAGATCTCGAAGTCCCGGGGGGTCTTCAAGCGCCGGGTGAGCCCCGGCGAGCTGACCTCCAGGTTGAAGCGCTTGGGGATGACGTCCTCCACGTCCAGCAGGTCGCTGGCCTGGCGGCTCACCTGCGCGCATTCCTCCAAGCTCACCCCGCCCTCGGGCCGGTCCACGAAGAGCCTGAGCACCAGCCCCGAACCCTCGGGCCGAAACTGCAACTCCACCAGGATCAGGCCCTCGGAACGGACCACCGGGGTCAGCAGCTCGTTCAGCCGATCCAATAGCTCCTGGTTGGCGGCCGCCTGGGCCATGCTCGAACCACTCCGCGCCAAAGCCTCTCGCCTCGCCCTCGAACCTTGACCGGCGGGGCCAGGATGCACCTCACCCGTCGCGCCCGGACGCCACGGGGACGTGGACCGTACGAATCTGTCCGCAAATTGGGCGTTGGCCCGGAAAGCCGGCCAGATCGGATCGGTTCCACTAATCGAAGCAGGCCGTCGAGCGCCGGGGGACGGCGTCTCGCGCACCCCCTCGAAAAGGGACAACCCCGCCGGATGCAAGCACGGCTAAGCCGCGCCCCTGGTTCCGGGCGGCGGTCGGACGGATCAAAACATGGAGCGGGCGACGGGACTCGAACCCGCGACTCCGAGCTTGGGAAGCTCGCACTCTACCAACTGAGTTACACCCGCTCGTCTAACGCACCGGGCAGCGCGGGGATAACCCCTTGGCCTATAAAGGCAAATCATGCGCTTTCACCCGGCGGGGCCTCGCCAAGGAAGCCTCACCACGGCCAATTATAGAGTAAAAGGTGGCATTGGCAAGGAACTTTTAGGCGCGTGCCCGGTGCCTGGGCTCCCAAAGCGGGTCGGCAAGCATGATACCCTAGACCAACCTTCGCCTCAGAGATTTTTTACTAAATGCAATTTCGTTTTTCCCCATGCGGATTCCTCATCGGCTTCCCGTGCCAGGCCGTTAACGGGGCGATTATCAACGACAGGGGCTTGGCGGGTCAAAAGCCTTGCAGGCCACTGCCTCCTAATGGGCTTTCTATCATCAACAAGAGTGCTTATGGGGTCTGAAGCGAGAAAAAAGCAACTCGGCGCCATGCGAACCGGACAGGAGCGGCCCATCGAGGGGCCGCTCCTGAGCCATTAAGGATCGGTTTAGAATTCCCTGAAATCGTCATCCATGGGTACGACTCTTTCCGGGTGAGTGCCGGCCTTGGCCTTCACCGGTTGGAGCGATCTGCCCAGCGTAGAACCCAGTCCAGGGGCAGGCAAGGCACGGGGCTCGCTGGCCGATGGGCGTTCTCCGTGCCGAAACACGCCATGGCCTTCTCCCCTCCTTTCGCTATTCCCTACCAGACGCACCAGATCCTCCACGAAGCCGTTCATGGTTTCGGCCTGGGCGGTAAGCTCTTCGGCGGCGGCGGCGGACTCCTCTGCGTTGGCCGCGTTGCTCTGGGTGACCTTGTCCATTTCAGTGGCGGCCTTGTTGACCTGATCAATGCCCTGGGCCTGCTCGGCGCTAGCTGCGGCGATCTCCCCCACCAACTCGCCGACCTTGGCGGCGGTGCTGGCCACTTCCGAGAAGGCCTCGTTGGTCTTCTCGACCAGTTCCGACCCTTCCTTTGTCTTCTTGATGGTGCTTTCGATCAGGTTGGCGGTGTTCTTGGCCGCCTCGGCGGCGCGCATGGCCAGGTTGCGCACCTCCTCGGCCACCACCGCGAAACCCGCCCCGGCTTCGCCGGCCCGGGCCGCCTCCACCGCCGCGTTCAGGGCCAACAAATTGGTTTGAAAGGCGATTTCGTCGATAGTCTTGATGATCTTCCCCGTCTCCTCGCCGGCCTGGTTCACCTCGGCCATGGCCTTGGTCAGTTCGGCCATGGCCTGGTTGGCCTTGGCCACAACCCGGCCGGCCTCCTGGGCCAGATCGTTTGCCTGCTGGGCGTTATCGGCATTGGTTTTGGTCATGGAGGCCATCTCCTCCAAGGAGCTTGAGGTCTCCTCCAGGGCCGCCGCCTGCTCGGCCGCACCCTCGGCCAACTGCTGGCCGGAAGTGCTCACCTGGTTGGCCGCCGAAGCTACCTGCTGCGAGCCTTCGGCCAGGCCCTCGATTGCCGCGTTTATGGGCTTGGTGATGCTGCGGGTGATGAAAAACGCCAGCACTGCGCCCAAGGCCATGGCCACGCACAGCCCCACGATCGTGATCGTCGCAGAGTTGGACAACCTGGCGGTATTTTGACCGGCATGCGTATTGGCCTCAGCCATGCTTTGGCGCGAGGAGTCGAGGGTCAACTCCAACAACCTGTTTCCTGCGGCGGTCTCCTTGCTGGCGACTTCTTCCCGGGTCTGCCAGTTGGCAAGCAGTCCGGCCATGGCCTTGTGGTACTGCTCTACCCCGCCCTTGATTTCTTCCAACTGCCGGACGTTCTCGGCTCGGTGGACCATGGGCTTCAGTTGTTCGAGCTTTTGCATGATCGTTTCGAAATGTTTCATGCCTTCCCGGGCTATCTTGATGTCATTATTTGCCTGGGCCTTTTGGGTGGCAACGCGAAGCGCGTTGCCGGCGTCGGTGATGTCGTTGATAATCACGACCTTCTTGACAGGCTCGCGCAACTTGTCCGCGTCGCTGGATGCTTCGATATCGGCCAACATGGCCTTGGTCTCGATATCAAGAAAGCCATTGGCCTCCGCCATGAATTTCCGGGCTCCCTCATCCAAAGCGTTACGGCTCTGTTCAATCGCTTCATTGCTGGATACGAGTTGCCTGGTCAATCCCTCGAATTCGCCCATGATGCCCGTGCCCTTTTCCACCAAACCGCGCAGCCGAGCGAGGAAAGGCATCATCTGCACCATCTCCTTGCCCTTCTCCAGGGACTTGTCAATTTCAGGCTCATCCTTTTCGGCGGCTTCCAGGTAGATTTTGTCCCCTCGCATGGCGTAGCCGCGCATGTTGTACATGAGTTGCTGCACGCGGCGCTCGAGATGGCTTACGAGATCCAATTCGTCAAGGTTCTGCGTGTCCAGGACGTTGCTGGCGTACTCGGCCTGCTTCATGTTGTAGACGGCCATGCCTCCCATAAGCAAAACGATGAGAACCAGCAAGCCAAACCCCAGAGTTATCTTCGCCGAGAGCTTCAAATTCTTCACGACCCCACCCCTTTCATGCAAAGAAATATAAGTTCCTTTCCAAATGTTCATTCCTAAGCCGCCCGGCTGAGTATCTCGACCTCGTCCTCGCCGAGCACGCGGTCGATGTCCAGCAAGATGCGGACGTTGTCAGCACATTTGGCCATGCCAAGGATGTACGCGGTATCCAGCGATATACCGAAGCTGGGCGTAGCCTCCACCTCTTCGCCCTTGACATTGGCCACCTCATTGACCGCGTCCACCACGATGCCTATAGAGGTGGAGCTCTCTCCGCCGCAAACCTCCACCACCACGATGCAGGTGCGGTCGTCGTAGGGAACGGAGTCCATGCCGAACTTGAGCCTGAGATCTATGACCGGGATCACCTTGCCGCGCAGATTGATGACCCCCTTGACGAATTCTGGGGTGCGGGGAATGGGGGTGAAGGGCATCATTCCGATGATCTCCTTCACCTTGAGGATGCCGATGCCGAATTCCTCTTCGGCTAAATGGAAAGTAAGGTATTTGCCTTCAGTTACTCGCTTGCCAGAGTGAAGATCGGGGCCTTCCCCCTGAACGCTGCTTGGCATGGCCGTTCACCTCCGCATAATAGGTAGTAACCCATGGCCTCACAAAGGGGAGCCTTAACCGTAAGGCCAAGGCTACTCCCTGGATGGGGCGCACCTACTAAACCGACATGTTGAACAGCTGGCAGGCTAGGCTGTCGGGTATCGGGCAGAATCATAAGCATAAAGTATGCCTATGATTAGTGATAATATATTCAAATTAAACAGTATGTTATCCAGATAAACGCAACTCCTGAATTTGACCCCCTGCTTATAAGTCTCGCATGACATGACATTGTCCCATAAAACATGACAATCATAAGCGCGTGACCTCCGCCCCCGCCTCGGACGGCGGAAGGCAATCGAGTCCGCACCGCATCTTCAGCTGGTCGGCATGACCCGCCTTTTGTGATTCAACCCCCAAAAAAAGAGGTTGGCATCAGTGAGCAGGCGGGGCCGACGCGGCCCCGGCGCGCAGGGTACGCCTTCGGCAGCTGCGGCACGCGCCCGAAGTTGATTTTTTCCCCCCGCCCTGCTATCCCTGAAAGGGCTTCACCCCT
The DNA here is from genome assembly GCA_021811275.1 of Deltaproteobacteria bacterium. Taxonomy (GTDB): domain Bacteria; phylum Desulfobacterota; class Desulfarculia; order Desulfarculales; family Desulfarculaceae; genus JACRDC01. The sequence continues at coordinate 20,926 of JAJZPI010000029.1, forward strand.
TACTCCGAGGTAATACATGACGCAAGCCTCAGCCGCGAGCACCCCGCCGGCGGCCTGCCTCGACCGCCTGCGGCAAGAAGTCCTGGACCCCGGCCTTTGCGTGGCCTGCGGGGCCTGCCTGGGCCTTTGCCCGCATCTGTTGTTGTACGATGGCCAGGTGGCGGCCCCCGACCCCTGCGGGCTCGCCGACGGCCGCTGTATCGACCTCTGCCCCCAAAATCCGGGCCCGGACCCCCGGCAGAGGCGCGCCGGACTACAGGCCGCGCGCGGCCTCGGCGACGAGGCCCCTCTGGGGCCGGTGCGCCGGGCCTGGTGGGGCCGAGCCCAGGCCGCCGACCTGGGCGGACGGGCGCAATACGGCGGAGTGGTCAGCGCGCTCACCGCCCTGGCCCTTGAGCAGGGCCTGATCGAGGAGGCGGTGCTGACCCAGGCCGGCCAGCGCGGAACCCCCGAGGGGGTGCGCGTGCGCGACCGCGAGGGCGTGCTGGCCTGCGCCGGCTCCATCTACGCCGCCGGCGGCTCGCTGCAGGCCCTGAACCAGGCCCTGGCCGAGCCGGCGGAGCACCCCTTGGGCGTGGTGGCCCTGCCCTGCCAGAGCCTGGCGGCCGCGGCCATGGGCGCCCACCCGCGCTATCCCGCCGGCCGGCGGCTCAAGCTGGTCATCGGCCTGTTCTGCACCATGAACCTCTCGGCTCGCGGCCTGCGCCAGGTGCTGGGTCAGGCCGGGGTGGAGGGCGCGGTGACCCGCAGCGACTTCCCGCCACCGCCGGCCGGGGTGCTGGTGGTGACCACCCGCCGGGGTGTGAGCGAGATTCCCCTGGAAAAAGTGCGCCCCATCACCCTCAAGGGCTGCGCCTTCTGCCCAGACCTGACCGCCGAGCTGGCCGACATCTCGGTGGGGGCGGCCGAGGGCAGCCCCGGCTGGAACACCATCATCGCCCGCAGCCGGACCGGCCAGGACCTCATGGAGCTGGCCCTGGCCAAGGGGCTCGTTGAGGCCAAGGCCGTGCCGGAGGAGTCTTGGGCCCACCTGACCGCCGCCGCCGCGGGCAAGCGCGCCAGGGCCGGCAGCGCGCGGGAGGAAATCAACCATGGCTGATCTGACCAAGCTTGCTCCCGGCGCGGCTGTTCTTCTTCAGGGCAACGAGGCCATCGCCCGGGGCGCCCTGGAGGCCGGGATTTCCCTTGCCGCCGCCTATCCCGGCAACCCCAGCAGCGAAATCCTGGAGTCCCTGGCCGACAGCGCCGACAGCGCCGGCATTCACGTGGAATGGTCGGCCAACGAGAAGGTGGCCCTGGAGAGCGCCGCCGCCGCCAGCTTCACCGGGCTCCGGGCCATGGCCTCCATGAAGCAGAACGGCGTCAATGTGGCCCAGGACTTCATCTGCAACCTGAACATAAGCGGAGTCAGGGGCGGGCTGGTGCTGGTGACCTGCGACGACCCTTCGGGCATCTCCAGCACCAACGAGCAGGACGCCCGCTTCATCTCCCGCCTGGCCAGCCTGCCGCTCTTGGAGCCCGCCACCCCGGAAGAATGCCTGGCCATGATGCGCTTCGCCTTCGAGCTGAGCGAGGCCATCGGCAACCTTGTGGTGCTGCGCTCGGTGAGCCGGCTTTCCCACACCCGGGCCGGGGTGGTGCCCGGCGAACTGCCGGCCGGGCGCGCCCTGCCCTACTGGGACCCCAAGACCCGCTGGTTCACCGTGCCGGTGGTGCCCCGACACCAGGTCATGCTCGACAAGCTGGCCCGAGCCCGGTCAATCATGGCCGCGAGCGGCTTCAACCGCTACCAGGGCCCGGACCGGCCCGATCTCCTGGTCATCGCCTCGGCCAGCTCGGCGCTCTATGCCGCCGAAGCCCGGCGCATGCTGGATGTCGAGGGCCGGGTGGGCATCCTCAAGCTGGGATGCACCTGGCCCCTGGACGAGGATATGATCCTCTCCCGCCTGGAGAAGGCCTCCCACGTCCTCTTCGCCGAGGAGATAGATCCCTTCCTGGAGACCGAGATCAAGGCGCTTTACGCCCAGAACGCCCCCCGGCTGGGGGTCATGAACTTCTTCGGCAAGGGCTCCGGCCATCTGCCCTTGATCGGCGAAATGACCCCTGGCAAGCTGGCCGGGGCCATGGCCGGCATCCTGGGGCTTTCCTGGCTGCCGGTGGCGAAGGACTATCGGCTCCAGGCCACGCAACTGGCCCAGGGCATGGCCGCTCCCCGCGACCTGGCCTTTTGCCCCGGCTGCCCCCATCGGGCCAGCTACTGGACCATCAAGCAGACCCTGGCCGTGGACGGCCGCCAGGGCATCGTCAGCGGCGACATCGGCTGCTACACCCTGGGCTTGCACCCCACCGGCTTCGAACGGGTCAACTCCGTGCATTGCATGGGTTCGGGCCTGGGCGTGGCCTCGGGACTGGGCCAGCTCAAGAAGCTGGGCTTCAAGCAGCCGGTGGTCTGCGTGGTCGGGGACAGCACCTTCTTTCACGCCGCCCTGCCCGGGCTGATCAACGCCCGCTGGAACCGGTCCGACTACGTGCTGGTGGTACTGGACAACTCGGCCACGGCCATGACCGGCTTCCAGCCCCATCCCGGCACCGGGGTCACCGCCACCGGCCAACCGGGCGTGGCGGTGGACGTGGAGTCCTTCTGCCGGGCCATCGGCCTGCCGGCCCAGGTGGTTGACCCCTACGATCTGGGCGCGGCCCAGGAAGCCCTCTATGACGCCCTACAACAGCCGGACGGCCTGCGGGTGCTAATCTTCCGCCGGGTCTGCGCCCTGGTGCAGGGCCGGCGAGGAGGCCACCCCTGGCGCATGAGCGTGGACGAAAAGCTCTGCCGAGGCGAGGACTGCGGCTGTCACCGCTACTGCACACGGGTATTCCGTTGCCCGGGCCTGGTCTTTGACGAGGCCCGGGGCCGGGCGGCCATCGACGAGGTGGTTTGCGTCGGCTGCGGGGTTTGCGCCCAGATCTGCCCGGCCGGCGCCATCAAGGCCCAGGCCAAGGAGGATGCGGCATGAGCGACCTGGTCCACGACCCCCTGAACATCCTCATCACCGGCGTGGGCGGCCAGGGCAACGTCCTGGCCAGCCAAGTGCTGGGCCGGGCGCTCCTGGCCGCCGGCTACGTGGTAACCGTGGGCGAGACCTACGGGCTTTCCCAACGCGGCGGGGCGGTCATGAGCATGGTCCGCGTCAGCCGGGACCGGACCATGGGCCCCTTGATCCCGGAAAACCAGGCCACGGCCATCGTCAGCCTGGAGCCCCTGGAAGCCTTGAGGGTGCTGCCCCAGTACGGTCAACCGGAGGTGGTGGTGATCACCAACGACCGCCCGCTCCTGCCCATCAACGTCATCAGCGGCCAGTCCAGCTATCCGGACCTGGCGGACTTGAAGGCCGCCCTTGGCCAGGTGGCGGGCCGCCTGCTCTGGGTGCCGGCCACCCAAGCCGCCCTGGCGCTGGGCTCGCCCATCCTGGCCAACGTGGTGATGCTGGGCGCGCTGGCGGCCAGCGGAATCCTGCCCATCGGACTAAAGGAGATCGAGGCCGGGCTGGCCCAGATGTTTCCCCCGGCCAAGATGGCCCCCAACCGAGAGGCCCTGTCCCGGGGCTGGAAAATGGTGCGCTCATGAAGCTGGCAGAAGAACTCTACGTCTACCCCTGGACCCACACCCAGGCCAACAACTGCAACGCCTACCTGGCCGGGGGCGCGGCCAGCATGCTCATCGACCCCGGCCACGCCCGGCTCTTCCAGCACGTGGAGATGGGGCTTTCCCGCGATCAGATCAAGGCGATGCCTCGGCTGGTGCTGCTCACCCACTGCCACCCCGACCACCTGGAAGCGGCCATTCCCCTGCAACGGGCCGGGCTTAAGGTGGCCATTCACGCCACTGAGGCGGCCTACCTGGAGGGCGAGGGCCGGCAGCTGGCCGCCTCTCTGGGGCTCTCCATGCCCGAGATCACCTTCGACATCTTCCTGGATGAAGGCGAGCTGACCTTGGACGGGGAATCCTTCCAGGTTATCCACACCCCCGGCCATTCACCGGGCCACATCTGCCTGTACTGGCCCCGGCACAAGGCCCTGATCGCCGGCGACCTGGTCTTCGCCCAAGGTGTGGGGCGGGTTGACTTTCCCGGCGGCAACGCCGAGCAGCTCAAGCAGTCCATCATGAAGGTAGCCGCCCTGGACCTGGAATGGGTGCTGCCCGGCCACGGGCCAGTCATCAAGGGCTCGGCCTCGATAAAAAAGAACTTCGAGTTCATCCAGAAGATGTACTTCAACCAGATGTAGGAAGAATCAAGCCGGGCGGGATAAACCCCGCCCTTTGGATGTTAAATCAGAGCTTGTACGGGAGCGGGCAAGGCGGGCCGGAAGCACAGGGCCGCCCGACCCGCCCGGGGAGTCGAGGCCCCCTACCCCGTTAGGGCCTCCTTGAGGGACTGGCCCAATTCCTGACGGCGGGCCTCCAGGCGGGCCAGGGCCTCGCCGGCGCGGGCCTCCAAGTCGGGGTGGGCCAGGGGGTTGGGCCGGACGGCCGAGCCGCCGATGCCAAGGGCCGCGAGCTGCGCCTTCATCTCCTCGGCCAGATCCTGGCGCAATTGCCCCTCCACCTTGTCCTCCATGCCCATGATTCCGGCCAACTCCCGGGCCGGACCCTCGGCCGGAGTATCCTGGGCCAGGGCCAGGAGGGCCTCCAGGGCCTGGTGGCGGCCCTCCTCCAGCTCCTTGAGCAGGGTCTCGCCGGCCGTGGCCACTGCGGCCTGGCGCTCGCCGGCGGCCAAGCGGTCGAGGCCCGCGCGCAGATCCGGCCCGCTCAGGTCGCCCGCCGCGGCGCGGCGGCCCAGGGCCTTGCCCTGGCGGCGGCCCTCCTCGGCTGCCATCTCCTCGCGGCTAGCCCCGCCCATGGCGGCGGCCCGCTCCATTGCAATCTCTATGCTGGACTTGATCTCGGCCATGGCACACCCCCTTCGCGGTGGTTCGTCATCCGCTCGTTCAGTATATGACGCCGACGGCCAGCTCTCAATAGAGGCGGGGCCGCCCTTGCGGACGGCCCCGACGTTGCGACCCGAAAGACCGGGGAGGAGCTACTCCTCCTCTTCTTCCTCTTCGTCTTCCAGAACCACGCCCAGAGCCTCCCACTGAGCGGCGGCCTCGGCCTCGGCCTTGGCCACTTCCTCCTCGCTCCAGGGCTCGATGATGAGAGACTCGGCCAACAGCTCCCACAAATACATGGTCTCGATGGGAAGGTCGTATTCCTTGGTGAGGCCCTTCATGATCTGGTCACGGCAGTTGTGGCAGGGGGCGATTACCAGCTCCGCGCCGGACTGCTTGATCTGTTCGGCCTTCTTGCGACCGTAGTAAAGGCGCTCGTTGACGTAGGGCATGGCCCAGGCGCCGCCGCCCGCGCCGCAGCAGAAGTTGTTTTCACGGCTGGAGTAGGTGTCCACCCAGGTGTCGCAGATCTGGTCGACGATCCAGCGGATCTCGTCGTAGTAGCCATGGCCGAAGGTTTTTTCGGACTTGCGGCCGTAGTTGCAGGGATCGTGCACCGTGGTCAGCTTGCCCGCGAACTTCTCGCGATCGATCTTCACCCGGCCTTCCTTGATATATTCCATCATGAGTTCAAAGACGTTCATGACCTTGAACTCGGTGAAGGCCTCGGGGAACCACTTCTTGAGACTAAGCCTAGTCCCAAAATAAGCGTGGCCTCACTCGGGTAGGAGCAAGACCTCGGCTTTCAGGCGCCGGGCATTGTCCAGCACCCGCCGAGCCTGCTCCTTCATGGTTTCGTCGTCACCGCTGAACAGGCCCCAGGTCACGCCTTCCCACTCGGTGCTGGAGACGGTCCAGGACTCCTTGGCGGCGTAGTATATCTTCCACCAAAAGCGCATATCCTCGGGCTCGCCGAAGGGCTCCTTGGAGTTGATGGTGGTGATGACCCGCGCCCCGACCTTGTCGACGGGCACGTAGAAACCGGGGCAGCATTCGTCCATCTCCTCATGACCCACCTCGGCCAAGAGCTGGACGAAGTCGTCCTTGGGGATGCCCAGGTTGTTGCCGCGCTGCATGGACATCATGGCGCCCTTGTGGATGGGGCCGGGCACCTTGTCACGCTCGCGCAGACCGCGCGCGGTCCGGGTCATGGCCACGATCTCCACCCCCATGGGGCAGGCTCGCTCGCAGCGGCCGCACAGGGTGCAGATCCAGGGCCAGCGGGAATTGATAAGCTCGTCGTCGAGCCCCAGGGCGGCCATGCGCACCGCTTTGCGGGGATCGAAGCCGTCCACGCCCGTGACCGGACAGCCGCCGGCGCAGGTGCCGCAGGTCAGGCACACGTCGGCCCATTTGGGATCGACGCGGAGCTTGCTCTCGCGCTTACCCAGCTTCAATGGCTCTTGGCTCATAATCGTCTCCCCTGAATTGGAGGCCTTTAGACCTTTGCGATACTAGTATTCCCTGGGCAGCTTGTCCAGCTGCGCCTTGGTGAAGACCGGACCGTCCTTGCAGACGTAGTGGGGCCCGACGTTGCAGCGGCCGCAGATGCCGATGCCGCACTTCATGCGGTTCTCCAGGCTCATGACGATCTGATCGGGCTGCCAGCCCATCTTGTCGAAGACCGGCTGGGTGAACTTGATCATGATGGGCGGGCCGCAGATGAGCGCGATGGCGTTGTCGGGCTTGGGAGCCACCTCGCCGGTGACCGTGGGCACGAAGCCCACCAGCCCGTCCCAGCCCGGGGCCTCGCGGTCGATGGTCACGTGCACGTTGGCCTGCCCGCTGGCCTGCCAGGATTTCCACTCCTCGGTGTAGAGCAGCATGCCCGGGGTGCGCGCGCCGTAGATGAAGGTGATCTCGCCATACTTCTTGCGGTTGGCCGGGTCCAGCAGCCAGATCATGGTCGAGCGCAGGGTGGTGACGGCGAAGCCGCCAGCCACGATCACGATGTTCTTGCCCTCGGCCGCCTTCAAGGGATAGCTGTTGCCCAAGGGGCCGCGCACGCCCATGACGTCGCCGGCCTTCATGTCGTGCAGCCGGCTGGAGACCACGCCCACCTTGTTGACCGTGAACAGGAGGTCCTTGCCCTCGGTGGGGCTGGAGGCGATGCCGATGGGTATCTCGCCGTAGCCCGATACCGAAAGCTCGGCGAACTGGCCGGGGGCGTATTTGAAGGCCTCGGCGTCGGCGTCATTGATGAACTCAAGCTGGAAGGACTTGAGCTGCTTGTCCTCGGTCTCGACCCGAGTCTGCTTGATGCGCACCGGGTAGGGTATGTAGGTGTTTCTCATTTGCTCCCTCCCCGCCTAACCGTTCATCTGGTTGACGACGGCGCGCACGTCGATGTTCACCGGGCAGAGCTGCACGCAACGTCCGCAGCCCACGCACCCGATCTCGCCGCCGCGCTTCATGGGGATGTACTTGAACTTGTGCATGAAGCGCTGGCGCACCCGGTCCTTCTTGGCGCCGCGGGGGTTGTGGCCGGTGCCGTGCATGGTGAACAGCCAGCTCATGCAGTAGTCCCAGTTGCGCACTCGCCGTCCCGCCTCGCCCGAGGTCTCGTCCTGGATGTCGAAGCAGTGGCAGGTGGGGCAGCAGAAGGTGCAGGTGCCGCAGTTCAGGCAGTTCTCCATCACCCGGTCCCACAAAGGCAGCTCGTAAAGGGGCATCACCTCAGCGGCGTTGACCTTGTCCATGCCCACCTTGGCCGTTATCTGGGCCTCGGCCTTGGCCTTGAGCGCGGAGGCCGCCTTGGCCTCCTCCGCTCCCGCCGCCGGCAGGTCCTTGGTCAGAGCCTCGCCCTTGTCCGTGAGAACCTTCACCAGGAACTTGTCGCCCAGGTCGACCAGCAGGAGGTCCAGGCCCGTTTCATGGTGCGGACCGCAGTTCACGCTGGTGCAGAAGCAGGTCGGGCAGGGATCGTTGCAGGCCAGGCCGATCAGCACGGTCTTTTCCCGCTTGTCCCGCCAATAGATGTCGTTGGTCATCTCGTCCTGGATGAAAATCAGGTCCAGGACCTGGAAGGCCTTGGCGTCGCAAGGCCGGATGTTCAGGAGAGCGCGCTGCTTATTCAACAAGGGCTCGGCCTGCATGATCATGCCCTGTGGGTCGTCGGCCTTGTTGACAAAGCGCATCATGCACTCGGTCTGGGGGAAGAAGAAGTCCTTGGGGCTCATCTCGCTGTTGGCGAACTCCCACAGCAGTCCCTCGGCTCCCTCCACCGGCGCCCAGGCCACCTTGCCTTCCACCATGGCCGGAGCGAACACCTCGTGGCTCTGCCTGAGCGCCCCGAGGAAACCCTCCAGCTTGTCTTTGGCCAATATCTTCTCAGCCATGGCCGCCTTCCTTTAGTTGATGAAGTCCTGAGGATCGTTGGGCCGGTACACCGTCATCGGCGGCTGCTGCTCCAGGCTCAGGCCCGGCTCATAGCCGTAGAGATGGCGCACGTCCTTCTCCAGCTTCATGGTGAAGCGGCGCATCTTGATCCCCATAGGACAGGCGCTTTCGCACGCCCCGCAGTCCGTGCAGCGGCCCGCGCAGTGGAAGGCCCGCAGCAGATGGAAGGTGGCCACGTCCGCCTGGTCTTGAGTCTTGCCGCACCACTGGGGCTGGCTCTCATCGACGAAGCAGACGTTGCAGTAGCACAAGGGGCAGGCGTCACGGCAGGCGTAGCAGCGGATGCAGTCCTTGATCGCCTCCGCGAACTTGGCCCAGCGCACCTCGGGGGTGAGCTTCTCCCACAGTCCGGCCACGTTGTCCAGATTGCCACCGTGGGTCTCCGGCCCGGCCTCGCCCAGCATCTCGTCAACGATCACCGGGTTGCGGTGCAGGCAGGTGTAGCAGTTCTGGCGCATGGCCTTCTTGCGCTCCACCGTAAGGGGCTCAAAACCCATCCCCTTGACGATCACCTGGTCGCCCTTCTCCTCAACCTCCGTGATCACCTTGCCCGGCGCCAGAGCCTGGATGCGCCGGCGGTCGAGCATGCCCGGGCTGTTGACGCCCAGGATGTAGAGGTCCTCCCGCTTGACCTGCTTCTCCTGCACCAGCCCGATCAGGTTGCGCGTCACGCACCCTTGGGCCACCACCGCCATCCGGCCAGGACGCCGGATGGCATAGAGAGCCAGATTGTTGCAGCAAAAACCCGTCCAGGTCAGGTTCTCGGCCTCTTCGGGCGTGTAGGCGAAGTAGGGATACTCGCGCATGGGGACC
>JAJZPI010000200.1 GCA_021811275.1 Deltaproteobacteria bacterium
GGCCTTGCTCCGGGCCCCGGGGCCCGGACGGAATGATGCCAATTAGTGTTCAACCGAGTAGTTTGAGCGCTAATTGGCATGGGGGCCAAAGCTCACCCCAGCCAACAAGTTGGCTGGGGACCCCGGGGATGGCCCGCCAAATTGCGACCCTGGCAAGGAGAGCAATTTGAGAAGGTTGGCAAAATCGCACTGTTGCCAAGCCGACATTGCACGGGGCAGGACGCCCCGTGCAATGGTCTCAAATTGGTCTTAGGGCCGCAGGAACTTGTCCACCAGATGATGCCAGTTCAGGCCCGGGACGCTGCCGAACACATCCGCCACCACCCGGCCGCCGGTTGCCGCCAGGCGCTGCCCGCTCTCGGCGGTGATGAGGTCAGATAGGCGCTGTGATTCTTCGGTCATCCAGTCCACGCCGTCATCGCCGGTCATGAGGCCCAGCAGGTCGCGCTGCATGCGCACCGGCTCGATCAGTAGGAGCCAGCCCTCCAGGTATGGCGAACGGCACATCTCCGGAGGCCGCTTGAGGGCCTGGGGATTGCTGGCCACCACCACGCCCTCCACCGGACAAAGGGCTCGCGCCTGGCGTCCGCCGCGGGAGAAGGCCAGTTCCGCCCCTCCGCCGCGAACCGCCTCCCCCAACCGGGGCAGGCGGAATTCGTCGGCGGGGCCGAAGACCCGGGCGGCCAAGTCGTCCAGGCCCACCCGCAGGCGTCCCCCGTATTCCAGTCTGGCCCAGGTGTGGCCGGGGTGGAAATAGTAGTTGGGCGGGACCTTGAAGCCGGCGGCGTAGACCAGGGGCAGGCTGTCGTCCGCTTGCGGGGAGGGGTTGTCCTCTATCATCTGGTCGTACTCGCAATTGCCGCATTCGTAGAGGTGATCGCAGGTTCTGGCCGTTACCCGGCCGGAGAGCATATGGCGGCACCAGCGCTGATCCGGCGCGGTTTGCAGCCAACGCTCCCTGTTCCACAGGCCGCCGGGCTGCGGGGGCTCTTCCAGGCCTGCGGCCAGCCAGCCCATGCTCTTCTTGCGCTGCATGGCCTTGTCGAAGGCGCAGCTAATGCAATCAAAGGCGTTGTGACAGAGCTTCGGCTCGACCACTCCGGTCGCCGACCACAGGCACAACCGGTTGTCCATGTCGAAAACGCGCGGAACCTTGCTTTCTCTCTTGGCCATTGGATGCCTCCCTGCCCCTTGAGGGCCTTGGGTTCGTCTTTGCCCATCAAGAAAGCATGGGCCGTGCCAGGGCGGCAGGGTTTGGCTCAAGTGGTTGGCTTAATTGATCAAAATCTCGTGGCCACCGCCGGGAAACTCAAGGGCCGCGGTTGGGGGGTGTGCAATGTGCCTCAACGGCGGCGCCGCAACCGAGGATGGTCAAGGTAAAAACCAGGAAAAGCCGTCAGTTGGGCCTTGGCAGGCTTTTTGCCCCGAGGTGTGCGCAATGCGGCAGCGGCCCATGAGCCAGCCGGAGCGCGGCAGAACGCCCCAGGTTCCCATCGCGTCATTGCCGCCATGGAAGCCTGGACAAGGTTCCCGGCTTGAGGCCATCGCATGGTGAAACGAGTACACAGTTTGGGAGAGCGGATAGTAATCCCGTGAAACACTATTTGATCACGCAATGGCCGAAGCGGGCCATGGACGGCCCGCCGGGCGCGCACGCGATCGCGAGTCAGGGCAAAATCACCCTTTTGCCCAACCGGTCGGCGATCAAAGCCATGAATGGCTTGGATTGATTTGGCATGAGAGGGCAGGACGCGAAAGGCGGGTTAGGCTTTCGCCAATCTGCCCCACCACCGGATTCCGGTATTGGCCGATGCGATCTTTCAACAGGAGCGCGGTCGACCCGCTCAGCCCCGCCGCTGGCGCCCGTCCCCGGGCCTTGTTTTTCCCGCCCCAAGTCCACAACGGGAGCCCGCAAGGCTCGTTATCGCGACAACCTGACCCGACCCGCCATGGCCGGGGCCGCACGCCCCTAGCCCCAGGCGGCGAGGCCCAGGGCGTACTTGGTGCTCAGGTCGGGATGGGAGGGGACGACCCTGACCTTGAGGCCTATGCGTCCGGTGTCGCGGCAGGCCACGCGGCCCTGGAACTCGTAGTAGCCGTCCTGGCCGCCGGCCGCCTGCATGGGCTCGGTCTTGCGGTTCTGGAAATCGCCGCCGGCGCTCAAGGGGCCGTAGTAGACGTCGCAGGAGACGTCGTCGGGGGTGAGGCCGCCCAGGCGCACGCTGGCCCGCACCTCCAGGTCCTCGCCCCAGGTTAGGGTGGCGGAGTTGGGGCTGGTGACGCGGGTGACCTCCACCTGGTGCCACTGCTCCATGATGCGCTTGGTCCAGGCGCCCAGGGCGCGGGCCCTGGCCAGGCCGCCCTCGGCCAGGGAGTTGTAGCGCAGGGAGGCGGGGAGGTAGCAGGTGTCGGCGTAGTCCTCCAGCATGCGGTGGCTGTTGAAGACCGGGCAGAGTTCGGAGAGGTCGCGCTTCATGAAGGCGATCCAGCGCCGGGGCAGGCCCTCCTCGTGACGGTCGTAGAACAGGGGGACCACCTCGTTCTCCAGGGTGCGGTAGAGGCTGCGGGCCTCGACCTGGTCCTGATACTCCTCGTCCTCGTAGACCTCCCCGCCGCCGATGGCCCAGCCCAGGCCGGGCTTGAAGCCCTCGTCCCACCAGCCGTCGAGCACGGAGAGGTTGAGGGCGCCGTTGGCCGCGGCCTTCATGCCGCTGGTGCCGCAGGCCTCCAGGGGCCGCCGGGGGTTGTTGAGCCAGACGTCGGCGCCCTGGACCAGATAGCGGGCCAGGTTGATGTCGTAGTTTTCCAGGAAGACCAAGTGGTGGCGGAAGCGGGGCTCCTGGCTCAAGGAGACGATGCGGCGGATGAACTCCTTGCCCTCGTTGTCCTTGGGGTGGGCCTTGCCGGCGAAGATCAACTGCACCGGGCGCTTGGGGTTGCAGAGGATCTGCTCCAGGCGGTCGGGGTCGGTCATGACCAGCACCGCGCGCTTGTAGGTGGCGAAGCGGCGGGCGAAGACCACGGTGAGCGCGTCGGTTTGCAGTACCTCCGAGGCCTGGCGCAAGGCCTCGGCTCCGGCGCCCCGCCGCCGGAGCTGGGCCACCAGGCGGCTGCGCACGAAGGCCACCATGCGCGAACGCCGGCGTTCGTGGGCGCGCCAGAGCTCGGCGTCGGGGATGTCGAGGATGCCGCGCCAGACCGCCGCGCTGTCGGGGTCTTCCATCCAGACCGGGCCCAGATAGCGGTAGTAGAGGTAGGCCATCTCCACGCTGATCCAGGAAGGGATGTGCACGCCGTTGGTAATGGCGGCGATGGGCACGTCTTCCAGGGGGAAGTGGGGCCAGCAGTCCTTCCACATCTCGCGGCTGACCTGGCCGTGGAGCTGGCTGACGCCGTTGTTGAAGGCCGACAGGCGCAGGGCCAGCACGGTCATGCAGAAGGGCTCCTGCTGGTCGGTGGGATGGACCCGGCCGTAGCCCAGGAGCACGGGAAGGCTCAGGCCCAACTCGGCCACGTAGCCCTGGAAGTGGCGGCGGACCAAATCCGGCTCGAAGTAGTCGTTGCCCGCCGGGACCGGGGTGTGGGTGGTGAAGCAATTGGTGGCCTTGACCATCTCGCGGGCCTCGTCGAAGGACAGCCCCTTGTCCAGCCTGAGCTGGCGGATGCGCTCCAGGGCGGCGAAGGCGCTGTGGCCCTCGTTCATGTGGAAGACCGTGGGCTCCTGGCCCAGGGTCTTCAAGAGGCGCACCCCGCCGATGCCCAGCAGGATCTCCTGGCGAATGCGCATTTCGGTGTCGCCCCCGTAGAGCTGGTGGGTGATGGCGCGCAGGTCGTCGGGGTTCCGCTCGATGTTGGCGTCCATGAGATAGAGGGAGACCCGGCCCACGTGCACCTGCCAGATGCGGGCCGCCAGCGGCCGGCCCTCAATGTCCACCTGGATGACGACCTCGTTGCCCTGCTCGTCCTTCACCAGGTCCATGGGCATGTTGTAGAAGTCGTTGGGGTGGTACTCCTCCTGCTGCCAGCCGTCGGGGTTGAGGTACTGGGTGAAGTAACCTTGGCGGTAGGCCAGGCCCACGGCCACCAGGGGCAGATTCAGGTTGCTGGCGCTCTTCAGGTGGTCTCCGCTCAGTATGCCCAGGCCGCCGGAGTAGATGGGCAGGCAGTCGGCCAGGCCGTACTCGGCGGAGAAGTAGGCGATCTTCATGTTCTCCGGGGCGCGGTCGGCCAGGAAGGGGCAGCCCACCGATTGCAGGTAGGTGTCCATCTGCCCGGCCACCCGTTCCAACTGGGCCACGAAGCCGGCGTCCTTGGCCAGGGAGGTCAGGCGGTCCTGACCGATCTGGTTGAGCATGGCCCGCGGGTTGTGGGAGACGTTGGACCAAAGCACGGAGTCGATGCGCTGGAAGATCTCCACCGCCTCGGGATTCCAGGAAAACCACAGGTTGTTGGCCAGGCTGGCCAAGGCCTTGAGTTGGGGGGGCAGCTTGGGGTTGACCTGGAAGCTTAGGGTGGGCAACACGGGTTGATCCTCCAGTCGGCATGGCTGAGGTGAGGCCAAGACACGCTTGATAATCATTTATCAATAATCGACCGCCAGTTGCAAGGGCCGGCTGCGGGCCTTGGCCAAATTCGGCCGGGGCCGATCCGCCGGGGCGGGAGACGAGCTGTGCTAGAATGATGGCTGCCGGCCGGGCCGGCCCGGCCGGCCCGCGCCGTCAAAAAATTTAGCGAGGAGCCTTAGCCATGCCGCGCACCCCGATCGCCCAGGCCCGGACCCTGATGGTTTTGGCCCTGCCGGCCCTGGCCCTTATGGTGCTGGCCCGGGCCGCCGGCCCTGCTTGGGCCGCCGACTGCCCGGACAACACCCCCCGCGTTTCGGTTTCGGGCCAGGCCTACCTGGAGATCGCCCCGGATCGGGGCCGGCTGGTGGTGGGGGTCACCAACCAGACGGCCACGGCCGACGAGGCGGCCAGGGCCAACGCCGCGGCGATGGATAAGGTTACGGCGGCGGTCAAGGCCAAGCTGGGGCCGCAGGACAAGCTGCGCACCGTGGGCTATTTCCTGAGCCCCCGCAACGAGTGGGACAACAACGCCCGGCGCTACCGTAAGGTCGGCTACCAGGCCAGCAACCGGCTGGAGATAATCTCGTCGCAGCCCCAGACCCTGGGGAACATCCTGGACGCGGCCGTCGCCGCCGGGGCCAACGAAATATCGGGGCCCAGCTGGTTGCTGTCCAACCCCGCCGAGGCCCGCCGTCAGGCCCAGGAGACGGCCTTGGCCGACGCCCGCTCCCAGGCCCAGGCCCTGGCCCAGGCCGCCGGGCTGTCACTGGGGCGGGTTCTCAAAATAGAAGTGGGCGGAGGCGACCCCGTGCCGGCCCAGGCCCTGGCTTTGCGGGCGCCTTCGCTGGCCGCCGCCGCGGCCCCGGAAACCAGCCTGGAGCCGGGCGTGGTC